>DASRGK010000058.1:0-13107 GCA_035651055.1 Bauldia sp.
GAGGGGTTCCCCGGTTGGCATTGATCTTCTGCTGTGCCGAAGCCGGCAGCGCCGGCGAGACCGCAACCGGTGCCCTCGCCGACGCAGCCGGCGTCGGTGACGTCGCGCCCTATCTGAGTCCCGGGTACCCCTCTCCCTGTTTCTCTACGCTCAGCTTCGCTTCGCCAAGAGAAACAGCCCTCCCCCACAAGGGGGGAGGGGGCGAATAGTCCCAACCACGCGTACCCGTTCCCAGGCAGCGGACGGGGCACGAACCCTGGAGTCAGGTTCATCGCGGCTACTTCAGGAGCGGCGTGATCTCCGCGGCGGCGGCGTCCATCGCCTCCTGCGGCTCGGCGTCGCCCGACATGATCGCCTGCAGTTCGTCGAAATAGGCCTGCGTGATCTTCTGCCAGTTCTTCTGCGGCGGAACCCTGCGGCCGTAGGGCAACATCGCCTTGAACTGGGCGAGGATCGGATCGGCGAAACGGGGGAGGCTCATCGACGACTTCCGCGCCGGGAAAGTGTCGGTGAAGAAGCCCATATTGTCCGAACCGGCGAGGAACTGGACGAACTTCTTCGTCTCCTCCGGGTTCTTGGCGTCCTTGGGGATGACGAAGCTCCAGCCGCCGATGATCGCCGCGGTCTGCTTGCCGGGCGGATGCGGGATCGGCATGACGCCGATGTCGATGTTCGGATTCTCCTTCCGGATCGCGGGAACGTCGAACTGGCCGGACTGGTACATGGCGACCGTGCCGGCAATGAAGAGTTGCCGGTTGGCGGTGCCGTCATTCTGGAGCGTCGAGGGCGGCGACCAGCCGTTCTTCAGGAAGTCGGTGTAGAACTTCACCGCCGCGACGGCGGGCGCCTCGTTGACCGTCGCCCTGGTCATGTCGTCGGAGATGATCGAGCCGCCGTTCATCCAGATGAAGGGCAGCGAGCGGAAGATGGTGTTGCCGAACTCGCCGCCGCCGGTGATGGCGAAGCCGTACTGATCCTTGCCGTCGGCGGTCTTGCCGGTGAGCTTCTTGGCCGCGGCAATGAGGTCGTCCCAGGTTTCGAGCGGCTTGTCGGGATCGAGCCCGGCGGCCTTGAACGCACCCTTGTTGTAGATGATCGCGTGCGTCTCGATGCGGTAGGGGATCGCCCAGAGATGGCCGTTCCAGCTGACGTAGTCGAGCGCGGCGGGGACGTAGTCGTCCTTGTCCTGGATGACATCGTCCATCGGCAGGACCAGGCCGGCCTGGGCGTATTCCGGCACCCAGCCGTGCTGTACCTCGATGAGGTCGGGCGGCGAGCCGGAGCGGAGCGCGGTCGCGACCTTGGCTGGGAGGCCGTTCGAAACGGTGACTTCCATCCTGACGGTGATGCCAGGATTGGCGGCCTCGAACTTGGCGGCCAGTTCCTT
Source organism: Bauldia sp. (assembly GCA_035651055.1). Classification (GTDB taxonomy): domain Bacteria; phylum Pseudomonadota; class Alphaproteobacteria; order Rhizobiales; family Kaistiaceae; genus JAFKKF01. The sequence continues at coordinate 1,388 of DASRGK010000058.1, forward strand.
GGCGCGGGCCTCGCCCCAGTTGGGCGTCCACCAGACGATCTCGCCTGCCATCGCGATCCCTGCCTGCAGGGCGAGCGCGGCGGCGGCGGTCGCGAGCAGCGTGGCGTGTTTCCTCGGTGTCATGTCGTTCCTCCCTTTCGGTTTCGCGCTGGTTGTCGTTCAGGCATTCGCCGCCTGTCTGGTGTCTGCCCTCGCCGGGCGCGCCGCGCTCCACGAGGGGCCAAGCGCGCCGGCGTTGAGGACCAGCGCGCGCATGAAGCCGACCGTATAGGCATGGCCTGCGTGCCAGGGCGCGCTGCAGGTGAGATCGGGGACGTGATCGGGGACGAGGACGCCGTCATAGTCCGCGTCGCGCAGGATGCGGACGATCTCGGTCATGTCGATGTCGCCGTCGTCGACGAAGGTCTCCCGGTAGAGCGGGACCTTGCCGCGGACGTTCCGGAAATGGACGTAGGCGATCTTGCCCGCTTTCGCGAAATGCCGGGTCGTCTCGTAGATGTCGCAGTCGGGCATTTCCTGGAGCGACCCGATGCAGAATTCGAGCGCGTTGGCGGGGCTGTCGACGATGCCGAGCAGGCGGTCGTATTTGGCCGGGCTGTTGACGAGGCGGGCGGTGCCGCGAAGGGAGGGCATCGGCGGGTCGTCCGGGTGGGCGGCGAGCTTCACGCCGGCTTCCTCGGCGACAGGCACCAGCTCCTTCAGGAACCAGGCGAGCCGCTCCCAGATTTCGCCGTCCGAGACGCGGACCGGAGGGGTGCCCGGCCGCGCATCGCGGATGCGCATGTTCCAGAGGACGCCGTCCGGGAGCGGCTCGTCCGGATCGAAGGCGGAGGCGTCGAAGACGACGGTGCTGGCGCCGCCGCGGCCGGCCGGTTTCCGCATCCAGCCCCATACGCCGGCAATCGAGAAATTGTAGCCGAAGACCAGCACGCCTGCTCTCCCGGCATCGCGGATGAGCCGCTTCAGCCCCTCCATCTGCTCGCGCTTCTTCGGCCCGTCGAGGAGGATGTCCGACCAGGAGGCCGGCGAGAAATTCTCGACGGCCGCGATCTTCAGGCCGTGGCGGGCCAGAAGCGCCGCGGCGCTCGAGAAATCGTCATAGGTCCAGAGGCGGCTCGAGCGCGCATCGACATAGGGCGGGCCGGCTTCGCGCCCGGCCAGGTAGGCGGTCTGGTCGGTGCCGGCGACGTAGTTGTTGAGGTGGATGACGACCTCGGTGACGCCGAGTTCGGCGGCGAACCTGGCGCCGTCGTCGGAGAGATTGGGGCCCCAAAGACTCAGTCCGACCTTCATCCGCCGTCCCGATCGTCGTCGTCAGCCGGGCCGCTGGTCGCGATGAGGGTACGGATGCGCGTCCCCGAGTGACGCGGCTCCTCCTCGTGTCGCCTCCCGCATCCGGCCGGTTTGCCGGCCATCGCGTTGTTCAAATGCGAACAACGCCTGTTCTATAGACGAACGATAGGGCGAAGCGTCGCACCCCGTCAATTGCGCGGGCGGGACTTTCCCGGCCTGCCGCGGCGCTTCGCCGGCTTGCCCGAACGGTTGAGAGTCGCCTCGCCCTTCGCCACGCCGTGCGTCGTCATCTTGCCGGCGAAGATCGGGAAGTCGTAGGGCTCGTAGGGGAAGCGCGCGCAAGCCTCCTCGTTCAGCTCGACGCCGAGGCCGGGTACGGTGGGGACGAGGATATCGCCGCCGTCGAAGGCGAGCGTCTCGGTGACCAGTTCCTTCCGCCACGGCACGTCGATCGAGACGGTCTCGAAAACCTTGAAGTTGGGGATCGCGGCGGCGAGATGGAGCGTCATCGCATTCATCACCGGACCGGTCGGGTTGTGCGGCGCGACCGGGATGTAGCGGGCATGCGCCATGCCGGCGACGCGCGCGGTCTCGAACATGCCGCCGAGGTGGCAGACGTCCGGCTGGATGATGTCGACGGCGCGCTTCTGGATGGCCTCCATATAGCGGTCGGGTTCGTACCAGCGCTCGCCGGCGGCGATCGGCACGGGGCTTTTCGCGCGCACGTCGGCGAGCGCGTCGATCGATTCGGGCGGCGTCGGCTCCTCGATCCAGGTGAGGTCGTAGCGTTCGAGCGCCCGCGCCATGGCGATTGCCGTGGGGACGTTCAGGCGGCCGTGAACGTCGAGCATGAGTTCGACGTCGGGGCCGACGGCATCGCGCACGGCTTCGACGATCTCGATGGTGAGCCGACGTTCCTTGCGGTCCATTTCGAGCCAAGCGCTGCCGAACGGGTCCCATTTGAGCGCGCGGAAGCCGAGCTCGCGCGTCGCTTTCTTAGCGGCCTTCGCGTAGGCCTCGGGGGTCTCGGCGCCCCAGAACCAGTGGTTGGCGTAGCACTTGACGCGGTCGCGGTGGCGGCCGCCGAGAAGCTCATAGACCGGGACGCCGAGCGCCTTGCCCTTGATGTCGAGCATGGCGGCTTCGAGCGCGCCGAGGGCGGAGCGGAAGAGGGCGCCGGTCCGCCAGTAGGAGTCCCGGTGCATCATCTCGATGTGGTAGTCGACCGGGAAGGGGTCCTTGCCGAGGATGTAGCGCTCGAGTTCGCCGATGGTTGCGACGACGGCGTTGGTCTTCCATTCGAGGGTCGCTTCGCCGACGCCGTCGATGCCATCGTCGGTGTAGAGCTTGACGAAGACGAAGTTCGTCCGCGAGGCATTGGCGACGAAGGTCTTGAGTCCGGTGACTTTCATGCGGGTCTGTTCCGGGGAGAGGCGAGGTTGTCTCCTGATGTCATCCCCAGCTCTCCCCCTGTCATCCCGTTCCCCTTGCTGTCATCCCCGCGAAAGCGGGGAACAGTATCCGCTGCGGGAGCCTGAAAAGGCGGTAACGGACGGCGTGCCTTGCTCCCCATCGTCTCGGTTACTGGGTCCCCGCTTTCGCGGGGATGACAGGTAGTGAGAAGCGATCACGGGCGGGCAGTTGTCTAGACGTTGTAGACCGGAACCTTGTGGTTGCCCTTCTTCAGCGATGCGATCGCAGACAACTGCATCGCCTTCGGCATGATCTGCATCAGCTCGATTCGGTTGCCGTCGGGATCGGCGATCCAGGCCTGGAAGTTGAAGTCGGCGCCTTCCTTCTTCTCGGCGGTGAGCTTGATCCCGGCTTTCCTCAGCTGGGCGATGACCGCATCGAGATCGTCGACGCCGAGACAGAAATGGTCGACGCCGGTCCTGCCGCGCGGCGGCACCTGGTCGCCTTCGCCGTCGGGGAAGAGCTCGATGTACTGGTCGTCGGTAACCCGCAGATAGACGATCCAGAGCTTGCCGTCGCGGTTCAGGTGGAACATCTCGTCGAAGCCCATCCTGTTCACGTAGAAGTCGAGCGAGCGCTTGATGTCCTTGACCTTCAGGGCGACGTGCGCGAGCTGGGTGATGCCTTTCATCGTTCTTCTTCCCTGGTGATTGCCGGGGGCCGGCGTCGACGCCTTCCCGGTCAGAGTCTTCCGTATTTGTCGAACACGTCCTTGACGTCGGCGCCGGCGGCGATCTCGGCGCGGACGATGTCCTCGACGCCGCCGATCTTCTCGGCCTTCTCGAGCACATCGCCGACATTGGCGGCGGGAATGATGACGACGCCATCCATGTCGCCGAAGACCCAGTCGCCCGGCTCGACGCGGAGATGGCTGGTGAGCGAGCCGGACACGGCGACCGGCTTTTCCAGCGCACGAATGCGGTAGCGGTGCTTCGACTCGATCGGGGAAAGGTAGCGCGTGAAGACCGGCCATCCGCCCATCTTCATGATGATCGTGCCGTCGCGGCAGCCGCCGTCGATGACGACGCCGGCGGCGCCGCGCGCCCGCGCCGCGGTCGACATGAGCTCGCCCCAGTGCCCGGCCTGGCGCTCGCCGGCGGCGGCGATCAGCACGACGCAGCCGGGATACATCCGGCGGAAGAAGGTGAGGTCGCGTACCTCGGTGTACTCGTATTCCTCGTCGCTCGCCGGATCGGCGGAGCCGGCAATGGTGAAGGCGGGGCCGGCGACCCGCATCTCGCCGGAAAGCGGCTTGATGGCGAGGTCGAGGCATTGGTGCCGCAACCCCATCTCGTCCATGATGTCGTAGACCGCCGCGGTATAGAGCCGCTTCAGCCGGCTCGCGGTATCCGCGATCCTGGCGGCATTCGCATCCATCCCGGCGCCTCCCGCGTCCGGCTGCGGCGGCTCCGTTTCCCGAAGTCCGGCCGATGGGCAGAAGCCCAGCCTAATTCAAATATGAACTTTCAATGTTCAGCTTTGGATGCTAAGGGTAGCCGCGAAGGTAAGTCAATGGGCGGGCGATACGTTTCGGCATGAGCGACATCGCGGCCAGCGCAGCATCGGCCAAGCACCGCATTCCGGTGATCGACCGGATGATGGACGTGCTGTTCCTGCTCGAGAAACGCGCCGGCGGGGCGACCATCCGCGACCTCGTCGACATGCTCGACCTGCCGCGCACCACGGTTTACCGCATCCTCAATACGCTTCTGCGCCACGACGTGGTGCGGCGATCGAGCGACGGCAGCTACCGGCTAGGACCGCGGCTGATCGCGCTCGCCGCACGGACGCTGGCCGATTCCCACGATTACGACCTCGCGACGCTGTCGCGACCGCACCTGGAAAAGCTCTGCGAGGAGACCGGCGAAGGCGCCAAGGTCTCGGTGATCGACGGCGACGGCGTCCTCGTCGTCGCGGCGGTCAAGGGCGGGCGCGACTATGCGCTGACGGTCGTGCCGGGACAGCGCCTGCCGCTCCATGCCGGGGCCGGCGGCAAGATCCTGCTCGCCTATCTGCCGAAAGCGGAGCTTGCCGAGCGCTTGAAGGCGCCGCTGGTCAAGTACACGGCGCGCACCCTCGACGACGACAAGCGGCTCAAGGCGGAACTAGCGCGGATCAAGCGGCAGGGCTGGGCGCAGGACAAGGGCGAATATGCACCAAGCATCTGGGCCTTCGCGGCGCCGATCCCCGACCGCACCGGCCGGGTTATCGCGGCGCTGAGCGTCCCCTTCCTCGCCGGCGCTTCGGCTGCGCACATGGAGAAGATCCGGGTCGAGGCGATCGCCTTCGCCGGGGCGATCGCGGCCGACCTGCCGCCGCCGCCGAAACACGCGGCGACGGCGGACTGACGCGGGCGCCGAGCCGTGACTAGGCGGGAATCGGCTTGGTGGACCGGCGTGGCCTTGCCGGCCGCCGCTCGGCGGGTTTCGGCGCAAGCGCCCGCGCTACCGCCGCGGGCTCGCGGTCCATGACCTGAAGAAGGGTCAGGGCGGCTCCTTGCGGGTGACGCTGCTTCTGCTCCCACTTCCTCAGGCCGGAGGCGCTCACTCCGAGGACGCTGGCAAAAGCATCCTGAGTCAGGCCAACCTTCTTACGGATGCGACGCACCTCCACGGCGGGCGCCGCCTCGAATCGCGTGACGCGCGCGGCGGTCCGCTCGCCTTGCGCATGCGCCAGGGCTTCGCCCATCGCCTTGATGAGGTCGTCGCCCAGCGTTTCTGTTTTACGCGCCATGATCATTTCCCTGCATTCTTGATGGCCTCGGCGAAGGTGCGAACCACCTTCCTCTGCTCCGACGTGAGATCGTCCTGCTCGTCCTTGCCGTAGATCAGGAGCGCATAGAGCGGCGTTGCCTCGTCGAGGAAGTAGTAGACGACGCGATAACCGCCACGCTTTCCCTTGCCGCGTCCCGCATAGCGGACCTTCCGGACCCCGCCGGTGCCGGGTATCAGATCGCCGGCTTCGGGATGGGACGCCAGAAACAGGACAAGATCGGCGTGCTCCTCACGACTGAGGAGTCTTTCGGCTCGCCGGATGAACACCGGTGTCTCAACGACGGTGAGCACGGCCATATGTAACCCAATGGGTTAGAGATGGCAAGATGCGGCTCCGCCGGGCTCCGCTGTCTTACAAGTGAGACCGGTGTGAACAAGTCCGACACGGCGGTTGACCGCCGGCGGGAGCGTTTTCTATAGTTCAACTGTTGCACATGCCGGTTCATATATGAACAAGGTGCCGCAAGCCTCTGCAGCAGGGTTTGGCGGCGCGGGCGGGTGCAGCGCGAAGAAGAAGAACACGAACCTCCGTCAATATTCCTCCCGCCCCGCCGCGAGCGAATCGCGGCGGGGTTGTTCTTTCCGGGTGGGCGGCTTCACGAGACGGCGCGGATCGGGGCGGCGGCCTCTCTCTCCGGCAGGTCGCGCGGCGGCGCGCCGCGCGATGCGAGGACGGCGGCGACGAAGGCGGCGACGGCCGGGTTGTCGACCTTGCCGGTGCCGAGGAGCGGGACCGGCGCAACGATGATTTCGGACGGCACCATCAGCTCGCTGTAGCCGGCGTTCCGCATATGGAAGCCGAGCTCGCCGCGGGTTGCGTCGGCCTTCTCCGTCATCAGGATGAGGCGCTGGCCCTTCCGGTCGTCGGGGACGGCGGTGACCGCCAGCGGCGTGTCGGGCCAGAGTTCGGACGCGGCGGCCTCGACCGCGGCGAGCGAGACCATCTCGCCGGCGATCTTGGCGAAGCGCCTGGCGCGGCCGCGGATCGCGAGATAGCCGTCGCTGTCCATGTGAACGATGTCGCCGGTGTCGTACCAGCCGTTGGTCGGAGATTCGACGCGGCCGGGGTCGGTATGGCGGAGATAGCCGATCATCACGTTCGGCCCGGAGACGTGCAGGCGTCCGCCTTCGGCAATGCCCTCGACCGGCTCGATGCGCGTGGCGATGCCGGGCAGCATCCGGCCGACTGTGCCGAAGCGGTTGAACATCGGCGTGTTGAAGGCCAGCGCCGGGCCGGTCTCGGTGGTGCCGTAGCCTTCGAGGATGCGAAGGCCGAACTTCTCCGTATAGACGCGGCGGGTCGCCTCCTTCACAGGCTCGGCGCCGGCGACGATGTAGCGGAGCGAGCGCAGGTCGTAATTGTTGGCCGAGCGGGCATAGCCGGAGAGGAACGTGTCGGTGCCGAGGAGAATGGTGGCGTTGGAGGCATAGATCAGCTCGGGCACGACCCGGTAATGGAGTGGCGACGGGTAGAAGTAGACGCGAACCCCGGAGACCAGCGGCAGGATGAAACCGACCGTCAGGCCGAAGGCATGGAAGACGGGAAGCACGTTGAAAAGCTTGTCCGAGCGGCCGAAGTCGATGCGGGCGGCGGCCTGGGCGGCGTTGACGAGCAGGTTGCGGTGGGAGAGGGCGACGCCTTTCGGCACGCCTTCCGAACCGGAGGTGAAAAGGATCGCCGCGATGTCGCCCGGCTGGCGGCGGACGAGCGGACGTTTCGCCTCCCAGAGGCCGCGCAGCCGGTCAACCACGCCGACGCTGGCGCGCACGTCCTCAAGGTAGACGAACTTGACCTTCTCGCCGACCGCCTCGACCACCTTCTCCAGCTTGGCGCGCTCGACGAAGGCGCGTGAGGTGAGGATCGTGTCCACCCGGGCGGCGGCACAGGCGGCAAGAATGTTGGCGGCGCCTGCGGTGAAGTTGATCATCGCGGCGACGCGGCCGGCAGACATGACGCCGAGGACGGTGACAGCGGCGCCGTTGGCGTTGGGGAGCATCACGCCAAGCGCCTCGCCTTCGCCGGCATAGGGCATCAGCTTCCGCGCGAGCGTCGCCGCACCGGCGAGCAGCCGGCGATAGGAGAGATGCGACGGACCGGGATCCTCGACCGCGCGGCGGCCGAAGCCCTGTTTGCGGCCGGCCTCGATCAGCGCCTCGACGACCGTACGGTCGATCGACGTGGTGCGGTAGATGAGGTCCGACATCACCTCGTAGAGGGCGGCGCCGGCGGCGCGGCGGCGAACCCGGCCGCGGAGCGCCGGATCGAGGGCGAGGCGCACCGGCTCAAGAAGCGTCACGGTGACCTTCGGCCACCAGCGCCGGCGCGCCTGGGCGCGTGTGAGGCGGGTGAAGGCGGAGTGCTCGAGGCCGTCGATCCGGACCGGCACGACCATGACGCCGGCCTTGTCGGCGACGAGTCCGGCGCCGTCATAGACCTTCATCAGACTGCCGGTGACGGTCAGCCGGCCCTCCGGGAAGATGATCAGCGAGTCGCCGCCGCGCACGGCGTTGATCAGCGTGCGCGTCGCCATCGGCTTGGTCGGGTCGAGCGGGATGGCCCGTCCGAAGCGGAGGAACGGCCGCACCCACCAGCGCTGCGCGATGTCGTGGTCGATGGCGAAAACCGGATCGTCTTCGAGGAGGGAGAGGGCAACGCCGGCGTCGAGGAAGCTGACGTGGTTGAGCGCAAATATCGCGGTCGGGCCGGCCCGCGCAATGTTCTCGGCGCCCCTTACCTGCATCCGGTAAACGAGGCGGAAGACGAGCGTGAGGAAGTCGCGGACCTTGTTCGCCGGCAGGAAGCGGAAGACGAGCCCGGCGACGATCGCCGACGCGCCGGCGAGGATGAGGAAGATCGTGGGGGCGCCGAGCCCGATCGCCTGGAGCACCGCCACGGCGATGGCGCCGAGCACCATCGCCCCCGACGAGACGACGTTGACCGCGCCGATCACGCGGGCACGCTGCTCGGGCAGGGCCCAGTGCTGGACGGCGGCGAAGACCGGCACGATGAAAATGCCGCCGAAGAAGGCGATGCCGAGGAAATCGGCGGCATAGTGCCAGCCGGGGCCGTTGCCGAAGAAATCGGCGATCCCCTGCTCGGCGGCGGGTGGAGTCGCGGCGGAGGCGGCAAGGCCGAGGTCGAGGAGGAAGAGGCCCATCGCCAGCGCCGCGATCGGAACGGGCAGGAGGAGGATACGGCCGCCGGAGAGCCAGGCAGCCGCGATCGAGCCGGCCCCGATGCCGACCGAGAAGACGGCAAGGCAGACCGTCACCACGCCCTCGCCGCCGCCGAGCGTGTCCTTGATGAGGACCGGGAGGAGGGCAAGGATGACCGCGCCCAGCGTCCAGAACCAGCTCACCATCAGACCGCCGCGCCAGATCCGGGGGTCGTTCCAGATGAGGCGGACGAGCATTCCGGTCGAGCGGAAGACGTTCCTGTCGACGTGGAGGTGGGGCGCCGCCTCGCCGGTCGGCGGGATGGCGCGGGCCGCCCACCAGGACAGGGCCGCGAAGCCCATGACGAGGACGACGAAGGGCAGGGGACCGACGCCGCGGGCGGCGGCGAGGCCGCCCGAAATCGTACCGGTAAGAATGGCGAGGAAGGTTGCCGCCTCGACCAGGGCATTGCCGGACGGCAGCTCTTCGGTCCGCAGGTGATCGGGGAGGAGGCCGTATTTGGTCGGCGTGAAGAGCGCGGCGAGGATACCGAAAAGGAGAAGCGCGGCGAAGAGGACGGGGACGGACTGGAGGAGGAAGCCGATGACGGCGACGGCGGCGGCGCCGATCTCGGTCAGCTTCAGCCGGCGCGCGATGATCGCCTTGTCGTAGCGGTCGGCGAGCTGACCGGCGAGGCCAGAGAGGAAGAAGAACGGCGCGATGAAGACGGCGCCGGCGAGCGTCACCAGAACCGCCGATCCGGAACTCGCCACCTTGAACAGAATGACGAAGGTCAGCGCGTTCTTGAGGAAATTGTCGTTGAAGGCGGCGAAGAACTGGCACCAGAACAGGGGCGCGAAGCGCCGGGAGGTCATCAGCGAGGCCAGCATTGAAGTCCCTCCTCCCCTTGTCTGAACGCAGTTCAAATGGCACAATCATGAACGTCGTTCAAGAGAAATTTGAACGTCGTTCAAGAATTCAGGCGGAATGTGACTCCCAAGACTGAGGAACGACGGCAGGAAATGCGGGCGGCGCTCATCGCGGCTGCCGAAAGAACCATAGCCACCAGCGGTCTTCCCGCGCTGAAGGCCCGCGACCTTGCCAGGGAGGTCGGTTGCGCCCTCGGCGCCATCTACAATGTGTTTCCGAACCTTGACGCGCTCGTGTTTGAAGTCAACGGACGAACGCTTGCCGCCTTCGAGGAGTTTCTGGCGAGGGCGGAGCGGAAGGAAAGAGAGAGGACCGGAGAGGACGGCAAAGGCGGGCAGAGCGGGCAAGGCTCGCAGCTCGTCCGGCTGGCGCTGGTCTATGTCGAGTTCGCCCTCGCCAACCGGCTGCGCTGGCGGGCGCTGTTCGAGCACCGGATGAACGTCAGCGAGCAGGAGGAGGTGCCTGCCTGGTACAGCGGCGAGCAGGCGCGCCTGTTCACGCTGGTCGAGAAGCCCCTTCGCGCCCTTCGGCCCGACATGGACGAGAAAGAGGCGCAGATCTTTGCGCGGACGCTCTTCTCCGGCGTCCATGGGATCGTCAGCCTCGGTCTCGACGCCAAACTGATGGCGCTTCCGGTCAGCGTGCTGAAGGAGCAGGTCGCGCGGTTCGTCGAGGTGGTCGAGGCAGGCCTCCGGACGCGGAAATAGAAAGGGCGGCCCGGAGGCCGCCCTTTCGGAAAATGAGCTGACTGCGATCAGGTCCGATCGCGATCCTGCTTGCCCATGCCCGAGCCCGAGCCCTGCTGCCGTTCGTCGCGGCGCTCGTCGCTCCAGCCGCCCTGCTGGCCGCCCTGCTGCTGGCCACCCTGCTGCTGGTCCTTCCTCGGGTTAGTCTGCGACTGCTGGTTCTGGCGGTTCTTGTCGCCGTCGGGCTGCATGTCGCCGCTCTTCTCGAAATTGCGGCCCGACTGGCCCTGGTTGTTCTGAATCTTGTCCTGGTTCATGAGATCCTCCAAGGGGTGGGGGTGCGCTTCGCGCGCGTTTCTCCAACGGGAGAACGGCCCGGGCGTTCCGCGCACTTTTTCGTCGAGAAGCCGCTTTTTCAGGGAACCCGGATGGCAGCCCGTACGTTGTCGCCGCGGAAGGAAGGGTACGGCGTGAACACGGTTCCTGCGCCAATTCGGGATCCGGGTCTGCCGCTTCTCTCTCCGACCAGCGATCTCCGGCCCGGCCGGAGATTATGGAACACCGCTACGCCCCGTCTGGTGGTTGTCCCCCGCCCCCCTCGCCAATCAGAGCCGGGGCGTAGCGGCTTCCCTCCCTGAATCTCCTTCTGAGGGTGATTGCTTCGGGAACCCACCCCTGCGTGAGGCGTTCTACTTAGCCTCCGCCGGCGAACCGCCGGCCAGCCAGGGGAGCATCCGCCATGTACACCGCCAAGGACTACGATCGCGCCCTTCTGTCGCCGACCAGCGTCTTTGAACGGCCAATGGACGTGGTCGCGACCGATTCCATGACTGCCAAGCAGAAGCTCGATGTTCTCAAGCGCTGGGAATCCGAAGCGCGGCAGCTTGAAATCGCCGTTGCCGAAAACATGGGCGGCGGGGAGGCGTCGAAGCTTTCCGATGTCCGCGCCGCCATCGACCTTCTGGTCGCCGCCGACGGCATCGAGGAGAAGGCCGCCTAGCAGCCCTGTCGGAGTTCTAGAAGAACTGCGACTGGGGCACCCTCAGCCAGTAGCTGAACCCGCGCGGCTGGTCGTACTCGGCGGAGGCTTTGCCGCCGAGCGCGGCCGGCACGATCTCCTCGAGAAGCGCTTTTCCGAAGCGGGAATCCGCCAGCGAATAGGGCGCGGCCATCCCGGTCTCGCGCCAGGAGAGAATAAGGTCGCGGCCCTCGCCACCCTCGGCATCTTCGAGCGTGCTCGAGAAAAGGAGCCGACCGTCGGGGACGGAAAGCGCGCCATTGAGAAGCGACATCGCGATCAGTTCGTGCAGCGCGAGACTGATGTACTGGACCGCGTTGGGTTTCAGGTAGGCGTTGTGACCTTCGATCGTCGACTGGCTGGCGGCAAATTCGCTGAAGGCGGACAGTT
>DASRGK010000059.1:0-50751 GCA_035651055.1 Bauldia sp.
GATGGCGGAGACGTTGGCGCAGCCGCCGAGCGGGCCGCGTCCGCCACCATCGCAATGAAGGCCATCCGCGGCCGCGCGTCGTTCCTCGGCGACCGCTCCATCGGCCACATGGACCCCGGCGCCCGTTCGAGCGCCCTTATCGTCGGCGCCGTCGCCGGCCTCCTGGAGTCCCGAGCATGAGCGCCAATGTCGGTATCGTCATCGTCTCGCATTCCGCCGACGTGGCCAAAGGCACGGCCGACATGGTGCGCCAGATGGTCGGCGACGAGGTGCCGCTCGCCTGGTGCGGCGGCAATGCCGATGGCGGCCTCGGCACCGATGTCCGGTCCATCATGGATGCCATCGACTCGGCCTGGTCCGACAAGGGGGTGGCGATCCTTGTCGACCTCGGCGGCGCCGAGACCAATAGCGAGATGGCGATCGAACTTCAGCCGCCGGAACGGCAGGGGCGGATCGTCGTCTGCAACGCCCCGATCGTCGAGGGGGCGGTGATGGCCGCGACCGAATCGTCTGGCGGCGCGCCCCTCGATGATGTTAAGCGCACGGCCGAAGAACTGAGCCCCGCGTGAGAAGGACAGCATCGAGAAATGTCTGAAGTTATGGGGACGGTTCTGTTGACCCACGCGGTCGGGCTGCATGCGCGGCCCTCGGTCAAGCTGACCAAGCTCGCCAAGACCTTCGCCTCGTCGATTCGTCTGGCCACCACGCCCGACGGGCCGTGGATCGACGCCAAAAGCATCGTCAAGGTCATGGCCGCCAAGGTGCCGCAGGGCACGCACGTCCATTTCCGCGCCGAGGGACAGGACGCCGACGACGCCGTCGCCGCCCTGATCGACCTTGTCGAGCGCGACTTCGATGAATCCCGCGCGGATGCCACCAACCCTTGAGCGGCGCGGCCAGCCCGCTGCCCCCGGCATCGCCGCCGGCCCCCTCGTGCGCCTTGCGACCGCGGGCGTCCGCCGCGCCGGCAGCGGCGACCCGGGCCGCGAGCGCAGGGCTCTGAGCGAGGCGATCGGCAAGGCCGTCGCGGCCCTGGCCGGACTGATCGAGGCCGCCTCGGGCGATGCCGCGGAAATCCTTGCCTTCCAGGTTGCGATGCTTGAGGACGAGGCCCTCTCCGCGCCCGCCTTCGAGCGGATCGACGCCGGCCATGACGCCGCCTCTGCCTGGCAGGCTGCGATCGACGCCGAGACCGCCGGCTACCAAGCGGCCGACACCGACTATTTCCGTGCCCGCGCCGCCGACCTTCGCGACATCCGCGACCGCGTGCTGCGGGCATTGGACGGCACCGACGACGATAGTTTTCCGCCCGGCGCGGTCCTCGTCGGCGAAGATGTGACGCCCAGCCGCTTCCTCGGCATCGACTGGACCGCCGGCGGCGCGCTCGCACTCTTCGCCGGCAGTTCCTCCAGCCACGTCGCGATGCTGGCGCGGGCGCGCGGCGTGCCGATGGTCGTCGGTCTTGGCGCCTTCGACGAGGACGGCCATCGCGACGCGATCGTCGACGGCACCGCCGGCCGCGTCGTCCTGAGCCCGGGCAAGCCCGAATGGGCCGCCTTCGAGACGGAGCGGGCCCGCAGCCGCGGCCGGGACGCCGAGGAGGCCGCGGCAGCCCGGAATCCCGCCGCGACGGCCGGCGGCGACCGCGTCAGCGTCATGATCAATATTGCCGGCGCCGACGAACTTGCCGGCCTCGACCCGGCGATCTGCGACGGCATCGGGCTTGTCCGCACCGAGTTCCTCTTTCGGCAGGACGGCGTCCTTCCCGGGGAAGAGGAACAATACGCCGTCTACCGCCGCGTTCTCGAATGGGCCGGCTCCCGGCCGGTCGTCCTCCGCACCCTCGACGCCGGCGGCGACAAGCCGATCGCCGGCCTGACCATTCCTGGCGAGTCGAACCCCTTCCTCGGGACCCGAGGCATCCGACTGTCGCTCGCCCGGCCGGACGTCTTCCGCGTCCAGCTTCGCGCCATGGCCCGCGCCGCCGTTCACGGCAACGCCAGGATCATGCTGCCGATGGTCACCGTCCCGTCCGAAATCGATGCCGCCGCCGCGCTCCTCGACGACGCCGTCCGCGACCTTTCCGCCGCCGGCATCGCGTGCCGCCGCCCGCCCCTCGGCATCATGGTGGAAGTGCCTGCCGTCGCCGCCGCGCCGGAGATCTTCGCCCGCGCTGCGTTCTTCTCGATCGGCAGCAACGACCTCACCCAGTATGTCACCGCCGCCGCGCGCGACATTGCCGCGGTCGCGCCTCTCAATGACCCCGGCCATCCCGCCGTCACCCGGCTCATCCGGAACGTCGTCGAAGCCGGCAAGGCGCTCGGCCGCGAGGTCAGCCTTTGCGGCGACATGGGCGGCGAGCCGAGGCACATCCCGGTCCTCATCGCCGCCGGCCTCCGCTCGGTCTCGGTCGCCCCGCGCCTGGTCGGCCGCACCAAGCTCGCCGTCGCCGCGGCCCGGTCATGACGCCGGAAGAAGACCGGCGCGAGCAACCGGCCAGCGAGGAAGCGGTCGCCCGTTACAAGGCGATCCTCCGCAGCGTCATGGAGAACCGTCCTTCGGGCACGCGCCAGCGCCTTGCCGGCGCCCTCGGCAAGAACCGCAGCTTCGTCTCCCAGATCGCCAATCCGGCCTACGCCACGCCGATCCCGGCCCGCCACCTCGAGACCATCTTCGAGCTTTGCCACTTCTCGCCCGCCGACCGCCGCAAGTTCCTCGAAGCCTATGCCGAGGCGCATCCGCGCCGGCTGCCGGTCGCCGGCGATTCAAGGCGGGTCCGTGCCCACACCATCTACCTGCCCGATCTCGGCAGCGACGAGCGCAACCGCGACCTCGACCGCATCGTCGGCGAGTTCGTGCAGCGGCTGACCAAGGTCATCGACCAGTCCTGAGAAAAGCGGAGGAAGCGATGAAGAAGCTGATCAACCGCCCCGAGACGGTACTCGCGGAAAGCCTCGACGGCTTCGCCGCCGCGCATGGCGATATCGTCGCCCTCGGCCCCGACCGGAAATTCGTCCGCCGGCGAAAGCTGGTACCCGGCAAGGTCGCGCTGATTTCCGGTGGCGGGTCCGGTCACGAGCCCCTGCACGCCGGCTTCGTTGGCCTCGGCATGCTCGACGCCGCCTGTCCAGGCCAGGTCTTCACCTCTCCGACGCCAGACCAGATGCTCGCCGCCGCCGAAGCCGTCGACGGCGGCTCAGGCACCCTCTTCATCGTCAAGAATTACGAGGGCGACGTGATGAATTTCGACATGGCCGCGGAGATGGGCTCCGGCAATGTCGCGAAGGTCATCACCGACGATGACGTCGCGGTCGAGACCTCGACCTATTCGACCGGGCGCCGCGGCGTCGCCGGAACCATGATCGTCGAGAGGATCGTCGGCGCCGCCGCCGAGGAGCTGCGCGACCTCGCCGCACTCGCCGAGCTGGGCAAGGAGGTCAATGGACGCACGCGGTCTATGGGCGTGGCGCTTACCAGCTGCACGGTGCCCGCCGCCGGCAAACCGACCTTCGTCCTCGGCGAGGACGAAATGGAGATGGGCGTGGGCATCCATGGCGAGCCCGGCCGGCGCCGCGAGAAGCTTGCCTCCGCCGATGCGATCGCCGACGAGATGGTCGGCGCGATCGCCGGCGATCTGCCCGGCACGGGCGACGCGATTCTGCTGGTCAACGGCTTTGGCGGGACGCCGTTGATGGAACTCTACCTGATGTACCATGCAGCTCGGGAGCGACTCGAAAAGCGCGGCATCCGCGTCGTCCGCTCCCTCGTCGGCAGCTACGTCACCTCGCTTGAAATGGCCGGCTGCTCGCTCACCGTCTCGCTCGCCGACGGCGCGGCGCTGAGACTTTGGGACGCGCCGGTCCACACCGCCGCGCTGCGCTGGGGTACGTAGCCTTCCAGTTCCGCAGCGGGCTCGAACCGGTAGAGGCGATCCGAGGTCGCGCGGCCGGCGAAGTCGGTCCACCTGCCCTCCGCGTAGTCAAAGAGCTTGCAGCGCGCGCAGATCGTGGCATAGCCGAGGATCGTGAAGTCCCAGGTGAGCGCGGCGCTTTCCGGAAATGTCGCCTGGAACTGCCTCAGCCGGTAGAGCGGCACACCCGGCGCGATGTGATGCCCGTGATGCTCCATGATGTTGAGGATCAGCTTCCGCAGCACCCACGGGAACCGGACATGCACCGTGGCGGCGAGGGCGCCGTCCTCGTTCCGCCATTGCTCGACGTCGCGATACCAGGGAATGGCAAAATGCGTGTGGTGCAGGAAGGTCGCCACGGAGATCATCATGCTGAAGATGATGAAGGGCGCGATGAGCGCGAGCAGGATCGAAATCTCGGCCGGCCGGTGGTTGGCATCGGCGACCACGCCGAGGAGGAACCCGTAGACGAGGATGAAGCCCCAGACGATCGCTGTGTCCCCGACCGGCCGGGCCGCGCCCTTCTCGGGGCCGAGGCGCGGAAATATCTTCAGCGGCGCCCAGATGGCGAAAAGGTAGTAGAAAAACACGCCGCCCGGAGCGCGGGCGATCCGGTAGCCAAGCCGCCGTAGGGGGCGCGCTTCGGCGAACTGCGCCGGGCTCCACGGAATCCAGGCATAGTCCATTCCGCGGATATTGTTGTAGCGGTGGTGCCGGCCGTTGTGCTCGCGCTCCCACAAACCGTAAACGTGCAGCGACGGGAGGAACGCGATCCGCCCGATCCAGCTATTCAGGCGGCGCGACGGCGTGAAGCTCTGGTGGCAGGCATCATGACCGATGACGAAGAGCATGACCACGAGGATGCCGCTCGCCGGCACCAGCGCCAGCAGTTCGTAGCCGCCGGATATCGTGATCGCCGCCGACGTGGCCGCGTAAAGGGCGAGGACGCCGGCAAAGATTATTAGAGGGAGCGCGACGCGGCGCTCGCTATGGGCGAGGCTCTCGCGCCGGAAGCGTCGCGAATTCGCGTCTTTCGGGGGCATCAGCCAGTCTAGCCGCGCCCAGCAGCAAAGCAATCCGCCTTGCAGGGAATGTTGGCGGTGCGGATTAGGTCTCGATCCGCGCCGGCATCACGCCGTCGACCGCCGCCGTGCGCTGCGCGATGAACTGGTAGCCGATGTGACGCTTGGCATCGATGACGTCATACCCCATGCGCAGCCGCAGCTTCTTCCGCAGCTTGCTGATGTGGCCCTCGACGACGACCTCGTCGACCTTGTCCTCGAAGATGCCGTACACCGCGTTGAAGATCTGCGTCTTGGTCACGCGGCGGTGGGCGTTGCTGACCAGGAATTCGAGGATGCGCCGTTCCCGGCGCGGCAGCGGCAGCGGCTGCTTGTCGATCTCCGGATCGCGGCCGTCGAAATAGATCTTGAGCCGCTCGAAGCTGACGCTGGCCTGACCCTGGGTTGCCCGCCGCCATACGGCAAGCGAGCGGGCGATGATTTCCTTCACATGCACGGGCTTGCGCACCACGTCGTCGACGCCGGCAGCAAACAGGTCGAGCGTCGTTTCGAGCGAGCGCACTTCGGCAAGCGCTATCACGGGCGCGCGCGAGCGGTTGCGGATGAGGCCGAGGCAGTCGGTGCGCTCGTCGAAGTCGCCGAGGACGAAGCTTTGCACCGCCTCGATGTCGCCGCCCGAACCGGCGCGGAACCAGTCCTGGAATTCGCCGGGCTCGAAGCCCAGCGACGCGATCCCCTCGCCCTGAAGCGACGCTACATAGCCGGCGCTTACTTCGGCACGACGATCGACGACAACGTACATTGAGACCCCCTAGCTGACTCGGCTGGCCGCTGCGCAAGTGCATTCGGCCAGGCGCAGTTCTGGACTTTCACGTTTTCCGGACGTGCTGATGGCGCGCCGGTCGGCGGCCTGGCCCCTGCGAAATGAAAAGTTGAAAACGGCTGACTGATACGCGGGAAATGGCGACTCGACCCCCGGGCCTGAGGGTCAGCCGAACGTGGTTAATTTCCTCTTAATGAGGCAGCCGCGTCCGTTGCACGGACACCGCCGCGCGGATGCGCCTCCGAGGAGCCTAGCGGAAGGCCCCTGCGATCTTCGCCCGCAGCGTCTGCGCATCGAAGGGCTTCAGCATCAGCCCGCTCGCCCCGGCCTGCTTCGCCGCGGTCGCATTCTCCGGCGAGAAGTCGGCGCTGACCATGATGAAGGTCGTGTCGCGGAGCTTCTCGTCGGCCTTGGCGGCTTCGAGCAGTTCGAAACCCGTCATCGGCGCCATGTGCCAGTCCGAGAGGACGAGGCCGTACTTCCGCTCGCGCATCTTGGCGAGCGCTTCCTCGGCATCGCCGGCATCGTCGACTTCCTTGAAGCCTGCCTGGTTGAGAAGCCGGCCGATGATCCGGGCGACCGCCCGGTAATCGTCGACCACAAGCACCGGCATCGAATAGTCCACGGCCATGCTGCCCACCCGCTTCTTCCTGCGCGGGAGACCTTAAGGGAAGCCGATAAAGGAACGGGGAAGCCGGGCGGTGCAATTCTTCCGGTCGCGGTAACCTTGCGTTTACGCGCAACCTCAGCCGCAGAAATCGCGCGCTGCGGACGTCCATGCGCCGAAGCCGGTGGCGACCATGTTGGTGATCACGGCGCAGACATACTGCCTTTGCGCCGGGTCGTTGTTCGGCCCGGCATGATAGCGCGCCACGGCCAGCGTCCAGTCCCGCTCCCGGGCACGCAGCGCCTTCAGGAACCGCGCGCCGTAGTCGACATTGGCGTGCGGATCGAACATCGCCTGGAGCGACGGGAACTCCGCGCCGTGAAAGTGGTAGTTGATCTGCATGCAGCCGATGTCGATCAGCCTGGCGCCGGCCTTCTTCGCCTCGGCGAACTTGGCGATAGCCTCTGCCGCGCTCGCCGCGAAATAGGGCTTGCCCTCGATGTTCATCGCGTAGGGCTGAAGCGAGGAGCGCCGTCCCGATTCGGTCAGCCCGACGGCATAGAGGACGCCGAGCGGCACGCCGTAGCGCGCCGAAGCGCCGCGCATCTCGCGCTCGCAGACATTCTCCGCCAGCGCCTGTCCGGCGGCGAGAAGGCTAGACGTAAAGAGCGCCGCGGCGACGATCCGGCTGCGGGTCCGCATCCTGCCCGTTCCCTTCCGTGAATTTCCCCTCCGGCGGCGTTTCGCGCCGCGCCGCCGAGCCGCCTGCATCGCTCGATCCGCCGCCCGGCGGCCGGCCGTTTGCCTGCGCCAACGCGTTGTCAGGCGCGGTGCCGCCGGCGGCCGCCGTCGGCGCGGGCGCGCCAACCGTCAGGGCAGCATCAAGGCCGCTGTCGCGCAGCAGTCCCGCGATCCGCTCGCGGTCCCGGCCGAGCAGCCGCGTCGTCTCCTCGCTACCGGCGCTGAGGCTGATTGCGATCTCGCCGTCCCGCTTCCGCAACCGCACGACCACCGCGCCATATTCCGGCGGATTGAGCATGACGGTAAGCACCCTGACCGGCGCCGCGGCAATGTCGGCGGGAGCCGCCGCCGCGGGGGTCTGGATCGCTTCGGCTGCCGTCGCGATCTGGTCGGCGAGCTTGCTGATCGTCGAGGCTGGAAGTCCGCCGCTATCCGCCGCAACGGCCGCGCTACCGGTGCCGGCAGTGACGGGCGCACTGTCCGCGACATTGGGCGCGGTGGTGTCGGGCTCCGCCGACGATTGGGCGGCCGGATGGCGCGCCTCGCTCGGCCCGGCGCCCGCCCGCATCGGCATCGTCGGCGCGAAATGCGTCTCGAGTGAAACCACCGACACCGGCGTCTCGCCGCGCTCAACCGGCTGGGGCCAATCGGCCGATGCCGGATCGGTCCCTCCTGCCGGATCGTCTTCCATCATCGGCTCGGCGCGACCGACTCTCGTGCCCGTCACCAGGCTGGCAGGGCCAATCGAGATCGCGCGCACGTCCTCCGGCTCGCCGATTTCGGGCGCTCCCCGGGATTTCGCAACGTCCAGCGACGCCGCCATCGGCGCGGACGTTGCCGCGACGGCGGCAATCCCGGCGGTGAAGGCCGCTGCGGCATCGGTACTCGCGGACGGCTGCTCGGTCTCCGCGGCCGCAGCCGCCGTCGCTACTTTCCGCTTTGCCGGACCGGCCGGCTCGCTCGATTCCTTGTTGCCGCCTTTCAGTTCAATCCGGTCGCGCCGGAACTCGAACACCGGCTGCCCTCTACTCGTGAGCATCGCGGGCTCCACCGGCGGCAACGCGTCCTCGGGACCACCGGCCGCCGGCGCGGCATCACGGCCGGCCGGCCTTTCCGAACCCTCGCTCGCGGGGTGAGACAGCGCCGCCACCGGCAGCACCTGCGGCGCCGGCGCCAAATCCAACGCCGCCAAAGCGGGCATCACGCTGACCGGTTCCGCGGCTTCCTCCGTCGCCTCGGCCGGCACAGCTGGCATCGAACCCGAGGGAACATTGGTCAGCCCTGCGCTGGGGACCGCCTCGCCGGTAGCAACCGCGCGGGCCATGCGCGCCCCGGCGAATGATCCTGCGGAAGGTGTTACGCTCGCCGGGCCTCGCCCGGTTTCCCCGACCCTATCGCCCCCGTCGAGGAGCGCCGCGAAATCATCTCCGCCTGTCGGGTCTGCCTTGTTTCCCGTGGGGGTGAGGTTCCGGCGCAGGCCAGGCGGCGCAGCGCCCGACGTCGCGCCCGGCAGGGACAGCGGCGGCTTCATTTTGCGACGGCGAGCAGCGTGTCGGCGGCCTTCAGGGCGTCCGCCGCGCGGCCGTAAAGGGGGTTGAGCTTGGCGTCGGTCTCCTCGGGCGCCGGAGCGGGGCCGTCGGGCACGTCCGTCCCCGATTTGACACCGTCAATGGTCGCGGCGACCGCCATGTAGAGCGAGCGGTCGCTCGCCGACAGCTTGTCACGATCGATCCGTGCCATCTCCGCCGAGGTCTGATCGAATTTGTCCGCATCGGCGACCCCGGCCGCTGCGCGGTAGAGGCGCGCTCGCGCCTCCTCCGCCGAGCCCGAAGGCGCCAGTGCCGCCGCGCGGCTTGCCGCGACCCCCGCGGCGAGGGCATTGCCCTTGGTCAGCGAAGCGAGCGCCAGCGTCAGGTAAAGCTGGCACTGCGCCGCCGGCTCGACCGAGGCGAGCATCTCGTCGAGCCGGCCAGACTGCTCCGGATGGCGGGCAAGATCGAGGCGGCTGATCGCCGCCGCGAAGAGGTTGCGGAAGCGCCCGGCATAGACCGAATGGCGAAAGCGCTGCAGGTAGAGCCGGCCGAGCGTCTCCACCTCCTCGCCGTCCTTCAGCGAGTCGGCGACCAGCAGCTCGCGCCGGAGCGCCGCCTCCTCGACCAGCGAACCGGGCGAGAGCAGCCGCGCAACGTCGAGGAGGTGCATTGCCTTCTGCGGATCGCTGCGCACGACGAGCGCCGACTGCGCCATCGCCACCAGCCCGCCCATGCTCGGCGGCAGGTCGAAGGCATTGATCGGACCGAGCAGGCGCGAGGCCTCGCTTTCGTTGCCCTCGATATAGGCGAGGACGCCGTCGACCAGATTCGGGTCGATCGGCGGATAGGGCGCGATCGTCTTCATGTGCTTCAGCACGTTCGGCGCCCCGCCGCTGAGCACATAGGTGACCGCCGCCTGCGCGTTCCGCTTGTCCTGCCAGACCGCGTCGTCGAGCGCCGGCAGGCCCGTGTCGAGGCGGGCGCGGATGTCGCGCTGCTCGGCGAGCGCGTCGGTCGAGCCTTGCGCGATCCTGTCCTGCGCCAGCTGCAGAACCCGCACCAGCTTGTACGGATCGCCGAGCGGCTCGGGTTTCGCCGCCCCCGGCACCACGGTCGGCCGCGTCAGTTCGATGGCGAACGGCGAAGCGAGGTCGCCGCCCGGGTCGAGGTCCTCGCCCGGTTCCTTGACCGTCACAACCACCGGCGGCAGTGCCGCCGCCGGTGCCATGATCTTCGGCGGCGGCGTTGCCGCGGCCGGCGGAGGCGCCGGCGGCGGAGGGGACACCGGCTCGGCTGCCGGCGGCGGAGCAACGGCGGCTGCCGGCGGAGCACCCGCGGGGTTGGCCTTGAACTCGCCGACCACCGGCGAGGCGCCGATCACCGGCGGTGGAACGCTTCCGGGTGGGCCGACCACCCGCGCCGGCGGCGCGACCGGCAACCCCGCATCGGCCGCCGCATCTTCCTTCCGCTCGGCGATCGAACCAACAATCTCACCCGAGACCCCTGCCGGCAGCGGCTTCGGCCTCGCCTTGGCGACCTTGAAGGGCTTCGGGCGGAGGCGCGGCACCGGTGGCGACAGGACCCGTGGCCCCGCCTCGGGGGGACGCGTCCCGAACATCCCGGAGAAGAGTCCCTTCCCCAGTGCCGGCGGGCTCGCCGCGGCCGATGCGGCAAACGCCGCTGCGACCAGCGCCAGGACCCGCCTCCTCACGGCGCCCTCCTTTCCAGGAGAATCTCGATGCGCCGGTTTTCCGCCGCCAGCGGATCGGCGGGAACCTTGAGCGCCCGGTCGGCATAACCTTCGATGCGCACGATCCGGCTGTCCGGCAGCCCGCCGCGGGTCAGCATGTAATGGGCCATCTGCGCCCGCGCCGCCGACAGCCGCCAGTTATCGTAGAGCTCGGACTTGAACGGCCGTCCGTCGGTGAAGCCGCGCACCACCACGTCGCCCGGGATTTTGGCGAGCGAGCGCCCGACCTCCTGCATCAGCACGACGACCTTTTCGTTGGGCACCGCCGAGCCGACCTCGAACATGCTGAAATCGGCATCGTCGGTGAGATCGATGAGGATGCCTTCCTTGGTCACCGCGACGCTCACGAACGGCGCCGCCTCCTTGCCCATCGTCGCCTTCAGCGACTTGACGATGTCGCTTTCGATCGCCCCCGCTTCGGCCTCCACCGTCGCATCGGGCTTGGGCTCGGTGACCGGCGCGGCTGCCATGTCCTTCGGCTTGTCGCCGGTCTCGACCTTGGCCAAAGGCGTCACCGGCGCCGGTTTCGCCGCCGGCGGCGGGACGACGACGGGCGTACCGTCGAGCCGCTCGAGCGTCACGGCGCCGTTCAACCCCTCGGTCGCATCGACCGGACCGAGCGCGTCCGGCTTGCCGGTGGGCGTCGGCGGCGCGGTTCCGTCCGGTCCGGGCGTGTCCGTGCGCGCCGTTGGCACCGGCGAGAGCTGCCAGTAGACCGGGTCGAACGGATCGCGGTCGGCCGCGCCCGCCGGGAGCCCCTCGGGCCTGGTGTCGCCGGGCGTCGCCGCCAGATCGCCGGGGTGGTCGAGGGCGAATTTCTCGGCCAGTTCGGAAAGCACCCCGTAGGGATTCTCGAAGACGGCCCGTTCGCGCGCGGCGCCGGCCCGGCCCGAAAGCCTGCCGCCCAAGTCGTCGGCGCCCGCGGCTGGGGCTATCCCATCGGACGGGTCGTTGGTCGGTAGCGGCGCAGCCCCCTTCCCTGCCGCCTTCTCCGCCGCCGCTTTCTCCGCAGCCGCCTTCGCTGCCGCCACCGCCTCGGCCGCCGCCTTCTCCGCCAGCGACTTCGTGTCGGCCTGGCCTGTGCTCAGCTTCATCGGGTTGAACTCGGGGGGCGAGACCCCCACATCGGTATGACCCTTGGTCCCCGCCGCCTTCGCCCCCGGATCCGGCATGTTGAGACCTTTCATCGCCGAAGAGCCGGTCGAGAGATGGATCGGGTTGAAATATTCCGAGATGCCCTTCCGCACCTGGTCGTCGGTGACGCTGATCAGCCACATGATGAGGAAGAAGGCCATCATTGCCGTCATGAAGTCGGCATGCGCGACCTTCCAGGCCGAGCTGTGATGCTCGTGCTCGTCCTCCTCGTGGCGGCGGACGATGATCAGTTCCTCGTGGCGTGCCTCGCTCACGCTTCGTCTCCTGCGGCGGTTGCCGCGAGGCGCTCGATCCATGCGCCGATCGACGTTTCGATCCGCGTGTCGTCGATGCTGACGCGAACGTCCGGCGTCCCCTCCGCGTACTCGACGCTATGCGGGTATCCGGCGAGCCGGTCCCGCAGCCGGTCGACCAGTTCGGCATTGCCGGTGATGCGGAGCGTCGCGAAGCGCCCGGCGTGGAGGAGCGCCAGCACCGTCTCGCTCAGTTCATCGAGCGCGCGTTCGCGGACGACATTGGCGAGGAACGGCATGAGCGCGCGCGCCACCGTCTCGGCGAGCGCCGCGCGGATGGCGTCGAGCGCCGCCGTGAGTTGCACCGCCAGCTTGTCGGCGGTCTCGGCGGTCCACGCCGCCTGAGCGTCCTCCAATGTCCGCCGGAAGGCCGCCTCGTCCTCGGCGCGCTGGCGCTCGTAGTCCGCCCGCGCCCTCTCCTCGGCCTCCCGCCGTACCCGCGCCTCGGTTTCGGCGATCCTTTCCGCCTGGCGGTCCCGCGGCGCGCCGCCGAGCGGCCGTATCTGCTGGGTGGCCTCGAATATGTCGGGCTTGCGCGCGGCGAAGCGCGGCAATTGCGGAACGGCCATCAGGCGGCTTCATCCTGCTGCAGCCATTGACGGAGGATCGCGGCCGCCTGCGCCTCGTCAAATTCGACGATCTGCTCGAGTCGCTTCTGCGGCGAGCGCACCAGGCGCTTGGTCACGTCCTCGATCAGGTTGACGCCAGGATCGTTGGCGAAGGTGGGCGGCGCCCCCGCCGGCGACGGCAGGCCGGATGCCGAGGCATCTTCGAGAAGCGCCGGGGACGCCGCTGGCGCGATTGCCGGCGCGGCGAGAATCGCCTTCACTGTCGGGCGGAGGCCGAGGAAGACGACCAGCACCACTACCAGGATGATCGCGATCGCCTTCACGAAGGTCCCGGCCTGGCCGATCAGCGTATCGAAGATGCCCGGCCCGCTGTCGGTCTCCGGCGTGTTGTCGACGAAGGCGACCGAAGCCACCTTGAGCACGTCGCCGCGCTCCTTGCTGTAGCCCGATGCCGAGGCGACCAGCTGCTCGAGATCCATGAGCTGGTGCTCGACCGGAACCGCGTCCGCGCCGCTGCCCGCCACCGCCGCCAGCTTGTCCTTGTTGACGAGGACCGCGATAGACAGCTTCTCGATGGTGAACCCGTCGCGCGTCGTCTCGATGGTCTTCGAGGACAGCTCGTAGTTGGTCAGTTCCTCGCGCCGGTCGTTGGTCTCGTTGGTGTTCTTGCCGCTGCTCGCCGGCGCCGCCCGCTCGTCCGGCAGCGCGTCCTTGACGCTCGCCCCGCCCGACGTATTGGACGTGTTGGTCGCGGCGCCGGTCTCCTTGACCGTCCGCACCGACCGCTCGACCTTCGATGCCGGGTCGAAAATTGTCTCGCTGGTCGTCTGGCGGTCCATGTTGATCCGAGCCGCGACGCTCACCTCGAAATTGCCGATGCCGACATAGGGCGAAAGTGTGCGCCGGATCTTTTCCTCGACGTCCCGCGCCACGCCTTCCTCCACCATCGCCATCTTGTTGATCGCGGCGCCGTTGAGGTCGTCGCCGCTGGCGAGCACGGCACCTTCGGTGTTGAGGACGGTGACGTTGTCGGCCTTGAGGCCGGGGACCGCCGCGGCAACGAGGAGGCGGATCGCCTGGCCTTCCGATGCGTCGGACGGGTTGACCGTGCGGATGACGACCGAAGCCGAGGCGGGCTGCTGGTCGGCGCGGAACGAGCCGGGGTCGGGCAGAACCAGATGCACGCGGGCTGCCTTGACCCCGTTCATTGCCGTGATCGTACGGGCAAGTTCGCCTTCCAGCGCCCGCGTCCGCGTCACCTGCTGCATGAACGAGGTGAGGCCGAACGAGCCGACCTGGTTGAACAGGTCGTAGCCGGTATTGGCGCCCTGGGGCAGTCCCTTCTCGGCGAGCAGCATGCGCGCCCGCGCCGTGTCGCCGTAGTTGACCAGCACTGTCGAGCCGTCGGCGCTCACGTCGAAGTCGATGCCGGCGTCGCGCAGTGCCCCGCCCATCCGCCCGACATCGTCGCGGTCGAGGCCGCTATAGAGGACTTCCTGCTGCGGCTGGCTGAGGAACGCGGTTCCGACGGCGATTGTGGCGAGCACGGCGACGCCGACCAGCGCGAGGACGGTGAGGCGGCGCGGACCGAGCGCCTTCAGGTTGTTCCAGAGTTTGAGGGCGGTCTCGCGATTCATCGGTCGGCTGATGCTCCGGGCAGGCAGATTGCCGTCCCGGGATTCTCGGCCGCCAACCTTGCGCGGAGATTGCAAGGAAAAGGGCCGCGCCAAGGGGATGGCGCGGCCCTTTCATCTTTCCGGCGACGCCGGCAGACGGTTCTAGTTGCGGAACAGGGCCAGGATGTTCTGGCTGTTCGCGTTGGCGATCGACAGCGACTGAACGGCGAGCTGCTGCTGGGTCTGCAGCGCCTTCAGCTTGGTCGATTCTTCTTCCATGTTGGCGTCGACAAGGGTGCCGACAGCTGCCGTCTTGGCGTCCATCAGGGCCTTCACGAAGGTCTGCTGCGAGGTGATGCGGGTCTGCAGCGCGCCGATCTGCGTGGCAGCCTTGGTCACATTCGCCAGCGCCTTGTCGACGATCCGGAGATAGTCCTGGACCTGCGACGGGGTCGAGGACGTGATGTCCATGCCCGCCACGCTGGCGCTGAAGGAGCCGGCCGCCGCGGCGGTGGCGCCGCCGAGGCCCATGTTCGCCGCCGTGATCGTGCCGGTGCCGCCGGCCGCCTCGGTCGCCGCGGTAAAGTCGAAATCCGCGTCCGACGAGTAGGTGACGGTGGTGTTGCTGGCGGTGACGTTGATGCCGCTCACGCCGGCGTCCGAGAAGGCCTGCTGCATGACCAGCGCCATGTCATGTGCGCTGGCGATCGTGGTCGTGCCGAGGGCGGCAGTTGCCGTGTTCGCGTCGATGGTAACCGTGTGCGAGCCGGTGCCCTGGTTCACGGTGAAGGTGAAGACTTCGTCCGTGAGCGTCCGGCTGGTCGCGAAGGAGGTCGTGCCGTCGAACGTGTCGACCGCGGTGGTGCCGTCGATCGTCCCGAACTGGGTGCTGCCGTCGCCGTAGAGACGGATGTTCGTGATGTCGATGTCGATCGTGCCGATGGTCAGCTGGTTGTTGCTGTCGCGCGAGAGCGAGGAGACGATGCTCCGGTTGACGTTCGAGCTGCTGCCGGTCGAGAGCCAGTTGTCGCCCTGCAGGGCGGCCTGGCCGGCAACCGAGCTGAGCTGCGACAGGATGCTGGTGATTTCGACCTGAACCTTGCTGCGGTCGACGTCGCCGGTCGCGGTGGTGAGCTTCGACTTAAGCTGGTCGAGGAGGTCCTTGGCGGTGTTGAGGCCGGTATAAGCGGCCGACGCGGCCGAGGCGCCGACGCCCAGCGAGTCCTGCACGGCCGACAGCGCGTTGTTGTCGGACTTCAGCGTGGTGGCGATCGACCAGTAGGCCGCGTTGTCGGCGGCGTTGTTCACCTTCAGGCCGGTGGAAACCCGGTTGTTGGTCTGGTCGAGGCTGGCATTGATCGAGCGTAGCGTCTGCAGCGCGACCATTGCCGAATTGTTTGTCAACAGACTGGACATTTCATGCCCTTCGTGTGGCTCGGATTGTTGGGGACATACCGGGCTCGCACCGGCATGGCAGTAGCGGCATCATGCCATTGGCTGCACCGGGTGCTGGCGCTCCCGGCCCTTGGCAGCCAAACTGCCATTGGAATGGCCAGGAGTATGAAGCCGGTTCGTTTCGGGATGATTACCGGCGGTCAATCCGCCCGGGTTAATTCCCGTTAACCGCGCCGCCGGCGTCGAATTTCCTAAAAATATGAACGCACTAGGCTGTCGACCAGCAGGTTCCAGCCATCGATCAATATGAAAAACAGAACCTTAAATGGGAGCGCCACGACGCTTGGCGGCATCATCATCATGCCCATCGACATGACCAGCGTCGCCACCACCATGTCGATGACCAGGAATGGCAGGACGACGAGGAATCCGATCTCGAAGGCGCGCCGCAATTCCGAGATCATGAAGGCCGGAATGAGCACCCGGAGGTCGACCGGAGCGATCGCCGCGCCGGGCGTCGCCGGGGCGGCGGCGGGTGGCGGCACGGGCGGCGAACCGGCAGCCGGTGGCGGTGTGCCGGCCGCCCGCGCCGCGAACAGGTCGCTGAAGAGGGCGAGATCCTTTGGCCTCACCTGCGTCAGCATGAAGGTACGGAACGGGTCGGTGACCCGCGCGAACGCCTCCTCCTCGCTGATCGTATTGTTCATCAGCGGCCGTACGCCGTCCTGCCAGGCTTTGTCGAAGGTCGGCGCCATCACGTAGAAGGTCAGGAACAGCGACAGGCTGATGAGGACGAGGTTGGCCGGCGTGCTTTGCAGCCCAAGGCCGGTGCGCAGGAACGACAGCGCGATGACGAAGCGCGTGAAGCTCGTCACCATGATGAGCAGCCCCGGCGCCACGGACAGCACCGTCAGCAGCAGGATGAGCTGGACGATACGCCCCGAGATCGTCGTGTCGCCGGTCGAAAGTATCCCGTCGAGCGGGCCGGCCTGCGGGAAGGCGAGACTCGTCGTGAGCGGCAGGATGGCCGCGGCCACCGCGAGCCGGGCGGCCGCCCGTCGTCCCCGCGCTGGCAGCTTTCCGAGGCCCATGGCCGCTACTGCACGACCAGCGACTGGATGATCAGCTGGTTCACCGCGCCGCCGGTCCTCACCGCGGCCCGCTCGTTGAGGTCCTCCCGCAGATGGTTCAGCGCGCTCGGCCCTTCGAGCTGTGCCAGCGTCAGCGTGCGCGCATAGGCGACGATGTCCTGGCGGATTTCGTCCGCCGTCACCGACGGGTTCTTGATCGCGTCCTTGGCGAAAACGATGGCGGTTTCGAGCCGGATCCAAACGTCCGACGGTTCCGCCAGATTGGTGACCACCGCGTCCAGTTCGAGGACCGACATGTCGGCATCGAAGACCGCGGAGCGCGGCAGTTCCGGCGCAGGCGGCGCTTTCGTGCGGTCGGCGATCACGCGCTCCATCGCCGCCGTCGTCTGCATGCCGAGGGCGGCGCCGAGCCCTCCGGCCGCGGCGGTGACGATACCGATCACGGCGAGGAGACCGAGCCAGCCTCCCTTCTTCGCGGGCGGTGCTTCGGGTTTCTGCTCCTCGCCTTCCTCGCCGGATTCCTCGTCCTCCTCGAGTTCCTCCTCCTCTTCCGGTTCTTCGATCTTGGCTTTGGCGGCCATGCCGGTTCTCCTACTGGACGGCGCTCAGCCGGCCGCGACCGCCATAGGCGATCCGCGCCTCGGCGATCCGGTCATAGGCGACGACGTTGTCGCGGCCGATGTCGAGCGGCCGGACGATGCCGGCGACGTTGAGCACCCGCACCTCGTTGTTGACGCGCACTTCCTGCGAACCGCTGATCACCACATTGCCGTCGGGCAGCACCTCGGTGACCACGGCGGCGATGGCGAGATGCAGCTTCTCCGATCGGTCGATCTTGCCGGTGCCCTTGGAATGCGACGACAGGTCGAGCGAGCCGGTCACATCGCCGTCGGCCGAAGTCGTACCGAGGCCGAAGCCGCCCGCGTTCAGTGCCGCGGCGACCTTGCCGCTTGCCGCAGCCTCGCGCGTCCGCCCGGTCTCGTTGTCGAAAGTGGCGTTGTCGTTGATGTCGATGGTCACGGTGACCACGTCCCCGACCCGCCGGGCGCGGAGGTCGTTGAAGATGCTGTCCCGGCTCGTATAGAGCGAGTGGAAGGTGCGCGGCATCGTCCTCGTCATCGCGCGCGGCAGCGCCGTGCGCTCGACGGTGAGGCCGGAGCCGACCGGCGACAGGCCGGGCGGCGGGCCGGACGAGGCGAGCCTGTCGGTCTTGCAGCCGGCAAGGGCCAGAAGCGCAGCGAGACTGGCAGCAAGCGCGAGCCTCATCCCGGCGTGCCTTCCGGCCCCTTGGGCAGTCCCGCCATGACGCTGGTCAGGATCGCCGCCGTTGTCGCCGGCATCTCGTTGAGGATTGCGCTGGCCGTGCGCGGATTGAGCTTGGCGAGGATCGCCGCCGCCGCTTCCGGGTCCATGATCGCGATTTGTTGCGCCGCCGCGTCCGGCCGCATCTGCGAGTAGATCGCCACCACCGCGCCGTCGGCCTTATCGAGGAATTCCTGCCGGCGCTTGATCCAGTCCTCGTATTCGGCGCGCTTCGCTTCGAGCCTGGCGATGCGGTCGTCGAGTTCCTTCTCCAGCGCCTTGATGGCGAGCGCCTGCCGCGCATAGCGCGCATCGGAGGCCGCATTGGCGATGTTGCGGCAATACTGCGCCGCCTCGGGCGAGTCGGCGGTCGCCGGCGCCGACGCGGGCGCCGCTGTCGCCGGAGCGGCGGCCACAGCCGGAGGCGCAGGTGCCGCAGCCGGTGCCGCCGTCTCCGCCCGTGCTGCAGCAGTGCCTGTCAGGGAGAGCACCGCCGCAAGCAGGGTCAGGCGAAAACCGTTGCTCATTGCACGACCAGCTCCGCATGCAGGGCGCCGGCAGCCTTGATCGCCTGAAGGACCGCGACGATATCGGTCGGCTTCAGCCCGATCCGGTTGAGGCCGTCGACCAGCAGGTCGAGGCTCGCCCCGTTGACCATGGCGATATGGCCCGGCCCCTCGTCCACCGTGATCGTCGAGCGCGGCAGCACCACGGTCTTGCCAAGGCTGAGCGGCTTCGGCTCGGCCGCGACCGGCTTCTCCGTAATCCGCACCGTCAGGTTGCCGTGGGCGATGGCGACGCTGGAAATCTGGACGTCCTGGCCGATCACCACCGTGCCGGTGCGCTCGTTGACCACGACCCGCGCGGCGGTGTCGGGCGCGACCAGCAGTTCGCCGATCTGCGCCAGGTAGCGCGTCGGACTGACCGAAGCCGGGCGGTCGATGACCACCGTGCCCTTGTCGCGTTCGTGCGCGAGGCGTTTGCCGTATTGCAGCTGGGTGAAATCGTTGATCGCGTCGGCGACTTCGGTCGCCGTGGCGAAGTCGGGGTTGTAGAGCTGGAGTACCATCGGCCCGAGATCGTTGAGCGCGCCCGGCACCGCCTTCTCGACCAGGGCGCCATTGGAAATATGGCCCGAGGTCGGCACGCCTTCGCTGACCGAGGCCGCCGCACCTTCGGCGGCAAAGCCCGAAACCGCGACCGGCCCTTGCGCCATCGCATAGACCTCACCGTCGCCGCCGGCGAGCGGTGTCATCAGGAGCGTCCCGCCCTTCAGCGAGATCGCGTCGCCGACCGAGGAAATGTCGATATCGATGCGCGAACCGACCGTCGCGAAAGGCGGCAGGTTCGCCGTCACCATGACGCTCGCTACATTGCGCACGCGGAGCCCGACGCCGGTGACGTTGACGCCCATGCGGTCGAGCATCGCCTGCAGCGACTGCTCGGTGAACGGCGAGTTCCGCATCGAATCGCCGGAGCCGTTGAGCCCGATCACCAGCCCGTAGCCGATCAGCTGGTTGTCGCGCACGCCGACGACGCTGGTTATGTCCTTGATGCGGGTGAGCGCCGCGGCGTCGCCGGTGAGGAACGCCGTCGCCGCGGCGGCAAGCAGCAGCCGCTTCATGATCCGCCGCCGACGCGGACAGTACCGTCCGCCTGGACGACGCCGACGATCACCTTGCCGGTGTCGATGTTGCGGACCTGGATCGCCTGGTCGAGCGCACCGGCCTCGAGCGCGAGCGCCGCGGTGGCGATGGTCAGTTCCGGCGTCCTGAAGACTGCCTGCACGATGGTGCCGCGCTCGACCAGGGCCGGCGTGCTCACCGCGTTGAGCGCGATCAGCTTCCCGGCAGGGAGCGTCCGCTTCGCCACCTTGCCGACCAGGCCTTCGCGACTGCCGAAGATCGGGTAGCGGTCGGCGGTGCCGGCCGGAAAGTCGCGGTCGACCAGCATTGCGTCGGCGATGGTCTGCCCGGGGTAGATGGTCACCGCCGCGATCGGCAGCGCCTCGGTGTCGTCGCCGGCGCGCACGGCCGGCGCGGCGAGAAGCAGCCCGAGGAGCGCCAGGATCGGCCGCGAGATCCGCATGGCCGCCCTAGCGAATGCCCTTGGAGACGGCCGAGGCCATCTCGTCCACCGCCTGGATCACCTTCGAGTTCATCTCGTAGGCCCGCTGCGCCGCGATCAGCTCGGTTATTTCCTTGACCGGATCGACGTTGGAGCCTTCGAGGTAGCCCTGGTGGATCGACCCGAAGCCGGGATCGCCGGCGACGCCGGCGATCGGCTGTCCCGATGCGGCGGTCTCGCGGTAGAGGCTGCCGCCGAGCGCCTGCAGGCCGGAATCGTTGGCGAAGTCGACCAGGGTCAGCTGGCCGAGGAGCTGCGGCGCCGCGGCGCTGGCGACCCGCGCATAGACCTCGCCCGACTCGTTGATGATCACCTCGGTCGCGTCGGCGGGAATGCTCATCGCCGGCTGGACCGAGTAGCCGTCGGCGGTGACCAGTTGCCCGCTGCCGTTCTTGTTGAAGGCGCCGGCGCGCGTATAGACCGTCTCGCCGCCGGGGCCGGTGACCTGGAACCAGCCGCGCCCGTTGATCGCGACATCGAGCGGATTGGACGTCTGGGTCAGCGGCCCCTGAATATGCAGGTTGCGGATGCCGACGTTGCGCACGCCGAGGCCGAGCTGCGCCCCTTCCGGCACGATCCCCTCGCCGCCTGTCGACGGCACGCCCGGGGCGCGCTCGGTCTGGTAGATGAGGTCGGTGAATTCGGCGCGCGCCTGCTTGAACGCCGTCGTGTTGATGTTGGCGATGTTGTTGGCAATGACCTCGACATTGGTCTGCTGGGCAGACATGCCGGTCGCTGCGATGGCAAGCGCACGCATCGAACTCTGCTCCTCTTAGATCGGCATCCGGCTGATTTCCTGGTAGGCGGAGATCAGCTTGTCGCGGACCGCGATGGCGGTCTGCAGGGCCTGTTCGGCGGTCATCACCGACTCGACCACCTGCTGCGTCGAGGCCTTGCCCTGAACGCCGGCGATCGCGGTCGACTCGCCGGCCTTGAGCGCGTCCATTGCGCTTCCCGCGACATCGGCGAGGACCTTTCCGAAGTCGCCCGCGGCGGGCGCCGTCGGCGCGGCGGACGAGCCCGGCGTCACCACCCGCGTGATGGAGTTCAATCCGCCGATTCCGGTGACCAGCATCAGGTGTTCCTCAGGAGGTCGATCATCATGGTAGTGAGGCTCCTCGCCTGTTTGACCATCTGCAGGTTCGCCTCGTAGCTGCGGCTGGCGTCCCGCATGTCGGCCATTTCGAGGAGGACGTTGACGTTCGGCATCTTGACGTTGCCGTTGGCATCGGCCGCCGGGTTGCCCGGGTCGGTCTCCACCTCGAACGGCGTGTCATCGAGCGCGGTCCCCTTGACCTGGACCTCGGCGGCGCCGAGCGCCTTGTCGAACTCGCTCTCGAAGACGACCATCTTGCGCTGGTAGGGATCGGCGCCCGGCGTCTTCCCGGTCGAATTGGCATTGGCCATGTTCTCGGCCACCACCCGGAGACGCACGGTCTGGGCCTCGAGGCCCGATCCGGCGATGGCCGTTGCGGCGCGCAGCGGATCGATCACGTTCCGGTCCTCACGCTGTTCAGGATCATGCGGTGGAAGGCGCGTTCGATGGTGAGGTCGAGCGACAGCGACCGGTTGACGTCGTCGGCCTTCATCAGTTCCTGTTCGACGCTGACCGAATTGCCCGAGATGGTGGTCTCGTAGCCGCCGCTGTCGGCGGTTTCGAGCGTCGATCCGCCGCCGTCGACCGGGGCCATGTGGCCGGGCGAGGTCTCCGCCATCGCCATCCCCGCGTCCTGCAGCACGTCGGCGAACGGCTTCACGTCCTGGGCTTCGTAGCCGGGCGTATTGGCATTGGCGATGTTCGACGTCAGCACGGTCTGGCGGAACGTCGCCCAGCTCACGTGCCGCGATACCAGGTCGAAGAGATTGACCGGCCCCACGCATGCCTCCGCAGTTTTTCTCGCCGTGACGCTAGCCGGCGAATCTTGCACGAGGCTGGCGGAGTCATCCCGGGCGGGCGTCGAGGCGGGCGTCGGCGACCGCATCGCGGAACACCCGCAGCCGCTCCTCGCGCCCGTCCGCGGTCGTCTCGAAGAGGATGCCGCGGATGTCGACGCCGACGAAGTCCTGACCGAAGACCATGTGGAACGAGGTGGTGACGCGCTCGTCCTTCAGCTCCATCGCCAGCGTCACCGAGGGAACCTTGCCCCAGTCGAACTCGACCGCGGCGTGGTTTGCATAGGTGAGCCGCCCCGGCTTGATCATCAGCTCGGTCGACGAACCGATGATGTCGTCGAGATTGGCGTGCTGCGTATTGCAGATGAAGTTGACGATGGTGCCGCCGTTGACCGTGGCCAGTTCCCCGATGAAGTCGCGCAGTCCGTCCGCAAGGATGCGCTCGTAGAGCAGCAGTTCGCCGGCATTGGCGCGGTCCTTGGCAATGTAGTTCATGGGTTCAGGCGCGAGCATGGGCCGTCTTCCGCGAATAGAGGACATAGAGGAGGCGGGCGACCGCCTTGTAGAATTCCGGCGGGATCCACTGGTTGACCTCGACCGCATCGTAGAGCGCGCGGGCGAGCGGCTTGTCTTCGAAGACCGGGATGCCGTGCGCTTCCGCCACCTCGCGGATGCGGAGCGCAATCAGGTCGGCGCCCTTGGCGACGACCTGCGGCGCGCTGTCCTTGCCGCGGATGTAGCGGAGCGCCACCGCGAAGTGGGTCGGGTTGGCGACGATGAGCGTCGCCTTCGGCACCTCGGCGATCATACGGCGGCGGGCACGGTCGCGGGACAGCGAGCGGAGCCGCGCCTTGACGAGCGGGTCGCCCTCGGCCTGCTTCAGTTCGTCCTTCACTTCCTGCCGCGTCATGCGCAGCTGCTGGCGCCAGCGCAGCCGTGACCAGACCACGTCGCCGGCGACGAGGAGGAGAATCGCGACGCCGACCACCGCGACCACCTTCACCGAGAGCGCCAGCACCAGCCCGGGAATGCGCGACGGGTCGCTGTAGATCGCGTCGAGCAGTTGGTCGCGGTCGCTGCCCAGCATCACCATGACGACGATGCCGACGGCGAGGAATTTGCCCACCGCCTTCAGGAACTCGACCTGTCCCGCGACGCCGAAAATCCGCTTCCAGCCGGCGCCGGGCGAGACCCGCGACCATTTCGGCCGGATCTGTTCCAGCGCCAGTTTCGGCGCGTGCTGGAAGAAGGCCGCGGCTATCCCGGCAACGGCAAGGATCACGATCATCGGCAGGAGGAACTTGCCGACCTCCATCCCGAGCGCGCCGAGGAGCGTGGTCGCATCGTTGCCGTCGGCGATGGCGAACGCCGCCGGGTGGTCGACCAGAAGGAGGAGGGTGCCGGACAGGCTGGCGGCGCCCGGGCCGAGCAGGAACGCGAGGACCAGGAGAATCCCCATCAGCGAGGCGAGGATCGACATTTCGCGCGAGCGCGGAACGTTCCCCTTCTCGAGCGCGTCGGCGATCTTCTTCTCGCTCGGCTCCTCGGTCTTGCTGTCCTGGTCGACTTCGGCCATTGCCGGGCTAGCTCACCATGGCGTCTTCTTCTTCCGGCGCCATGTCGATCTCGCCGCGCCCGGCCATTTCGAGCGCCATGTCGGTGATCGTGCGCCGCGCCGCGGTCACTTCGCGGAGCGCCACCGGCTGGCCGCTGTTCAGTTCCTGCTCGATCATCTTGCGGACGCGCGAGGAAAGCGATTGCAGCACGATTTCCTTTAGTTCCGGCGTCGCGCCCTTCAGCGCCAGCATGACGCGGTCGCCCGGCACCTTCCCGAACAGCGTCGTCCGCGCCTTCGGCGAGAGCTTGCCGACATCCTCGAAGGTGAACATCTTGCTCTTCAGCGCCTCGGCGGCCTTCGGCCGGCTGGCGGCGAGACTCTGCAGGACCTGCTCCATCTGCTCGCGGTCGAGCTTGTTGATGATCTCCGCGATCCGCGACTGCGGGTCGCCGTCGCTCTTCTCCGCGAAGCTCATCGTGAACTCCTGGTGCAGCGTCCGCTCGATCATGCGCAGCGTCTCGTCGACGATCGGCTTCAGCGTCAGCATGCGCCGGAAGATGCTGTCGCGCCGCTCCGGCGGCAGGTGACCGATCACCTTGGCGGCCGTGCCCGAATTGACCTTGGAGAGGATCAGCGCCGCGACCTGGGGGTGCTCCTTGCCGATATAGGCCCCGAGCGTCGTCTCGTTCACCTGGGAGATGCGGTCCCAGATCGACCGGTCCGCGTTCCCCATGATGTCGCCCATGATCTCGTCGATCTGCTCCTGCGGCAGCACGCCGGCGAGCAGACGCTGCACCTCGGTCGCGTTGCCGACGAGGTTGGCGCCGGTGGCGAACTGGATGGCGAAGTCCTCGATCAGCCCGCGCAACTGCTGCGCGGGGACCGGCGGCAGGTCGGCGACCGAACGTGTGATCGCCCGGATTTCGTCCGGGTTGAAATGCTTCATCAGTTTGCCCGCGACCGACTTGCCCATCGCGAGCAGGATCGCGGCGACGCGGTCGGCGCCCTGCAGGGGGCCGGAGGACGCGGGCGGGGCGTTCGAGGCGGCAGCGGCGGCCATGGTCTGCCTAGACGGCGCTCGCCGGGGGCAGGCCTGCGACCTCGGTCAGCGTCACGCCGAAGCGCGACGTGTCCTCGTCGACCACGACGACCTCGCCGCGCGCGATCACCCGGCCGTTCACCACCACGTCGACCGGCTCCCCGATCTTGTGGTCGAGCGGCACGATGGCGCCGCGCCCGAGTTTCATCAGCGTCGCCACCGGCATCGTCGCGGAGCCGAGCACGACCTGGAGCACCACCGGGATGCGGAGGATCGTGTCGAGGTTCGGCCCCTTGTCGTTCCCCTCGCCGGCGCCGTGCCGCACCGGCTCTGCGTCGATGGTTTCGGGCTCTGCCGTCCCGGATGCGCTGGCCATGGTTCTCTCTTCCTTCTCGATGCGCCGCTAGCGCGACAGCATGTCGTTGATGAACTCGCGTTCCGGATCGACCGCTTCGTCGATGCAGAGCGTGTGGAATCCTTCGTTCTGTCCGAAATAGGCCCAGAACAGCGGCTGCTCGCTGCTCTCGACCTTGACGCGGCTCCGCGTCGTTGCCGGCAGTTCGAGGATCTGGCCGACCCGCAGCCCGGCAATGTCGCCGAGCGTGAACTCGCCGGTCTCGAGCACGGCGCGGATGCTGACTTCGGTCCGCTGCACCTCGTCCTTGATCTTCTTCGCCCAGCCGGGATCGGGCGTCGGCGTATCGTTGGGAACGATCCTCGACAGCGCCTGGCGCATCGGCAGGAGCGCCGCCTGCGGCACCAGCACGAACATCTCGCCGCCGCGGTTGAGCGCCTGCAGCAGGAAATGCGCGGCGACCGCCGGCATGTTGCGCCGGCCGGCGCTGGCGAAATCCATGCGCGTCTCGGTCCGCTCGATGCGGAACCGGACGTTGGTGAGCGGTTGGAAGGCGGCCTGCAGCGACTGCCCGACCTGCTCGAACAGCATCTGCGCGATCTGCACCTCGATCGAGGAGAAGACGCGCTGGTCTTCGGTCGGCGCCTCGGATCCGTCGCCGCCGAAGAGCAGTTCGACCATCGTGAAAATGAAGTCGCGGTCGAAGCCGATGACGACCCGGCTGTCCCACCCCGACACGTGGAAGATCGCGGCGATCGCGTTCATCTCATAGCGGTCGAGCACGTCGCCGACGCGCTGGCTGTCGACCTGGTTGAGCGTGACGTGCGGCGGCGTCCAGGCGAGGTGCCGCAGCCGGTCGGCGAGTTGCGAACTCACCCGGTCGAAGATCACCGGCAGCATCGGCAGCTGGTCGACGGCGAGGTTGCCGCCGCCGGCGAGCAGCTCGCGGAGGTCGACCGGCGTCGCCGTGCCCGGATTGGGATTGTGCACGTTCATCGCCTATGCCGCCTGCTTCTGCGGCACCGCGCCCGCCTTCGGCGTATTCGAGATCGCGTCGCTCTCGACCTCGTCGATCGTCGGCCGCTCGCTCGCCGAGATCGCCTTGCGGCCGTGCTCGAGCGCGATCTGCGGCAGGGCTCCGTTCATGAAGGCGATGAGGCTTTGCTTGACGATGAAGTACGGCTGCACCTGTTTCTCGCGCGTCGACTTGATGAGCTGGGCGAGCGGCGAGACCACGGCATAGGACCAGAAGATGCCGGTGAGCGTGCCGATCAGCGCCGCGCCGATATATTCGCCGAGGATTTCCGGCGATTCGCTGAGCGCCCCCATCGCCTTGACGATGCCGAGCACCGCCGCGCAGATGCCGAGCGCCGGCAGCGCTTCCGAGATCGTCGACAGCGACGAGCAGACCTTCGTCTTTGCCTTCCGCAGCGTCGTGATCTCCTGCTCCATCAGCGCCTCGATCTCGTGCGAACGGGCATTGCCGATGATGATCAGGCGGACGTAGTCGCAGACGAAATGGGTCAGCTCCTTGTCCTTGAGCAGCCCCGGGAAATGCGTGAAGAGCGGCGAGTTCTCCGGGTCGTCGACATGCGCCTCGACCTCCGCCTTTGGCCGCGTCCTGAGGTCGCGCATCAGCGCGAAGAGAAGGCTGAGCAGCGCCAGGAAATCCTTCCGCTTCGGCACCCGTCCGGTGATCGCCTCGATGACGCCGCTGATCGCGTCCTTCAGCGCCGAGAGCGGGTTGCCCATCACGAAGACGCCGAAGGCGATCCCGCCGATGATCAGGAACTCGAACGGCTGCATGAGCACGCCGAGGCGGCCGCCCTCCGCGAGAAAGCCGCCGATCAGCGAGCCTGCGCCGATGAAAAGGCCGATGAACAGATTCAAGGCGTGAAGGTCCCGCAACGCTATTCCGGTCGTGCCGACGGTGGCGCGGAAAGCTTGCGCGAAGCTGCGCTCGCCGAAGGCAGGTTGCGGCAAGCCTGCCCGGCTAGGCTGGAGCGATGGTCAGCACCTCTGCCGAATACCGCCTGATCGCCGCCAATCTCGACCGCTCGCTCGCCACGACAGCAGCGAAGCCTTCGGTCGCGGTCGAGAGCCGCTACTACCTCGACCACATCGACGAGATCAGAAGCATCGGCGACTTCATCAGGAACACGCGCGTCTTCAACTACGCCATGAAGGCCTTCGGCCTCGAAGACATGACCCAGGCGAAGGGTCTCGTCCGCAAGATCCTCGAGGGCGGCCTCGACGATCCGAAGAGCCTCGGCAACCGCATCGGCGACGACCGCTTCCGCGAGCTCGCTGCCACCTTCAACTTCGTCCGCGACGGCGAGAACGCCACCGACAAGACCGCGGCGCGCCAGGGCGTCGTCGATCGCTACGTCCGACAGACGCTGGAGGCCGACGCCGGCGACGACAACCAGGGCGTCCGTCTCGCGCTCTACTTTCAGCGCAAGGCCGCGGACATCAATTCCTACTACGACATCCTCGCCGACGCCGCGCTCACCAAGGTGGTGAAGACCGCCCTCGGCCTTCCCGAGGAAATGTCGAGTGCCGATATCGACAGGCAGGTCGCCGCGATTTCGGCCCGCCTCAGCCTCGCAGACCTCAAGGACCCGGAGAAGCTCGACCGGCTGCTCACCCGTTTCGCTGCCGGTTACGACGCCGAGGACACGACGAATGCCGACCCGATCCTTGCGCTCTTCGATCCTTCGTCGGGGCCGACCCTCGACCTCGACCTCATTCTGCAACTGCAAAAGCTGAAGCACGGGGGCTGATCCTTGGCCACCACTGATCTTTATGTCTCGCTTTCTGCCCAGGTTGCGCTCGAGCGCCGCATGGACACGATCGCCAACAACATCGCCAACATGAACACGCCCGGATTCCGCGGCGACGGCGTCAAGTTCGAGACGGTCCTGTCGGAGGCGGGCGGCAACAACGTCGCCTACAGTTCCTCCGGCGAGACCTTCATTTCCCGGAAATCCGGTTCGACCGCCTATACCGGCAACACCCTCGATCTCGCCATCGGCGGCGAAGGCTGGTTCGCCCTCGATACGCCGGACGGCATGGTC
Source organism: Bauldia sp. (assembly GCA_035651055.1). Classification (GTDB taxonomy): domain Bacteria; phylum Pseudomonadota; class Alphaproteobacteria; order Rhizobiales; family Kaistiaceae; genus JAFKKF01. The sequence continues at coordinate 27,856 of DASRGK010000059.1, forward strand.
TATACGCGCGACGGCCGGTTCCACATGGATTCCGAGGGCGCCATCAAGTCGGTGCGCGGCTACTCGCTGCTCGATCCCGGCGGTGGACCGATCAGCGTCGATCCCTCCGCCGGTCCCGTTGTTATCGGTCCCGACGGCGGCATCAGCCAGAACGGCAAGCGCATCGGCGGCGTCGGTGTCTTCCTCATCCCGGACAAGGCGACGCTCACCCATTACGACAACTCCGCCGTGCGCTCGAACGTTCCCGCCGACGCCGCCGAGGACCTCACCGCCAACACCGTGCGGCAGGGCTATCTCGAAGGCTCCAATGTCGATCCCATCCTCGAAATGACCCGCCTGATCGCCGCGTCCCGCGCCTTCGACAACGCCACGACCGCAATCCAGCAGAGCGATACCAAGACGGAAGAATCGATCCGCGCGCTCTCCCCGACCGGCTAGCGGTCCCGGATTGAATGGACCGGCTCGAAGCCCTTGCCCGCGCAGTGGAGACCTCGCTCGCCGACCTCGAATTCGTCGAGGTGAGCGGGACCGTCCGCGAAGTCTCGCCGACCTCCTACCGGGTGAGCGGCCTCTCGGCGCTGGTCAAGCTCGGCGACCGGGTCAGTCTCCGGACCCGCGGCCAGAACACCCTCGGCGAGGTGGTTAGGGTCGATGAAGCCGGGGCGACGGTGAAGCCCTTCGACACCCGGTTCCCGGTCGGCATCGGCATGGCCGCTCACCTCCACGGCCCGATGCAGCTTCGCCCGGCTCCCTCGTGGAAAGGGCGGGTCATCAACGCCCTCGGCGAGCCGATCGACGGTCTCGGCGGGCTCGCCCGCGGCAACCGGCCGGTCGCGCTCGACGCCGCCCCGCCCCCGGCGATGACCCGCCAGCGCGTGGTGAGGCCGCTGCGGACGGGGGTCCGCGTCGTTGACCTCTTCACCCCCTTCTGCGTCGGCCAGCGCATCGGCATCTTTTCAGGCTCCGGCGTCGGCAAGTCGACGCTCCTCTCGATGATCGCGCGCTCGACCGGCTTCGACACGGTCGTCGTCGCCCTCGTCGGCGAGCGCGGCCGCGAGGTCCGCGAGTTTCTCGAAGGACCGCTCGCCGAGAACCGCATGAAGGCGATCGCCGTTGTCGCCACCGGCGACGAGAGCCCGATGCTCCGGCGGCTCGCGCTCTTTTCGGCAATGTCGATCGCGGAATATTTCCGGGATTCCGGCGAGTCGGTGCTCCTCATCGTCGACTCAGTCACCCGTTACGCCCATTCCGTCCGCGACGTGGCGCTCGCCGCCGGCGAGCCGGCGGTCGCCCGCGGCTATGCGCCGAGCGTCTTCAGCGACCTGCCCAAGATCCTCGAACGCGCCGGCCCCGGCCCCAACGGCGCCGGCTCGATTACCGGCATTTTCGCGGTCCTCGTCGATGGCGACGACCACAACGATCCGGTCGCCGACGCGATCCGCGGCACGCTCGACGGCCACATCGTCCTCGACCGCAGCATCGCCGACCAGGGCCGCTATCCCGCCGTCAACGTGCTCGGCTCGATCTCGCGCCTTGCCGACCTTGTCTGGACGCCGGAACAGCGCGAGGTGGTGCGCTCGCTGAAGACGATGATCGCCCGCTTCGAGGATACCCGCGACCTCCGCCTGATGGGCGGCTACCAGGCCGGCGCCGACGCCGAACTCGATCAGGCGGTCGCGGTCGTGCCGCGCATCTACAACGCCCTTCGCCAGCACCCGGGCGTCCGGCCGAGCGCCGACGCCTTCGCGGAGCTCGCCCAGGTGCTTCGCGGCTAGCCAGCCTCGCGCAAGCCACTTCGGCTACCAGACCAGACTGGGAATCGGTCCCACTTCGGGAGACGAGGGATGAGCCTCTACGGCGTTTTGCGCACCGGCGTGTCCGGCATGAACGCGCAGTCGACCAAGCTCGGCACGATCGCCGACAACATCGCGAATACCGGCACCATCGGCTACAAGGCCGGCTCGACCCAGTTCTCGGCCCTCCTCCTCGATTCCAGCGACAACGCCTACAATCCCGGCGCCGTCTCGACCCAGGTCCGCCACGCGATCAGCAAGCAGGGGTCGCTCACCTACACGACCTCGACCACCGACGTTGCCATCCAGGGCAACGGCTTCCTCATCGTTTCGGACTCGAGCGGCTCGCCCTACCTGACGCGGGCCGGCTCTTTCATCACCGACGCCTCGACCGGCAATCTCATCAACACCGGCGGCTACACGCTGATGGGCTATGCCCTCGACAACGGCAACCCGGACGCCGTCCTCAACGGCGTCGGCGGCCTGTCGCCGATCAACATGACAGACAAGAACCTGCAGGCGAAGCCGTCCACCGCCGGCGTCTTCAGCGTCAACCTGCCCGCCGCCGAGCCGGTCAATACCGGCGACACGCCTGACGACAACCTCGCCACGTCGACCTACACGGTGAAGTCGTCGATCATCGCCTACGACAATATCGGCAACGCCAAGACGCTCGACGTCTATCTCACCAAGACCGACGACTCGCCGATCAACTGGGAAGTGGCTGTCTTCGACCAGGCGCTCGAGGCCCCTACCGGCGGCTTCCCCTACGGCGCCGGCGGAAAGCTCGTGTCGCAGACGCTCACCTTCGATAGCGACGGCAAGCTGACCGGAACCGGGACGGTCGACGTGCCCGTCCCGAACGGCGCCACGCTGGCGCTGGACTTCAGCGGCACCACTCAGCTCGCCACCGCCTACACGCCCCTGAACGTCCAGATCAACGGCAACGCGCCGAGCGCCATTTCCGGCATCGAGATCGACAAGGACGGCACGGTCTATGCCGCCTTCGAGAACGGCTCCCGGGTCGCCGCCTACCGCATTCCCTTCGCCTCGGTCGCCAGCCCCGACAACCTGAAGCCGATCGCGGGCGACGCCTTCGCCATCACCACCGAGTCCGGCGACCTGCAGATCGGCTTTCCGGCCGAAGGCGGCCGCGGCACGCTCATCTCCGGCTCGCTCGAACAGTCCAACGTCGACATGGCCTCCGAGCTGACCGACATGATCGTCGCGCAGCGCGACTACACCGCCAATTCCAAGGTCGTGCAGACCAGCTCGGAGCTGCTCGACGTGCTGATGAACCTGAAGCGCTAGCTGTTTCGGCTGACCGGCGATGAGCCTTTCCGTCGCCCTCAACACGGCGCGCGCCTCGCTGCTGGCGACCGCCCGGCAGCTCTCCGTCTCCAGCCGCAATATCGGCGGTGCCGACGATCCCGCCTATACGCGCAAGAGCGCCGACTCGACCACGACGCCCGATGGCGGCGCCCGCGTCATCACCATCGCGCGCTCGACCGATGCCGGCATTTTCGCGCGCGTCCTCGGCTTTCGCTCGACCGGGACTGCCAGCCAGGCGGTCCTCGACGGGCTGGAGCGCCTGCACGACACGGTCGGCGACACCGATTCGCTCACCTCGCCGGCCGCCCGCATCGGCGCACTGTCGCAGGCGCTGACCGCGCAGGCCAATGCCCCGTCCAGCCGCAGCCTTGCCCAGGCGACCGTGACCGCGGCCCAGGCCACCGCCGCCGCGCTCAACAACGCCACCGCCACCGTCACCACGATCCGCACCGATGCCGACAAGGCGATGGCGACTTCGGTCGGCGACATCAACGACCTGCTCGCCAGGCTGACCGAAGTCAACGCTGCCGCCGTCAAGGGCACGTTCATCGGCGAGGACGTGAGCGACCTTCTCGACCAGCGCGACGCCATCCTCGGCAAGCTCAGCGACGAGATCGGCATCACCACCGTCGACCGGCCGAACAACGAGATCGCCGTCTATACCGACAGCGGCGTGCCGCTCTTCGACAAGACCGCGCGCTCGGTCACCTTTGCCAGCAACCTTGCGCTGGCGCCGGGCGTCGCAGGCAATGCCGTCTATGTCGACGGCGTTCCGGTCACCGGCGCAAATGCCACGATGCCGATCAGCTCCGGACGTCTCGCCGGTCTCGCGACGCTCTGCGACGATGTCGCGGTGACCTATCAGGCGCAGCTCGACGAAATGGCCCGCGGCCTGGTCGAGGCCTTCGCCGAATCGGACCAATCGGGCGGCGGCGGAGCCGACCGCGCCGGTCTATTCACTTGGTCCGGCGGCCCGGCGGTCCCCGCCTCCGGCACGCTGGTCGACGGCATTGCCGGCTCGATCAAGGTCAACCCGTCCGTCGATCCCGCGCAGGGCGGCAATCTCGACCGCATCCGTGACGGCGGCATCAACGGCGTCGCCTATTCATACAATCTCTCCGTCGCCGCGAGCTTCTCCGGCAGGCTCGAGGCGCTGGTCACTGCCGTCGCTGCGCCGCGCGACTACGATCCGGCGGCCGGGCTGCAGACGAATACGGGCCTCGATACGTTCGGCACCGGGTCGGTGAGCTGGCTGGAAGACCAGCGCAAGACCACATCGTCCAACGTCGACTACCAGGGCGCGCTCCTCTCGCGTGCCTCCGACGCGCTCTCCAACGTCAGCGGCGTCAATGTCGACGACGAATACGCCAAGCAGCTCCAGCTGGAGCAGAGCTACCAGGCGTCTTCCAAACTCATCAACATCGTCCGCGACATGTTCGACTCGCTGTTCACGGCGGTCAGCTGATCATGCGCACCGCCTTCATCTCCACCACTTCTCTCCTCGACACGTCGCGTGGCGCGGTCCTGCGCAAGCAGGCCGAGATGACCCGCCTCGGCAAGGAGATCTCAACCGGACGGATGGCTGACGTGGGCCTCAATCTCGGCGCCGGCACCGGACAGGCGGCGACGCTTCACATCGATGTCGGTGCCTTGTCTGCGCTGGTCGACAGCAACGGAGCGGTTGTCCAGCGCCTCCGTCAGTCGCAGACCGCCCTTACCAAGCTTAGCGACGGTGCCAACCGCTTCCTGCAACAGCTTGTCATGTCGCGCGATTCCGGCGCCGCCTTGGGCGGCACGGCGTCGATCGCCCTTTCCGGCTTCATCGGCGACGCCAACGCCTCGGACGGCGACCAGTATCTCTTCGGCGGCGTCAATTCGTCGATCGCCCCCCTCGCCGACTACGCGTCCGGACCGAAAGCCGTGGTCGATGCGGCGTTCACCGCCAGGTTCGGCTTCCCGCCCGGCGATCCTGCGGCAAGCAGCATCTCCGCCGCCGACATGAACGACTTCCTCGACAACCAGTTCGCCGCCCTCTTCGCGGATCCCGACTGGGGCAGCAACTGGTCGAGCGCCTCCGATGCGCCGATCCGCAACCGCATCTCGACGACCGAGACCGTCGACACGTCGGTCTCCGCCAATCAGCAAGCTATACGCAGGCTTGCGATGGCATACACGATGGTGTCCGGCCTCGGCGTCGACTCGCTCGGCACGGACGCCAGAAAGGCCGTGATCGACAAGGCCATCTCGGTGCTCGGTTCGGCGATCGACGGCGTCACCGCCCTCGGTCAGTCGCTCGGCGGCACGGAGGCAAGGGTGAGCAGCGCCACCGACAGTCTCGACGCGCAGCGCGACATCCTCACCTCCCGCATCCAGACGCTGGAAGGCGTCGACCCCGCCGAAGCCAAGGTGCGGATCGACACCCTCTCCACCCAGATCGAGATGTCCTATTCGCTGACCGTCAAGTTTCTGCAGATGAGCATCCTCAACTACATCTGAAAGTCACTCCCGCGAGCCCCATGTACAAGCTCTCCTACGCCGAGATCATCGACAGCGACCCGCGCCAGGCGCGCGCCAACGAGCAGGCGGCCCTCGACCGTGCCATCGAGCTGATGAAGATCGCCGAGGCTGCCGGTTCGAAATCCGAGGAAACCGCCGAAGCCGTGCAGTACCTCCAGAAGCTCTGGACGTTCTTCATCCAGAACCTCACCGATCCGGGCAACGAACTGGCCGGCGGCCTCAAGGGCGACCTCATCTCGATCGGCCTGTGGGCGATCGCCGAGGCCGACCGCGTGCTTGCCGACCAGTCCAAGGGCTTCCGCGCGCTCATCGACGTCAACCAGACCATCCGGGACGGCCTGAAATGAGCAAGGCCATGCAGATATCGCTGAAGCCGGGCGAGCGCATCTACGTCAACGGCGCCGTCATCCGCGTCGATCGCAAGGTAACCATCGTCCTTGAGAACGACGCGTCGTTCCTCCTCGAATCGCACATCCTGCAACCCGAGGAGACCTCGACCCCGCTCCGCCAGCTCTATTTCGTCCTGCAATCGGTCCTGATCGACCCGCCGAACGCCGAGCGCGCCCGCAGCCTGTTCACCAAGATGTTCGTCTCGACGCTCGATTCGTTCAGCAACCGCACCGTCATCGACGGCCTGCACGAGGTCGCCAACCTCGTTTCCGTCAACCGCATTTTCGAGGCGCTCCGCGCCATCCGCGCGCTCTTCGCGGTCGAGGACGCCATCATCAACCCGCCCGGCGCAGCGCCGCAGGCGGCCTAGCGGAAGGACCTTTCCGGCATGAGCAGCGTCGATTCAGTTTCGGCCGCCACCGGCGCCGGCTCGCTCGATTACAAGGCGTTCCTGAAGTTGCTCATCGCACAGCTCAAGAACCAGGATCCGACCCAGCCGATGGACTCGACGGCCTTCGTCGCCCAGCTCGCCACCTTCTCGCAGGTCGAGCAGAGCATCTCCGCCAACAGCAAGCTCGACTCGCTGCTGACCGCCCAGTCCCTGTCGATCGCCGACGCCTTCGTCGGCCGCAAGGTCACCTCCGGCGATGGCACGGTGTCCGGCACTGTCGCTTCGGTGAAGATCACCGGCGACGGACCGCTCGCCACGCTCACCAACGGCTCGACCCTGATCCTTGGCTCCGGCGTTACGGTGGCAGGGTGAACGAGGCCGACGCGATCGAGGTCGTCACCTCCGCCGTCTGGACGGTGATCGTCGCCTGCGGCCCTGCCGTGCTCGCGGCAATGGTCATCGGCGTCGCCATCGCCCTCTTCCAGGCGCTGACCCAGGTCCAGGAGGTGACGCTGACCTTCATTCCGAAGATCATCGCCATCCTCCTCGTCACCGCCCTTTCCGGCTCCTTCATCGGCTCGCAGATCTTCGCCTTCGCCAAGGAGACCTACGGGCACATATCGAGGGGCTTCTAAGCGAAGTCCCTCTTGTCGGCAGCCCTTTCCACGGCAATCGTACGGTCAGGAAGCCATGCGCTCGGCTTGGAAAGCGGGCGAGCTTCCGAAGACCGGCGCATAGCCGAAGCGGCGGAAATCCTCGGCATATAGCGCCTCGATCTGTCGCATCCCGGCCTCCGAGAGCGGAGGCGGCGGCGAGGTCGATCTCTGCAGATGCGGGACGAAACGGTTCCGGATTCCGATCGCGGCGCGGATTCTCTCGGTGTCCTCGTAGAGGTTCTCGAATCTGCCGATGAAGTCGAGTTCCTCGTCGAGGATGTTCGCGTAAACCGCGTTCGGCTTGTGCCGCGGCGAGAGGATCGAGCCGCGGCTGAAGAAGCGATAGTCGTGCTCGACGGTCACCGGCGACCCGAAATGCGCGAGATATCCGCTGAGGTCGACGCTCCCGTCCGGCAGCACCTCCACGCCGAAGAAGTCCTTGTAGTGGAGCAGCGAGACCGTGCGGGCGAAAGGGTCGCGCACGAAGGCGAACTTGAAATAGGATTTCCAGTACGGCGCGTAGATCAGCCGCGCAAGGCTGGCGACCAGGTGCTTTTCAGCCGGCTCGATGAACCATTGGTCCTCGCCCCCGATCCACGCCTCGATGCTCGATCCGGCGCATCGCGGGATATGGATGAAGATGCAGCGATATTCGTGGGAGATCATCCGCGGCCAGCCCCCCGTCCCAGTTGCCTTGTAACTGATTCGTTAGCCGGCGCACTCGGGCGGCATCGGGGGCCGGTTTCCCCGGCCTCCTATCGTCCCGCCATCCTCGCGCAAGCCAGCCGGGGCAGATTCGCTCCGCAATGGCCGAAGCCAGGATCATCGATATCGCTCCGGCGGTGGAACCGCGTTCGCTCCGCGACGTCGGCTTCGCCGGCGGCATCATCGCGATCCTCGCCGTTCTCTTCATCCCGATCCCGACCTTCCTCATCGATTTCGGGCTGGCGCTGTCGATCGCGTTTTCCGTCCTCATTCTCATGGTGGCGCTGTGGATTCAGAAGCCGCTTGAGTTCTCGGCCTTTCCCACCGTCCTCCTCATCACCACCATCCTCAGGCTGTCGCTGGGCATCGCCACCACCCGGCTGATCCTCTCCCATGGCGGCGAAGGCGTTTACGCCGCCGGCCACATCATCCAGGGCTTCTCCCGCTTCGTGATGAGCGGCGATTTCGTCATCGGCATCGTCGTCTTTCTCATCCTCGTCACGGTCAATTTCGTTGTCATCACCAAGGGCGCCACGCGCATCGCCGAGGTCGGTGCCCGCTTCACCCTTGACGCCATCCCCGGCAAGCAGATGGCCATCGACGCCGACCTCTCCGCCGGTCTCATCGACGACAAGGAGGCCCAGCGCCGCCGGCGCGAACTGGAGGAGGAAAGCGCCTTCTTCGGTTCGATGGACGGCGCCTCGAAGTTCGTCCGCGGCGAGGCGATCGCCTCGATCATCATCATCGCCGTCAACATCTTCGGCGGCATCGTCATCGGTACCACCCGTCATGGCATGGCGCTGTCTTCCGCCGCCGACGTGTTTACCCGCCTCTCGGTCGGCGACGGCCTCGTCTCGCAGATCCCGGCGCTGGTCGTCTCGCTCGCCGCCGGCCTGCTCGTCACCAAGGGCGGCACCCGCGGCCCGGCCGAGCGGGCCGTTCTCGGCCAGCTCAGCGCCTACCCGCGCGCCCTCTTCGTCGCTTCGACGCTGATGTTCGTGATGGCCCTCGTCCCCGGCCTCCCGCTGCTGCCCTTCGCCACGCTCGGAACCGTGCTTGCCGGCGTCGCCTACACCCTCCCCCGCCGGGCCGAGGCCCGCCGCCAGGTCGAGGCCGCCAAGCTGCGCGCCGGCGAGGCGAAGGCCCGCGAGGAGGCCAAGAGCTCGGTCAAGGAAGCGCTCCGCACGGACGAGGTCGAGCTGTCCGTCGGCAAGCAGCTCGCCGGCCAGGTGCTGCGCGATCCGAACGAGATCGCCCACCGCGTCGGCAAGATGCGCCGGAAATTCGCGCTCCAGTACGGCTTCGTCGTCCCCGACATCAAGGTGAGCGAGAGCCTCTCGGTCCCGCCGAAATCCTACCAGGTCAAGATTCACGGGACCGTCGTCGCCAGCCAGGAAATGCGGATCGGCGAACTGCTCGTCGTCACCGGCGAAGGCCGCGCCCCGGACCTTCCCGGCGAGGAAGTGCGCGAGCCCGCCTTCGGCATGAAGGCCGTGTGGCTGCCCGCCGCCTACGCCTCGGAGGTTCGCCGCGAAGGCTTCACCCCGGTCGACAACCTCTCCGTCATGCTCACCCACCTCAGCGAGGTCATCCGCAACAACCTCACCCAGCTCATTTCCTACAAGGACGTGCGCACGCTCCTCGACCGCCTCGAGCCCGAATACAAGCGCCTCCTCGAGGAGATCTGCCCTTCCCAGATTTCCTATTCCGGCCTGCAGGCAGTCCTGAAGACTCTGCTCGCCGAGCGCGTCTCCATCCGCAATCTTCATCTCATCCTCGAGGCGATCGCCGAGGTGGTCCCGCACGCCCGGCGGACCGAGCAGATCGCCGAGCACGTCCGCATGCGCATCGCCCAGCAGATTTGCGGCGATATCGCCGAGGACGGCGTCCTCAACGTCCTTCGCCTCGGCAACCGCTGGGACCTCGCTTTCCACCAGAGCCTCAAGCGCGATGCCAAGGGCGAGGTGGTCGAGTTCGACATCGACCCACGCCTGGTCGAGCAGTTCGCCGCCGAATCGGCGGAGGCGATCCGGCAGCGCATGGCCGAGCACGGCCGTTTCGCCCTCGTGGCGGCCCCCGACGCGCGTCCCTATGTGCGCATGATCAGCGAGCGGACCTTCCCGGCGTTGCCGGTCCTCTCCCATGTCGAGATCGCCCGCGGCGTCGAAATCCGCTCCCTCGGCACCATCTCGTGATCCGCGTATCGCCGGAAACGGTGCTCGCGGTCTTCGCGATCTTCTGCCGGATCGGCGCCTGCCTGCTCATCGCGCCGGGTTTCTCCTCCGTCCAGATACCGGCGCGCGTCCGCCTCTACGTCGCCCTCTCCATTTCGCTGGCGCTGGCCCCGTTCCTCATCGACACGGTCCGCCCGACGCTGGGCGACGGCAGCGCTTTCGCCGTGCTCGGCCTCATTTTCTCCGAGCTCGCGGTTGGCCTGATGATCGGCTTCATCGCCCGGCTCTATTTTCTGGCGCTCGAGACGATCACCGTCGCCATCACCCAGGCGATCGGCCTCGGTGCGATCCCCGGCACCGTCAACGAGAACGAAGAGCACGTTCCGTCGCTGACCGCGCTCTTCACGCTCACCGCGACCACGATCATGTTCATCACCGGTCTCCACGAGCAGTTGGTTCGCGGCCTGGTCGACTCCTATACGACCATACCGCCCGCTCTCGGCTTCGGCCCGCGGCTGGCGCTGGTCAACATCGTCGACCAGATCGCCGCCGCCTTTCTCGTCGCCCTCCGCATCGGCAGCCCGTTCATCGTCTATTCGATCGTCGTCAACTTCGCGATCGGCATCACCAACAAGCTGACGCCGCAGATCCCGGTATTCTTCATCGCGGTGCCCTTCGTCCTCGCCGGCGGCCTTCTTCTCGTCGTCGTCACCGTGCGGGAGTTCGTCGAATATTTCGCTTCGGCCTTCGCCGCCTGGCTGGCATCGGGCTAGGCCAATGACCGACCGCAGCCAACGCCTCCGCCGCATCGTCGACGTGCAGCGTCGTCTCCACCAGCTTGCCGAGACCCGCGTCGCCCACCTCGATCGCGAGAAGGCCGGGCTGATGGCCGGCCGCCAGCGCCTCATCGAGGCCCTCAACCGCGACGAGGCGCTGCAGGGACTGTTCGTCGAGGCGATGGCCCGGCGTCTCTCCGCCCTCGCCCGCCAGGCCGACCGCGTCAATCGCGAGCGCGATGCCGCCGCCGCCCGGATGCAGGAGGCGGCGCTCCGTCTGAAGCGCGCCGAGCGCATGAACGACAAGGCCGCCCGCGCCGAGGAGCGGGATGCCTGGAAGCGCGGCTTCGACGACGTCGTCGACCAGATCGGGAGCCGCGACGCAAGCCTCCCGTAAGCCAGACCGGTCAGATTCGTGCGCGCCGGCGAAGCACGCCGGGCCGACAGGTGCGCGCCGGAATGTCGATCAATCCGCCCATCGATATCGTTCTTGATGTCGCCAAGGCCGCCGACCCGGTGCGCTATCGCGAGGCCGTCGCCAGGCTGAACCGCGCCGCCGCCGGCGCCGCCTTCGACACCCTCATTCCCGCGCCTGACGTCGGCGCTGCGGAATCCGCCATGGCCGCACCGGCTCTGCCCCCGCCCGCCGCAAGAACGGCAAAAACCGAATCGACCTTCCGCGATTTCGAGGCGATGACGCTCGCCACCTTCGTCGAGGCCGCCATACCCGAGGACATGAGCGCCGTCTATGGTTCCGGCACGGCCGGCGAGACCTGGAAATCGATGCTCGCTTCCGAGATCGCCAGGAAGATGGCGGACGGCGGCGGCATTGGCATCGCCAAACGGCTGGAAGCCTACGAACGGCTCCATGGAGTCCTGCCCGCGGCGCCCGGCCCGACCGCCGCAAACGCCTCGCCGTTCGACCCGAACCTCGTCGTCATGACCAGCGAGCGCGGATTTCTTGGCGACCTCGACGCCGGAGAGAAGGACGGATGAACATGAAGCGCGACCCGAGCCAGTCCGCCTTTGCTGCCGATGGTTTCCCGGAGACCAGCACCGGTGCCTATTTCCCGGCCGGAGCGCGGCGGGCCGCAGCCGCCCAGCCCGCCCCCTTGCCGCCCTCCGCAGCCATGTCCGCTTTCCTCGCCGCGCTCGACCGGCTGGAGGAAACGCTTGACTTCGAGACCGGGATGCTGCGCGCGCACAGGCCCTTCGATTTCGAGGACGTGAACAACCGGAAAAGCCGCAGCCTCCTCGAACTCACGCGCATGGCCCGCGGCCTGCCCGCCGCTTCGCGCGACCTGCTCGCCCCGCGCTTGAAGGGCCTTTCCTCCAAGCTCATCGCCAACCAGGCGGTCCTCAAGCTCAACCTCGACGCGGTCAGGGAGATCGCGGCGCTCCTCGTCGGTGCGCTCGGCGAAGCCGAGTCGGACGGCACCTACGCCTCGCCGTTTGACCGGCGCGTGGTCGCCTGATGCTGAAGACCGTCGCGATCGGTCTCTGGGGCGCGATCGTCGCCCTCGGCTCGGCCTACTTCATGGTCAGCAGCGGCGGTGGCGGCGCCAGCGAAACCGCGACGGCCGTGGTCGCCGCCGCCGAGTCCGGTCCGATCCCCGGCGGCCTCCAGTACAAAAAGCCGCCCGCGATCACCGTGCCGATGATTTCCGACGGGCGGCTCCGTGGCTATGTCGTCGCCAAGATCGTCTATACCGCCGACGCGCGGGCGCTCGCCGCCTTCCCGGTCGACCCGCAGCCTTTCGTCCTCGATGAGGCGTTCCGCAAGATCTACACGGACGGGAAGGTCGAGTTCGACAAGATGTCGAAATACAATCTCGACGACCTCACCAAGGCGATCAGGGAGAGCGTCAACAAGCGTCTCGGCAGCGAACTGATCCATGACGTCCTCGTCGACGAGGTCAACTACGTCGACAAGGACAGCATGAAGCGCGCCGAAGCCGCTGCCACCACCAACTAGAACGCAACCCAAGGACAGGCAGGCATGATGCCGAGCGACGCCGTACCCGACGCCCTTTCCGAACGGGCGGACATCGAGAGCCAGTTGCGTCCCTTCAGCACCGACCTCGCCTTCCTCAACGAACAGGTCCGCCTGCTCGAGGCGGTGATCGACAATTTTCCCGGCGGCATCTCGGTCTATGACCGCGACCTGCGCATGGTGCTCTGCAACGAGCAGCAGAAGCGCCTGCTCGACTATCCCGACGACCTCTTCGCCGGCGGCTATCCGACGCTGGAGGACATCTACCGGTTCAACGCGATGCGCGGCGAATACGGGCCCGGCAATGTCGAGGAGCAGGTGCGGCTCCGCATGGACCTTGCCCGCCAGCGCCGCGCCCACGTCTTCGAGCGGACGCGCCCGAACGGGACCATCCTCGAAATCCGCGGCGTTCCGCTCGCCGGCGGTGGTTTCGTCACCACCTATCTCGACGTCACCGACCAGCGGAAATCCCAGGCCATGATCGCCCACATGGCGCATCACGACCATCTGACCGGCCTGCCCAACCGCCTCCTTTTCCGCGACCGTCTGGAGCAGTCGGTGGCGCGCGTCCGCCGTTCCGAGCACATGGCGATCCACTACCTCGACCTTGACCGCTTCAAGCCGGTCAATGACGAGTTCGGTCATGCCGTCGGCGACCAGTTGCTCGCCGCCGTCGCCGCGCGCCTCTCGTCGGCCAAGCGCGAGACCGACACCGTTGCCCGTCTCGGCGGCGACGAGTTCGCCATCATCCAGGCCGGCATCAAGCGCGATATCGACGCCGCGACCATGGCGAGCCGCGTCATCAAGGCGATCACCGCGCCCTACACGATAGTCGGCATCCCGATCACGATCGGCGTCAGCATCGGCATCGCGCTCGCCCCGCGCCACGGCAACACGGCCGAGGAACTGCTCCGCAACGCCGATTTCGCGCTCTATCGCAGCAAGACGCTCGGCCGCGGGCGCTATCACTTCTTCGACCTCGCTGCCGATAGCCCGCCGCCAAGGCCTGAAGAAGAAGCCGCCTGATCTTCTTGACGTGCGTCAAGGCAGCCGCCTCGCGGCTGGTGCACTCCTCGCCAACAAACCTGGAGGCCCCTGGCCATGTCCACCGACGATCATCACAAAACCTGGTCCGAGGAAATCTCCGCGGGTCGCATTGTCGAACGCGTCCGTGAGCTGATCGCCGAAGGAAACGCCAAGGCGGTTCGCCTGCGCACGGAGGACGGACGGGTGTTCTTGGAAATTCCGTTGACCGCGGGTGCGGTTGCCGGCGGCGTGACCGTTCTCGCCGCGCCGTGGCTGGCCATTCTCGGCGCGCTCGCCGCGCTCGTGACCAAAATCCGGCTTGAGGTCGTGCCGCGGGAGGGCGACTCTCCCGGCACCCGGAGCTGACGGCGCATGCCGGCGGTACCGACTGCCGTAGCGCCTCCGGCCAGCGGCTTCTTCGCGCGCCTTCTCCGGGACCCGCGCCGCCTGCGCATTGCCTGGCAGGCGATGCTGGCGATGAGCTTCGCCTACGCCCTCGTCAGCGTCTTCCTGGCCGGCCTCCACGGCATTCCGTGGACGCCGTTTCTCCGCATCCCGGACGATAGCTACTACTTCTGGGCCTCTTTCTTCTACGTGCCGGTCCTGATGCTCGGCTGGGTCTTCGGAGCCGCCATCCTGCACCTCTCCGCGCGTGGTCTCGGCGGCACCGGAAGCTTCGAGGATACGCTCGCGCTCGCGGGCGTCGCCACCGCCTTGGCGACCCTCTCCAGTCTCGTCCCCGACCTCCTCATCACCGGAGCTCAGATCACAGGCCTCGCCGACTACGCCGCCTGGTACGCCTCCGTGCAAGGCGGCGGTTTCTGGTTCGTGGCGACGTGGACCTACCTGACGCTTTATCTCGTCCTGTTCCTGTGGTTCTACGCGCGGGTCGTCGCTGCCGCACACGGGCTCGCCGGGTACCGCCTGGCGGTCGCCACCCTCGCCGGTTTCGCAGCCTACCAGGGCTTCATCCTGATCTTCATTCGCTAGCGATGCGGTGCCAGAGGCCGCGCACCATCTCCTTCATGGCGAGCGCCTCGGCCCAGCGGTCGGTCGTGTCGTTGCCGTCGCGGCCCGTGATCGCGTAGGGCTTCGGCCCCAGTTCGCAGGTGAAGGCGAGCGTCGCGTCATCCGCCGCGCGCTTCCTCCAGCTGCGGAAGCCGAACTCCCACCAGCCCATGAACAGGTCGACCCACATCTTGTGATGCGGGAACGAAATCTCGATCTGGACCTGCTCGCGGGTGGCCACCCGACCGTGGAACGCCCAGGAATGATCGAGGATGCGGTGGATATGGGCGTGGTTCTCCGCATCGACCGGCCAGGCGAATTCACGTCCGACCAGAAAATGCGACAGGTCGGCGAGCAGCTTCAGGTTCGGCATCGCGTCGAGGAGGTCGAGGACGAAGAACAGGTCCGTCGTCATCCGGTCGCGATGCGTCTCGATGTAGACCGGGAAGCCCACCTCCTCGGCGAGCCGCTGCCAGCCCTCCAGAAGCGGGATGCAGTCCGCGACCTTCCGCGGGCGGACGTCCGGCTGGATGTCGAGGTGATGCAGGCCGGACTCGGTCGCGATCTCGAGCACCGGCTTGAGATCGTCGACCGTCTTCGGGAAGCATTGTCCCTCCGCCGTCATCCCGGCGCTCTTCAGGAGCGCCGACATGCGGCGCACCCGATCACGGTCGCGCCAGTCGCTGCTGATCCCGTCGTAGCCGGCGCCGGCGATCATCGCGATGTTTTCCTCGAGCGACCGCTCGAAGCCGTCGCTGTGCCGGCGTTCCATCGCCCAGAGTGACTGAAAGACGAGCAGCTTTTGCATCCGGTGGGCCTCCTTCCCTTGAGCACAATAACCTCCCGGACCGGCCGACCGGAGAAGAACCGTATCGGCGAATGCCCCACCGGGAGCAGCCGCCGCTATTTCCGCAGGTCGGCCGCCCGTATAGGATATCTGCAATCGCGCACCGGGCCCGGCAAAGCTTGGCGGTGCGCCCTACCGACCGATATCTCGGGAGCCAGAGAGATGAGCCCGCTCGACACGCGTCCGGAAGCCGCCGCCGATCTCGATCGCGTCAAGGAAGCGGCCTACGCGCCGGTCTTCGGCAATTTCGCAATCCCGAAATTCGCGACCCTCGCGGAGGAGCGGAAATATCGCAAGCAGCGTCTCGCCGGCGGCTTCCGCGTTTTCGCCGCGCTCGGTTTCGCCGAAGGCGTGACCGGTCACATCACCGCCCGCGACCCGATTGATACCGACACGTTCTGGGTCAACCCCTTCGGCATGCATTTCGCCCATATCCGGGCTTCGGACCTCGTCCGCGTCGACCGGCACGGCAAGGTCATCGAGGGCAACCGCACGATCAACATCTCGGCCTTCGCCATCCACTACCAGATCCATGAGGCGCGCCCCGATGTCGTCTGCGCCGCCCATGCCCATTCTGTCTATGGCAAGGCGTGGTCGGCCGTCGGCCGCACTCTCGATCCGATCACCCAGGACGCCTGCGCCTTCTACGAGGACCACATCTTCTACGACGACACGCGCGTCCTCATCACCGAGGAGAGCGAAGGCGCGCATCTCGCCAAGGCGCTCGGCAATGCCAAGGCGGCGATCCTCCGCAATCACGGCCTTATCACGGTCGGCGAAACCGTCGACGAAGCGGTCTGGTGGTTCGCATCGATGGAGCGCTGCTGCCAGGCGCAGTTCCTTGCCGAGTCCGTGACCAGGCAGCCGCTGATGGTCGACCCGGAAAACGCCCGCGCGACCCGCGCCGTCAACGGCACCCACTTCACCGGCTGGTTCCAGGCCCAGCCACTCTACGACCGCGTGCTCCGCGATCAGCCCGATACGCTGGAATAGAGCCGGGTAGCGGCACGGCTACCGCCAGTACGCGGCGTCGGCGGGCAGTCGGACGCGCGGCTCCGGCCGCTCGGTCAGGCGAGCTTTTCCCGGCAGCGCGGACAGCGCCCGGTCTTGCCCTCGGCGATGCCGACGATGCCGGTATAGCCGCAGTTCGCGCAAGCGATGGTCGTGGCGACCACCGGCGCGGCCTTGGTCACCATGCCGCCGCGCGCCAGGAACGCCGCGAGCGCGTCTTCGGCCTCGCTTTTCTTCTCGATCCTGCTTTTCTGCGGCGCCTTGGGGCGCCCGAAGCCCTTGCGAAAATCCATTTTCGTCCCGTCCTTCATCTGCGGCAGCCGGCCGATTTGGCCGGCATTGGTCTTAGGGTCTGCGACCGCGCCGCCGCGGCGGTCGGGGACGCGCCCTCCCCATGTAGGGCGAAACGGCATGTTTCTCCACCGCCGGCTCGGCTAGAATTGGGCGCGCGGCAAACGTCGCGGGCGGCGATCGGGGAATGCGGCTAGGCGAATCTGCAGGCGTATGAACCGTATTCCTGTCCTCGTTGTCAGCCTCAGGCGCTCCGAAACCCGGCGGCGCGAAATCGCCGGCCATCTCTTGCGGCGCGGCGTCGACTTCACCTTTTTCGACGCTGTTGAGGGCGGCGGCATGTCGGCGGCGGACCTAGCTGCCTTTCGCGCGCGCCCGACCTGGCGCTTCGGTACCCCGCTCCTCGCCGGCGAGATCGGCGTCGCCGCCACCTACCGCAGCCTCGCCGAACGGATCGCCGCCGGAGAGCACGAGCATGTCTGCATCCTCGAGGACGATGCCGTGCTCGATCCGGCGGCGCTTGCCCTTCTCGATCCGGATTGCCTGGCCGCGCTGCCTCCCTTCGACCTCCTGCGCATCGGTCACGGCGGCATGCGCTGGCCCCGCCGCTATGTCACCCACGCGCGCCGGGAGGGGTTCACGATCATCGCCCCGGTCTTCACCCGCGGCCTCTTCCACGCCCAGATCGTCAGCCGCCGCGGCGCTGCCAGGATCGCGGCCGGACTCGTCCCCCTGCGCGGCGCGGTCGACACGATGCTCTTCGATGACAGCCTGATCCCCTCGCTTCGCATCCTGCAGACCAAGCCGTCGCTGGCGCGGCAGAATTCGGCGCACGCCAGCACGGTTGCCCGACCGGGCGAGCGCGTGCCGGCGCCGGAGCATGTCCTCGATCGCGCCAAGCGCACAGCCAACGCGCTCGCCGCCGGCGCCAGATCGGTGCGCAACTTCGCCGGTGCCTGGGGCTTTGTGGCGCTTGTCGCCGCGATCGTGCGCGCCGACCGCTCGGCGTCATCGCCTCGGAGTTAGGTGCGTGCGCTTCTTCCGCCCTCGCCGCCCGCACCTCACCTTCGGCATTCCGCTCCGCGCCAGCCTCGACCCCGAGGAATGGCGGGGCCTTTGCGTTCTGATCGGCAATACCCTGCGCTCCGTTTACAACCAGACCGACCCGTCCTTCGCCGTGATCATCGCCTGCGATCGCCCGCCCGAACTCGATTTCGCGCCCGACCGGCGCCTTACCATCCTGGCCGCGCCGTCGCGGCCGCCGTCGAGCCTGCGTGAGGGCGACAACGATGCCGGCGCCAAGCGCTGGGAGATTGCCGCGCACTTCGTGCGCGGTGGCGGCGGCTACCTCATGTTCCTCGATGCCGACGATTGGGTGAGCAATCGCCTCGTCGATCATGTGCGCCGCACCCGCCACCCGGTCGGCTATGTGCTGGAGGACGGCTATGCCTGCGATCTGGCCTCGCGCAAGGTGATGCCGATTCCGACCCCCGGGATAGCCGACGCGCGGTTTGATCTTTCCTGCGGCAGCTCGATCATCCTCCGCCTCGACCAGTCGGACTTCACGCCTGACGCCAACGGCGAGAGGCGGTTCAGCCGGCTCTACCGGCTGGGGCACACCAGCGTGCGGGATGCGGCTCTTGCCGAAGGCCGCCCGCTGCAGAAGCTGCCCTTCCGCGGCGCGGTCTACGTGTTCAATACGGGTTTGTCGCTGTCGGAGATGCGGGGCCGGGAAGAACCGGACTTTGCCGCGGGCCGCGCAAACTGGTCGCGCGTCTTTGCGGAGCGCGGCGCCGATCTGGCGGGAATCGCGCAGGAATTCGGACAGGCCGGCGACGGTCCGGGCGCGCGCTGATGCGGCTGCGGTTCGGGCGCTTTCTCCGTCCCCGGCGGCTGCCGCCGGAAGTCCTCGTTCTCGGCACGTCGAACAGCATCGGTCCGAACTCCTATGTGGCGTCCCTCGCCCGGCGAACCGGAATGCCGCTTCAGAATCTTTCGATCGGCGCCAGCGCCAGCACGGTCGGGCTGTATCAGTCTGCCGCCATCCGACCGGCGCGAAACGGCTTTGCCCTTTTTGACTATGCGATCAACGACAACGACGCCGGCTATAACCTGTGGGGCCTTGCCCGGGCGCCGGCGGTCATCGCGACGACCTTTCACACCCTCGCCGCCCTGGTTGCCGCAGCGGGCTATTTTCCGATCGTCCTCATCCTGCCGTCGGACCTCTCCAAGGCCGAGGACTTCTTCGGCGAGGCCGTCCACCGCGACATCTGCCTGCGCCTGGGCCTGAACTACCTCAGCGTGCGGACCCTGGTCCTGCGCGCGATCGCCGCCGGCGTCCCGACCGCCACCCTGATGCGCGACGAGTGGCACATGTCAGACGCCGTCGCCGACCTGCTCGCCGGATTGCTTGCCGGAATCATCGCCACCCTGGACCGCGCCCGGCCGGTTCTCACCGCGCGCCGTGAGAAGGTGCAGGCGCTGCGCACCGTTCCCGCACCGCACTTGTTCCAAGAGAACAGGATTGGCGCGCTCGCCTCTTCGCTTCGCCAGGCGAGCTACGGGCTGCTGGCTGCCGGGATGCGGATCGAGGTGGCGCTCGCCGAAGGCGAACGCGTCGGCGGGATCATGGTCAACGGCGGCGGCAACGGGGCGAACCTCGTCCTCCGCGGCGAGCGTGAGGTGGTCAAGCGTGTCAATTTCGAATGGAGCGGCTATCGGCCGAAGCCCTTCTTCTCCGTCTTCGTCGATCTCGCCGAGCCGCTCGCCGGCAGTTCCGGCACCGTCACCATCGAACTTGCCGGCGACGATCGCCTTCCGACGGAGCGGACGATCCACGAGCGGCCCCTGAATGCGGAAGTTCCGCGGGAGGTCGAGTTGGAAGCGGTCTTCATTACCGGTCCCGAGCGTGACCTGGACTTTGTCTCGCGCTCCTATCCCGGCCTGCCGCTCGATCTCGGCGAACTCGGCGAGACGGAGCGCTTCTACCGCGCCCTCCTCGGCCTTCGCAGCTAGGGGGAGCCGTCGCGCCGCAGGAAGCCTGCACAGAGAGCCGCGAGGTCGGCGGTCACTTTCTCGCGGCCGTAGAGCGCCAGCGCACGGTTTCCGCGCCGCGGCGCCGATCCCGGTGCATCGCTCCGGCGCGGCGAGGAGTTCGGCAGCGCGCTGCGCGAAGGCCGCGGCATCGTCGGCCAGAACCAGCTCGGTGCCGGGCCGAAACGCGAGGCCCTCCGCGCCCACCGTGGTCGAAACGACCGGGCGCCCGTTGAGGGCCGCCTCGATGATCTTGATCCGCGTCCCGCCTCCCCGCCGCACCGGGCAGAGGATGAGCCGCGCGGTGGCATAGAGCGGGCGGAGGTCGGCCACGAACCCGCGAAGGTCGATTCCGGCAGCGTCCTTGGCGATCGGCAACTCGTCCGACCCCTCCCCAGCAATGATCAGCCGGGCGTCCGCCAACGTAGCGCGCACGCGCGGCCAGATCTCATTGGCCAGCCACAGGATCGCTTCCCGGTTCGGCCCGTAATGTGCAATGCCGACGAAAAGCGCTGTCGGCGTCGCCGGCACCGGCAGGCCGGCGAATTCGTTACCGGTGTTCGGCGCCACCCGAACCTCGGCGCCGGGCGCCGACCGCAGGAGGGTGGCGCGGTCGAGTTCCGAGCAGACGAGCACGCAATCGCTCGCGGCTGCGATCCGCTTCTCTGCGTGGAGCGCAAGCCGGCTCCAGAAACGGAAGCGGCGCCGCGCCGCCGCATCGTCCGTCCCCTCCGCCATCCGGGCGAGCGCCACATGCTCCAGATCGTCCATGTCGAGGATCATCGGAATGCGGCCGCGGCCCGCACGCAGCATTGCCGCGCCTGCACCGATCCGGTGCGCGAAGATCAGATCCGGGGGGTGTTCCGCCAGCAATCGCCGCAACGCCCTCGCCTGGCGCCGGCCGCTGGTCGCCATCGAGGGCTGCTGGTGAAAGAAGCCGATCGCGCCCCGCGCCCCCCAGTAGAGGTCGAGGAAACGGTCGAGCCGGCGCCGAACTGCCACCGGCACGAACGTGACGCGCCCGTCGAGCCGCCACACCGCGCGCGCCCGCCGTTCGAACGTAGCCCTTTCCGCCGCCGAGGGCTCGTGACGTTCCGGCCAGAGAAAGACGACATCGACCGTCCCGAGCCGTCGGAGCGCGTCGAGGTGACGGGCAAGCCGCTGAAACGCGCCGAAGACGGCATGATCCGATGCCGGAAAGAACTCGGTCAGCAGAAGGATGCGCCGCGCGCCTGGCGGCGGCGGCTCGGGGCCTTCCGCCGGGCTCACGGATGCACTCGATATTCGCGGATTTTCAGCCCGAGCGAACCCGCAAAGCGCCCCATCCGATCGCCCATCCGGAGGAAAGCTTCGGTCGCCTTCTCCTTGTCGCGCGGCCACGCAAACGCGCCTTCGGCGGCGAAGCGAAGCGCCGCCCACGCAGCCCGGCGGCCGAGGTTCAGCCGCCGGCCGAGGGACTCCTCTGACCATTCCATCTCGGCAAAATTGGCGCCGTTGCGAAGCGCGCGGCGGACCAGCCAGCGGAGGTTCGCGCGGCGCAAAGCGCGATATTCGAAGACGCCTGCCGCGGTCGCGCCGACGATCTTGGCGCCGCCCTTGATCATCCGCCGGAAGAGGTCGCTATCCTCGCCGCCGGTAAGATCGAAGCTTTCGTCAAACGGACGCCGTGCGTCAGGCAGTGCGCTCCGCCTGACATAGGCGTTGCTGGTGTGGGTGAGATGCCATGGCACCGGCTCGCCGTCTCCGATGTCGGAGCGCCGGAAATAAGCAGCCGCACGCACGTGCGCCGGCACGCTCGCCTCGAAGACGATGGTCACCGGCCCGATGACCGCATCGGCGCCGCTCTCGCGCGCCTTGCGGTCGAGTTCGGCTAGCCAGCCCGGCGTCGCCCACTCGTCGTCGTCGATGAAGGCAACATAGGCGCCGGCCGCCGCGGCGACCGACCGGTTCCGCGCACGGGCAATGCCGCGCACCGGCTCGACGACATAGGTCAGGCGGAGCCGCTGTCCGTATTCCCGCGCCGTCTTCTCTCCGCTCCGCGCCGCGTCGTTGTCGACGACGATCACCTCGAAGGACGGTGCACCAACCTGCTCGGCGAGCGAACGCAGCAAGCGGCCGAGGCCCTCCGGCCTCCGGTGTGTGGCGATGCAGACGCTCGCATCGGGGATCGCCGGTTCGCTCAATCGTGCTTCTCGGGAAACGCCTTGGCGCTAAGCTCCTAGCGTGAAAGGGACCACGGTTCCAATGGTCTCTCGCGTCCCGGCGGGGCGACGGCGACCCTGGAGGAAGACGATGGCCATCCATCCGGTGCAGCAACCGGCCGAGTTCCTCGCGCGGCTCTTCGACCTTCTGCCCGGCCGCCGCGACGTATCCCTGATCACGGCGATCAAGGACCGCTCCGAGTCGCTTGAGCGGGCTTTTGCGACCTGGGTGCGGCTCCGCGATATTTCCGAGATCGTCATCGTCGATTGGTCGTCGGCCGACAGTTCAACCATTGAGAGGGTCGCCCGTCGGGACCGGCGCGTGCGTGTCGCGCGCGTGGAGGGCGAGAAATACTTCAACCATACCCGCACCAAGAACCTTGGCGTCCACCTGTCGAGCGGGCGGCTCGTAATGGTCACCGACGCCGACATCATGATGCATCGGCGCATGCGGCATCTGTTCGCCGCGGTCAGATCCGGCGGCAATCGCTTCTTCAGAGGTTGGATTCCCGGCGGCTACGGAACCGTGATTGTCCGGCGCGAGATGTTCGACGCGGTCGGCGGTTACGACGAGCGAATGGAGGGATGGGGCGGCTCGGACGACGACCTCTATCACCGGCTTACTCTGCATGGCCTGCAATCGGTCAATATCCCCGAGGGCCTTCTCGCTCACATCGACCACCCCGAGGAAGCCCGCCACGTCAACATGCTGGTCCCCGGGAGGAAAGAATCGCAGTCGCGGAATGCCGCGA
>DASRGK010000060.1:0-9726 GCA_035651055.1 Bauldia sp.
GCCGCGGCCGAGGATGCGGATGCCAAACTCGTCGGTCGACGCCATGAACGGGCCGGGCCGCGTGCCGAAATGGCCGACCGGCATGCCCGGCATGTTGTGCATGCCGTAGACCTCGTCGATCCCCCAGCGGGTCATCAGGCCATCCTCGACCATGGCGCGGCCGCCGGCGCCGCCCTCCTCGGCCGGCTGGAAGATCACTACCGCGGTGCCGTCGAAGTTCCGCGTCTCGGCGAGGTAGCGCGCGGCGCCGAGGAGCATCGCGGTGTGGCCGTCATGGCCGCAGGCATGCATCCGGCCGTCCACCTCGGACCTGTAGGGGACGTCCGCGGTCTCGCGGATGGGGAGCGCATCCATGTCGGCGCGCAGCCCAATCACGCGGCCGCTCCCGTTCTTGCGGCCCCGGATGACGCCGACGACGCCGGTGCGGCCGATCCCGGTCACCACCTCGTCGAGGCCGAAGGAGCGGAGCTTCTCGGCGACGGTCGCGGCGGTCCGGTGCACCTCGTAGAGGATCTCCGGGTGGCGGTGGATGTCGTGCCGCCAGGCGGCGATATCGTCGTGGAACTCGGCGAAACGGTTGATGACGGGCATGGTTGTTCCTGCGGAAGGCCGGAGATTACGCCGCGGCGCGCACCCGCGCCAAGCCGCGGCGGACCGGCCCGCTACCAGTTGGTGTAGGAGCCGTCGCGGCGCCGGAGATGCGGCGGCTCCCAGAAGCGGAGGGGCTCCGTCAGCGCCTTCTCGTTGACCTCGACGCCGAGGCCGGGCGCATCCGGCACGACATAGGCGGCGCCGTCGAGGCGCACCTGGACCGGGAACACCTCGCGTGCATCGAACCCGGCCTTCTCGACCGGCGAGGAGCGGCATTCGAGCCAAGCGAAGTTGGGCACCGCCGCGCCGAGATGGACGCTCGCCGCCGTGCAGATGGGCCCGAGCGGATTGTGCGGCATCAGGTCGACATAGTGGGCCTCCGCCAGGCCGGCGACCTTCATCGCCTCGGTGAAGCCGCCGACATTGCACACGTCGAGGCGGGCGAACTGCGTGATGCCGCGCTCGATGTAGGGGAGGAACTGCCACTTCGAGGAGAATTCCTCGCCGATGGCGAACGGCACGTCGGTCATGCGGCGGAGCGCCTCGTAGGCTTCCGGCGTCTCGTCGCGGATCGGCTCCTCGATGAAGTCGAGGGTTCCGGCGGGCAGCTTCTGGCAGAAGGAGGCCGCCTCGGCGACGCTGAGACGATGGTGATACTCGACGCCGAGGATGGCGGCATGACCGACCGCCTCGCGCACCTTGACGATCCACGGGACGGTCGCCGCGATCGACTCGCGCGGCTCGAAGACGGCGCTCGCTCCCTGGCCGGCGGCAAAGAGGCGGATCGCGGTCCAGCCTTCCGCCATCAGCTTTTCGGCGTCGGCGACCATGCGCGGGCCAGGCTCGGCGGTGACGGTGGCGAAGGCGGGCACGCGGTCGCGCTGCCGGCCGCCGAGGAGCTGGTGGACGGGGACGCCGAGCGCCTTGCCCTTGATGTCGTAGAGCGCGATGTCGATGGCGCTGATCGCGGCGGTGAGCACGCGGCCGCCCTCGAAATACTGGCTCCGGTACATTTCCTGCCAGAGCGCCCCGGCATTCATCGGGTCGCGGCCGACGAGGAAGCGGGCGTAATGCTCGACCGCGCCGGCGACCGCCTTTTCGCGCCCGGAGAGGCCCGATTCGCCCCAGCCGAACAGGCCGGAATCGGTCTCGACCTTGACGAGGAGCTGGTTGCGGGTCCCGACCCAGACCGGGAAGGGACGGACGGCGCTGATCTTCATGCGGCGGGCGCCGCGGCTGCGGGGACGAGGCCGCCGGCCCTCTCGATGAAAGCGATCGCCGCCTCGACCCCCTCCCCGTCGCGCATGTTGGTGAAGATGAACGGCCGCGCGCCGCGCATCTTCCGCGCGTCGCGGTCCATCACGTCGAGCGAGGCGCCGACGAAGGGTGCGAGGTCGATCTTGTTGATGACGAGGAGATCGGAGCGGGTGATGCCCGGCCCGCCCTTCCGCGGGATCTTCTCGCCGCCGGCGACGTCGATGACGTAGATCGTGATGTCGGCAAGCTCGGGCGAGAAGGTGGCGGCGAGATTGTCGCCGCCGGATTCGATGAGGATCAGGTCGAGGTCGGGGAAGCGGCGGTTGAGGTCGTCGACCGCGGCGAGGTTGATCGAGGCATCCTCGCGGATCGCGGTATGCGGGCAGCCGCCGGTCTCCACACCGAGGATGCGCTCGGGGGCGAGCGCCCCGGAGCGGGTCAGGAACTCGGCGTCCTCCTTCGTATAGATGTCATTGGTGATGGCGGCGACCTGGTAGCGGTCGCGGAGCCGCTTGCAGAGCTGGTCCATGAGCGCGGTCTTGCCCGAGCCGACCGGCCCGCCGACGCCGACCCGAAGCGGTCCGTTCTGTGAAGTCATGAGCGGAACAACCTTGTGTACTGGGTTTCGTGTTTCATCGAGGCTATGTCGGCGCGGAACGCCATGCCGCCGATATCGGCCAGGCCAGAAGCAAGAGCCGCGCCGGAGATTTCCCCGACGAGCGGTGCGAGCGCCGCGACGGCGCGCAGCCCGTCGCTCTGCCCGACCGGGATGGCGCGGACGCCGGCCGAGACGAGATTGGCGGCAAAGGCCGTGAGGAAGGCGGTGAGGGTCGAACGAAGCGGGACGTTCTCCACGGCGGCAGCGGCGCCGACCGCGACCGGATAGGCGAGCGGCCGGTCGGCGGGGAAGAGCGCCGCGATGCGGTCGAGCTGCGGGCTCGGCCAGGCGGCGGCGACGGCGGCGAGGAAGGCGCGACCCTGCGCCGTCGATTCCAGCATGCGCTCGCGCGTCGGCTGGAAGGCCGCGGCAAGCTCGGCGACGGCGGAGAGGCGGGCATCGTCGCCCGCCTCGGCGGCGCGCCAGGCCTCGGCAAGGAAGATCGCATCGGTGCGGCCGGCGCCGTGGTGGAGCACGCCCTCGACCCAGGCGCGGAGCGTCGCCGCGTCCCGGACGGTGCCGTCCTCCACCGCCCATTCGAGCCCGTGGCTGTAGCTGAACCCGCCCACCGGGAAGGCCGGCGACAGCCAGGTGAGCAGGCGCTGCAGGGCGGCCGGATCGAGCGGCGGCTCGGCAGGACCGGACGATGCCGGACCGCCTGCCGGCGTGAAGCTGCCTTCAGCCATGGCGGTGGCCGGAATGGCCGTGCGCGTGGGCGTGGCTGTGCGAATGACCGCCATCGCCCTCCGAATGCGCATGGCTCTGCGCGGCTGCGTGGGCGCCGCCATAGGCGCCGCCTTCCGGATCGAACGGCGCATCGATCTCGGCGAGCGTGGCGCCGAGGCCGCGGAGCATGTCGGCGATGACATGATCGCGGCGGATGAGGATGCGGTCGGCGAGGAGCTGCGCCGGCAGGTGGCGGTTGCCGAGGTGCCAGGCGAGGCGAAGCAGCTTGCCGGCGTCGGCGGCGCGCACTTCAAGGAGCGGCTCCGGCGCCGCCTTGACCATGACGACGCGCCCGTCCTCCAGCGCCAGGCCGTCGCCGTTCCTGAGGGCCACCGCTTCCGGCAGGTCGAGCAGGAATTCGAGCCCGCGGAGGCCCTTCATCTGCACCCGGCGGCGGTGCCTGCCGTCGAAATCGAGCGCCACGGTATCGGTGTTGAGCACCTTCCACGAGCCGGCCGGAAGGACGCGGGTGGCGCGGATCATCCGACCAGGCTGCTCAGCGGACATCCGGTTCGGCCGGCCCGGGGAAGAAGGTCCGGTCGAGGGCTTGCACGATCGAGTAAGGCGACATCTCCGGAAACGCTCGCGGGGGAAGTCCGGTGTCGTCGATCGCCTCGTAAACGGCAAGCCGATAGGAATCGGCCAGAACCTCCGCTGGGAATCGACGAAGGCTGGGGCTCACTTCGACGGCGGCCGCGATCATGTCGCGCTGATAGTCGATGGTCACGCGCCAGCCATACTTCCTCTTCTCAGGTTGAAATTCCCACTTGAGAAGATGCTTAAGGAGCACCTTCAGCCGACTGCGTATCTCGCGCTTTTCCGACCCCCCCACGCTTTCAATCTCCTCGGCGACATTCTCCCAGTCGATGCTGTTCGGCCGCGCTTCACGCAGCCGCGCCGCCTGGTCCTGCGTCCAAGCGTAGAAATCGGACTGGTAGGTCGGGGCCGTCCGGTCGCGGGTTTTCGTGTCACTCATGCCGGCAAATCTAGAACATTGCCGGCGGCCGGGCTATGCCGGGCCAGATGGCGATCCGCGGCATCCTCTTCGACAAGGACGGCACGCTCCTCGATTTCGAGGCGACGTGGGGGCCGCTTTATCGGGTGCTGGCCCTCGACCATGCCGGCGGAGACGCCGCCAGGGCCGAGGCAATGCTGGTTGCGGGCGGGCTCGACCGCGCCACCGGCAGGATGAAGCCGGGCTCGGTTCTCGCCGCCGGGACGACGCCGGAGATCGTCCGCCTGTGGTACCCGCAACTGAAGGGCGAGGCTGCCCGCGCCATGGCCGCCCGGATCGATGCGAGCTTCCGCGGCCACGGCGCCACGAATTCGGTCGCGCTCCCGCGCATGCTCGAAACGCTGGCGACGCTGGCGGAGCGCGGATACGTGATGGGGGTCGCGACCAACGACGACACCGAGGCGGCGAAGATCGCACTCCTCAACCACGGCGCCGGCGACTACCTGCTCCATGTCTATGGCTACGATTCGGTCGATGTCCCCAAGCCGGCGCCGGATCTCGTCCATGCCTTCGCCCGGGCGACGGACCTTCAACCTGCCGAAATCGCGGTGGTCGGCGACAATCTCCACGATCTCGACATGGCGCGGGCGGCAGGCGCCGGCCTCGCCATCGGCGTGCTCACCGGCAACGCGGCCCGCGAGATACTCGAACCGCACGCCGACGCGATCCTTCAGAGCATCGCCGACCTGCCCGAGTTCCTGGCGGAGCGCGAAGGGGCTCAGAACAGGAAGTAGCGCTGCGCCATCGGCAGGACTTCCGCCGGCGGGCAGGTGAGCAGCTCGCCGTCGGCGCGCACCTCGTAGGTCTCGGGATCGACCTCGATCTTCGGCATCGCGTCGTTGTGGATCATCGATTCCTTGGTGATGCCGCGCGTGTTCTTCACGGCAAGGACATCCCGCCCGATCCCCAGCCGCTCCGCGATCCCTTCTTCCAGCGACGCCCGGCTGACAAAGGTGACCGACGAGCGGGTGAGCGACTTGCCGAAGGCGCCGAACATCGGCCGGTAGTGGACCGGCTGCGGGGTCGGGATCGAGGCGTTGGGGTCGCCCATCTGCGCGCCGGCGATCGTGCCGAGCTTCAGCACGAGGTCCGGCTTGACGCCGAAGAAGGCCGGCGACCACAGCACCAGATCGGCGAGCTTTCCGACCTCGATCGAGCCGACCCACTCGTCGATGCCGTGCGTGATCGCCGGATTGATCGTGTACTTGGCGATGTAGCGCTTGACCCGGAAATTGTCGTTCTGCCCGACCTCGTCGGGAAGCCGGCCGCGCTGGCTCCGCATCTTGTGGGCGGTCTGCCACGTCCGGATGATCACCTCGCCGACCCGGCCCATCGCCTGGCTGTCCGAGGAGATCATGGAGAAGGCGCCGATGTCGTGAAGGATGTCCTCGGCGGCGATCGTCTCCTTGCGGATGCGGCTTTCGGCGAAGGCCACGTCCTCGGCGATGCCGGGGTCGAGGTGGTGGCAGACCATGAGCATATCGAGATGCTCGTCGAGCGTGTTGACCGTGTAGGGCCGCGTCGGATTGGTCGAGGACGGCAGGACGTTCGGCAGGCCGCAGACCTTGATGATGTCGGGCGCATGGCCGCCGCCGGCGCCCTCGGTGTGGAAGGCGTGGATGGTGCGGCCCTTCATCGCCGCGACCGTGTTCTCGACGAAGCCGGCTTCGTTGAGGGTGTCGGTATGGATGGTGACCTGGATGTCGAAGGCCTCGGCGACGTTGAGGCAGTTGTCGATCGCCGCCGGCGTGGTCCCCCAGTCCTCGTGCAATTTCAGCGTCGCCGCGCCGGCCTTGACTTGTTCCTCCAGGGCCGCCGGGAGCGATGCGTTGCCCTTGCCGGAGAACATGAGGTTGATCGGAAAGCCGTCCGCGGCCTGGATCATGCGGGCGAGATGCCACGGACCGGGGGTGCAGGTGGTGGCGTTGGTGCCGGTCGCCGGGCCGGTGCCGCCGCCGAGGATGGTGGTGATGCCGGAATAGAGCGCCTCGTCGAGCTGTTGCGGGCTGATGAAGTGGACGTGCATGTCGAGCCCGCCGGCGGTGAGGATTTTGCCTTCCCCGGCGATCGCCTCGGTGCCCGGTCCGATGACGATGTCGACGTTCGGCTGGACATCGGGATTGCCCGCCTTGCCGATGCCGGCGATCTTGCCGTCCTTGATGCCGACGTCGGCTTTCACGATCCCCCAGTGGTCGACGATGAGGGCATTGGTGATGACCGTGTCGACGGCGCCGTGCGCATTGCTCACCTGCGACTGGCCCATGCCGTCGCGGATGACCTTGCCACCGCCGAACTTCACTTCTTCGCCGTAGGTGGTGAAATCACACTCGACCTCGATGACGAGGTCGGTGTCGGCGAGGCGGACGCGGTCGCCGACCGTCGGGCCGAACATGTCGGCATAGACGGAACGCTTGATGCGGTACGGCATTTGAGAAGCGCTCCTAGTCGAGCTGGCCCATGATCTTCTGGTTGAAGCCGAAGACGACCCGCTTGCCGCGGTAGGGAACGAGGGTCACCGACCGAGTCTGTCCCGGCTCGAAGCGGACGGCCGTGCCGGCGGGAATGTCGAGGCGCATGCCGCGCGCCTTCTCGCGGTCGAAGGAGAGCGCCGGGTTGGTCTCGTAGAAATGATAGTGCGAGCCGACCTGGATCGGCCGGTCGCCCGAATTGGCGACTTCGAGGCTGACGGTCGGCTGGCCGGCGTTCAATTCCAGTTCGCCGTCCTGCGGGAAGACCTCGCCGGGGATCATGGTCATGCTCCGGCGAAGCCGGCGGCGAGCGCGACGCCGAGCAGGGCGGCGGCCGCGCCGGCGAGGCGGGTGAGGACGCGGTGGCGGCGGCCGAGGAGGATCGCGGCGCCAATGCCGAGGCCATGCAGCCCCGCGGTCGCGAGAGCGAGGCCCGCCATGTACTCGAAGCCGCTCACCGTCTCGGGCACTTCCGTGCCGTGGGCGTGACCGTGGAAGACGGCGAAGAGGCCGATGACCAAGGCACCGGTCCAGACCGGCAGGTCGGCAGCAAGCGCGACCAGAAGCCCGAGCGCGACGACCGAGGCGAGGATGCCCGGCTCGACCAACGGCACCGGAACGTTGGCCATGCCGAGCCCGCCGCCGACCAGCATGATGCCGACGAAGACCGCGGGCCAGACAAACAGCGCCCGGCCGCCCTTCAGCGCCGCCCAGAGGCCGACCGCGATCATCACCGCGATGTGGTCGAGACCGAGGAAGGGATGGCCGAACCCGACGCCGAACGAGGAGGTCGCGCCAATGCCGACATGGGCCTCGGCAGGCGCCGCGAGGAGCGCCAGCGCGGCGGCGAGCAACGGCAGACGGAGATGTTTCATGGGTCGCGGGTTCCGTTCAGCGGATGGGGTGGTGGACGGTGACGAGCTTGGTTCCGTCCGGGAAGGTCGCCTCGACCTGGACGTCATGGAGCATCTCGGCAACGCCCTCCATGACCTGGTCGCGGCGGACGACCGTGGCGCCGGCCGACATCAGTTCGGCCACCGAGCGGCCGTCGCGGGCGCCCTCGACGACATAGTCGGAGATGAGCGCGATCGCTTCCGGGTAGTTGAGCTTGACGCCGCGCTCGAGGCGGCGGCGGGCAACCATCGCCGCCATCGAGATAAGCAGCTTGTCCTTCTCGCGCGGCGTCAGGTTCATCGTTCCCCCTCAGCAGGACCAGACGCGGGGCATCGGCACCCCGCGGAGCGATTCAATCAGCCGCACCAGGGCCGCGCGGAGCGGCTGCCCGCCCGCAGCTAGCATGCGCGCGACGAGGATGCCATTCCACGCGCTGGCGCCGGCCTCGACCGGGACATCGGCGAGCGCCGCACGCGCCCTGTCAAGCTGCTCCTCCGCGTCCGGCGCAACCAGGAGAAGCGTTGCAAAGGCTGTGGCCGGACCGCCCGTAGCGGGGCCGGCCATAAGGCCGGCGGCATCGCCGTCGATGCGGGCGGTGTCGGCGAAGACCAGCCGCCCGCCCCGCCGGATGCGCCAGGCGTCGCGGACGAAGGTCCGGTCGACCGTCTCGCCCATCGCGGCGCGGCCCAATACAACCGACTCGACGGCAAGCAGGCTCGCCGACGGGTCGACGTCAGCTTCCAGCCGGCGGGCGAGACCGGAACGGTTGAAGACGATCGTCTCCTGCGGAATCCAGTCGAGCCGGGCCCCGGCGGCAACAGAAAGCGTCGTCTCGACTTCGGCGAAGCCGGTGACCCGCCGGTAGATGCGCTCGGCGGCCTGCGTCGTGGCGGTGCAGGCAGCCCCCTCCTCCACCGACACCGCAAAGGCGAGACGGTCGCCGCCGGTAAGCCCGCCCGCGGTGTTGAGGAGCACCGCCTCGACCGGGTCGGCCGGTCCGACGCGCGGCAGGCGAATCTTGGCGGCGCCCGACTGGAACAGCTCCGCCAGACGGTTGCGGCGACCGGTCGAGGCGTCGCCGGCGCGCACGGAGACGCGCGCGCTGCCCACCGCCCGTTCGAGGCGGGTGCTGTGCAGGGGACGGGGAAGGCCAACAGCCTGGACGACGTTCATCGCACCCGCGATCATTTCCAGCCGCACGGCCTCATGCAAGGCCGAAGCCATGACCGGGACGGACCTGCGCCGGGACGGACCTGGCCGCGCCCGGGCCTCGGGGCTGCGCCGAATTCACAGGCACGCTGCCCAGCGAATGGGCAATGCGACGATCCGGCTTTGCCAAGGCCGGACGGCTTGGGCTATCAAGCCGCGGGGCAAATCGCAGCCGCGGCGCCGGCTGCCGAACCTGTGAGGCAACTGCGAAATTGCGCCTGACCAGAGTGCTTGCCGTCCTCGGCATTCTCGTCGCGCCGGGCCTTGCGCTCGCCGCGACCGACCCCGCCTACATCGTCGTCGATGCCGGTACCGGCATGGTCCTGACCGAGCACGATTCGGGGGACCTCCGCTTCCCCGCCTCGGTCACCAAGCTGATGACCGCCTACGTCGCCTTCTCGGCCCTGAAGAGCGGCAAGCTGAAGCTGACCTCGCCGGTCACCGTTTCGGCCAATGCCCTCGCCGAGCCGCCCTCCAAGATGGGCTTCAAGGTCGGCACGGTGATGACCCTCGACAATGCCCTGAAGATGATGATCGTCCACTCCGCGAACGACATCGCGGTCGCGGTCGCGGAAACGGTATCGGGCGGAAGCGAGTCGCGCTTCATCGCGCAGATGAACGCCACCGCCCGCGCGCTCGGCATGAACTCCACCCGCTACGTCAATCCGAACGGACTGCCCGACGATTCGCATGTCACGACCGCGCGCGACCTCGCGGTCCTGTCGCGGGCGCTGTGGAACGACTTCCCGGAATACCGCGACTATTTCCGCATTCCGGCGATCAAGGCGGGACGGCGGGTCCTGCGCTCGCAGAATACGCTGCTCGAGCGCTACCGCGGCTCGAACGGGCTGAAGACCGGGTTCACCTGCGCCGCCGGCTACAACATCGTGGCAAGCGCCACCCGTTCC
>DASRGK010000061.1:0-27667 GCA_035651055.1 Bauldia sp.
GCGCCGGCGTGGTCGAGCGGATGCGGGTGACGCCGATCAGCCGGATCGCCATGCTGCTCGGCCGGGCGCTCCGCGACGTCGCCATCCTCCTCGTCCAGTCGGCGCTGATCATCGTCTGCGCCCTCCCCTTCGGCCTCACCATCGAGCCCGGCGGCTTCGTCATCGCGCTGGTTCTCCTGGCACTGATCGGGCTGATCATGACCACCTTCTCCTATTCGGTGGCGCTCGCCGTGAAGAGCGAGGACGTGCTGGCGCCGGTGATCAACGCCGTCTTCCTGCCGGTGCTTCTCCTCTCCGGCATCCTCCTGCCGATGACGCTGGCGCCGCGCTGGCTGCAATGGGTGGCGGCGGCGAACCCGCTCAGCCATGCCGTCGACGCCATGCGCTCGCTCTTCGCCGGCGTCATCCTCGACGGGACGGTGGCGCTCGGCATCGGGCTGATGCTGGTGCTGGCGGCGATCTCGCTCTACTTCGCAGGACGCGCTTTCGCGAGGTCGCAGGCGTGATGGCGCGGCGCGGCCGGCGCTGATAGGTTCGCGCCCTCGCGAAGGACATTTCCCATGACAGAGGCGGTTACCGGCGCGGGCCTGGCGCGGCCCGGCATCGTGCGCGACGCGCTCACCTGGCACCTCTACCTGTTCTTCGGGTTCTTTCAGTTCCTGGTCAACGTCCAGGGCAACGTCGTCCCGTTCCTCAAGGAGGAGCTCGGCTTCAGCTACCGTGTCGCCGGGCTGCACCTCAGCGGTTTCGCGGTCGGCGCGGGGCTGGTCGGGTTGGCGGGATA
The DNA here is from genome assembly GCA_035651055.1 of Bauldia sp. Taxonomy (GTDB): domain Bacteria; phylum Pseudomonadota; class Alphaproteobacteria; order Rhizobiales; family Kaistiaceae; genus JAFKKF01. The sequence continues at coordinate 785 of DASRGK010000061.1, forward strand.
CCTGGTGACGCGGCGGCTTGGCCGGAAGGCGATGCTCGTCTTCGGCGTCGGCGGCATGGCGGTTGCGGGACTTCTGCTCTGTCTCGCCGGCTCGCCGGCGGAGAGCATCGGCTCGACGGTGCTGATGGGCCTCGCAAGCGGCTTTATCATCTCGATTGCCTATCCGGTCCTGGCCGAGATCCACGGGCGGGCGAAGGACATCGCCTTCGGCGAGATCAACGCCGTCTGCTACGGCTTCGGCATCGCCGCGCCGCTCCTCACCGGCATCGTCGTCTCGCTCGGCCTCGGCTGGCGGACCGCGATCGTCGTCGACGCGGTCTTCGGCCTCGCGCTGCTCGCCAGCTTCGCTCGGCTGGGCGTCCCCGAGGCGCCGGTGCGCGCCGCAGAGCGCGGCGAGCGCCTGCCCCTCCTCTACTGGACCTACTGGCTGTCGCTCGCCTTCGGCATCTCGCTCGAATTCTGCGCCCTGTTCTGGGCACCGACCTACCTCGAAAAGGTGATCGGCCTCGATGCGGCGAGCGCCGCGAGCCTCGCAGCCGCATTCGCCATCGCCATGTTCCTCGGCCGCGCCATCGGCAGCCGGCTGGTCAGGACGATGACGCCGGCGGCGATACTCTTCGGCGCCTACGCCCTCCAGGCGATCGGGTTCCTCCTCTATTTCTTCGCCGGCGGGGCGGTGGTCGCGGTGGCCGGGCTCTTCATCCTCGGCCTTGGCGTCTCGGTCCTCTTCCCGCTTCTCTTCGGCCTGGCCATCGGGGCGGCGGGCAAGGCGACGGATCTCGCCAGCGCACGCTCCCTCCTTGCCGGGAGCGCCGCGGTCCTCACCATGCCGGCGGCGCTCGGCGCGCTCGCCGACCTGGTCGGCCTGCACCAGGCGCATGCCATCATGCCGGTGCTGATCGCCGCGACCGCGGGCGTGTTTCTCGCCGGGCGGGCGATCGAGCGTCGGCGGGCCTATTCCTCTTCGTCCTCGTAGCCGACCATGTGGAGGGGCCTCGCCGGCAGGCCCTGAAGCTGGCACCAGCGGACGAGCGCCTCCTCCCGGCCATGGGTCACCCAGACCTCGGCGGGCGCGAGCTCGGATATGGTGGCAGTCAACTCGTCCCAGTCGGCGTGGTCGGAGAGGATCAGCGGCAGCTCGACATTGGCCTGCTTGGCGCGCTGGCGGATGCGCATCCAGCCCGACGCGAAGGCGGGCACGGGATCGGGGAAGCGGCGTGCCCAGCGTTCGGCGATCTCGGAAGGCGGGCAGATAATGACCGCGCCCGCGAAGTCGCCCTTCGCGCCCCTGGCGATGGTCGCCGGCGCTAGCGGCCCGAGACGGACGCCCCAATCCTCGTAGAGGCGGCAGAGCCGCTCCATCGAGCCGTGCAGATAGACCGGCCGGTCGTAGCCGGCATCGCGGAGCATGCGGATGACACGCTGAGCCTTGCCCAGCGAATAGGCACCGACGAGATGGGCGCGCTCGGGGAACTGGGCGAGCGAGGCGAGGAGCCTGGCGATCTCCTCCTCGGCCGGCGGATGGCGGAAGACGGGCAGGCCGAAGGTCGCCTCGGTGATGAAGATATCGCAGGGGATGGGCACGAAGGGCAGGCAGGTCGGATCGGCGCGGCGCTTGTAGTCGCCCGAGGCGACGATGCGGAGGCCATCCTTCTCGACGACGATCTGGGCCGAGCCCAGGACATGGCCGGCGGGCTGGAAGGTGACGCGGACACCGCCGATGGTCAGCGTCTCGCCGAGCGTCGCCACCTGCTCCATGCCGGTGAAATCGTCGCCATAGCGGGCGCGCATGATCGCCAGCGTCTCCGCCGTCGCCATGACGGCGCCGTTGCCGGGGCGGGCATGGTCGGAATGGCCGTGGGTGACCAGCGCGCGATCGACCGGGCGGACCGGATCGATATAGAAGTCGCCCGGCTTGCAGTAGAGGCCGGAGGGCGAGGGGCAGAGCAGGTCTTCGGGACGCATGACGGTGGAATATAATGCGCCGAACGTCGTTCGGAGCATTGAACCGACTACGCGACTAGCGCATATAGAAAATGGAATTTGAGTGGGACGACGAGAAGAGGGCACGGACGCTCCGCGAGCGTGGCCTCGACTTCGAGACGGCGGCCCCGATCTTCGCCGAAACGTTTTTCGAATTCGTGGATGAAAGGCGCGACTATGGAGAAGAGCGCCTTGTCGCGATCGGCGCCGTCGGTGAGGAAGTACTCGTCGTCGTTTCGACAATGCGTGGCGGAGTCCGGCGCATCATCTCGGCGCGGCGGGCCAACCGGAAGGAGCGCGAGTTATGGCGACTGTTCGCAAGACCCTGAGCGGGATCAAGGCTTCGAAGCCGGCGGTCGACTGGGCCAGGATTCGCGCGACCACCGACGCGGATATCGCACGACAGGTTGCCGAGGACCCGGACACGGCCGCGGAGGTCACGCTTGAGGACCTGATCGCGCCGAGGAATCTGCGCCGCCGCCTCAACATGACCCAGGAAGAGTTCGCGGCGGCACTGCACGTTCCGGTCGCCACACTCCGCAATTGGGAACAGGGCCGGAACTCGCTCGATCCGGCAGTCAAGGCACTTCTCACCATCGTCGCGCGCAACCCGCGGGCAGCTCTGGCTGCCTTGGCCGCCGAGACCACCTAGCCCGCTACGCCGAGGGCGCGAAGGTGTTCGGCTGAGCCCGCGCCCATTCAACCGCGAGCGGACCGGTTTCGCTGCCCTCGACCAGCGCGCCGGGCAGGACCGGGCGGTGGATTTCGTCGCCGTGGATGACACGGCCGTCCTCGCGGCGGAACTGGAGATGGCGCGGGGTCAGTTCGCGCGGGTGCGACAGGCCGGCGGCGCCCAGCACGTCGGCGATGGCGCGGAGCGTGTTGCGGTGGAAGTTGGCGACCCGCTCCGCCTTGACCGGGACGACGATGGCGCGCTGGCGGAGCGCATCCTGCGTGGCGATGCCGGTCGGACAGCGGTTGGTGTGGCAGGAGCGCGCCTGGATACAGCCGACGGCGAACATGAAGCCGCGGGCGATCATGGCGAAATCGGCGCCGAGCGCATAGACGCGGCAGAGGTCGTAGCCGGTGACCAGCTTGCCGCTCGCGCCGACGCGGATGCGGTCGCGGAGCCCGGCGCCGACGAGGGCATTGTGGACGAAGGTGAGGCCGTCGATCAGGGGCAGGCCGACATGGTTGGAAAGCTCCGGCGGCGCCGCGCCGGTGCCGCCCTCGGTGCCGTCGACGACGATATAGTCCGGGGTGACGCCGGTCGCGATCATCGCCTTCACCATCGCCAGGAACTCGTAGCGGTGGCCGACGCAGAGCTTGATGCCGACCGGCTTGCCGCCGCCCAGTTCGCGCAGCCGATGGACAAAGACCATCATCTCGGCCGGCGTGGCGAAGGCGCGGTGGGCTGGCGGCGAGACGCAATCGCGCTCGGCGGTGATGCCGCGGGTCGCGGCGATCTCGGGCGTGATCTTCGCCTTCGGCAGAACGCCGCCATGGCCGGGCTTGGCGCCCTGGCTCAGTTTCAGTTCGATCATCTTCACCGAGGGAAGCGCGGCGGTCCGCGCGAACTTCTCGGGATCGAAATTGCCGGCCGCGTCGCGGCAGCCGAAATAGCCGGTCGCGACCTGCCAGATGAGATCGCCGCCGGGCTGGCGGTGATAGGGACTGATCGACCCCTCGCCGGTATTCTGCGCGAAGTTGCCCATCCTGGCGCCGGTGTTGAGGGCGAGGATCGCGCGCGAACTGATCGCGCCGAAGCTCATGCCGGAAATGTTGACCAGCGATGCCGAGTAGGGCTGGCGGCAGGCGGGGCCGCCGATGACGACGCGGAAATCGCAATCCTCGATCTCGCGGGCGCGGATCGAATGGCAGATCCAGCCGTGACCGGCCTCGTTGACGTCGATGATGGTGCCGAAGGGATGGCTGGAGTGAACGTCCTTGGCGCGGCGGTAGGCGACGTTGCGTTGCTCGCGGCTGAACGGCACCGGGTCGCGGTCGTCCTCGATGATGTACTGGCGCAGCGACGGCCGCAGCTCCTCGAGGAGGTAGCGGAGGTGTCCGATGATCGGGTAGTTACGCAGAATCGCGTGCGAGCCCTGGACGACGTCGAAGATGCCGAGGGCGGAGAGCGGCAGCAGAAGCAGAAGCGGCCAGTAGAAGAACGGCGCGCCTTCGATCCCGGCCGCAATGCAGATGAGCGTCAGGCCGAACGCCGACGCCAGCGGAACGTACCGCCAGAGATGAGGCATGGTTTCCCCCCCTCAAGCCTGCCGCTCCGGCGCCGGTGTCGGCCGCGCTCCCGCTCGCGGACCGGCCGCACCGGGGCGAACGCGGGAAGACGCCGGCGGAAGGCCGAGAATCACTACCCCGCGATAATGACAGTTTCCCATCGCGACAGGGACGCCGCAGCCTGCCTATATGACCGGTCGTATGGATATCGCCGCCCGCCCATCGCGACCCGGGTCCGCCGCCCTCCTCCCCGCCCCGTTCACGGCGTGGTTCGCGGCGCGCGGCTGGCAGCCGCGCCCGCATCAGGTCGAACTCCTCAAGAAGGCGCGGGCCGGCCGCTCGACGCTCCTGATCGCGCCGACCGGCGCCGGCAAGACGCTCGCCGGGTTCCTGCCGACGCTGACCGCGCTCTACGAGCAGCCGCCGGCGAACCGGCCGGGCGGCCGCGGCATCCACACGCTCTATATTTCGCCCCTGAAGGCGCTCGCGGTCGACATCGCCCGCAACCTCGCGCAGCCGATCGAGGAAATGGGCCTCCCCTTCCGCATCGAGACGCGGACCGGCGACACGCCGGTCGGGCGGCGGGCCCGCCAGAAGCGCAATCCGCCGGACATCCTGCTCACCACGCCGGAACAGGCGGCATTGCTTCTCTCGGCGAGCGACGCGCCGCGCTTCTTCGCCGACCTCGACACCGTGATCCTCGACGAACTTCATGCGCTCGTCACCAACAAGCGCGGCGACCTCCTCTCGCTCGGGCTGGCGCGGCTGCGCTCGCTCGCGCCGAACCTGAAGACGATCGGGCTGTCAGCGACGGTGGCCGAGCCCGAGGCGCTGAGGGCATGGCTGGTCGCGCAAACTCCAGGTGACGCCGGGACGCCCCCTTCCCCCATTACCCTCAGCCCGCCTGCGGCTCGCCCGGCGAAACGTCCGTCTTCCCACCGGGGCGCGGAGGCAATGGCAGAGCTGGTCGTGGTCAAGGGCGGCGCCAAGCCCGACATCTCGATCCTCGAGACGCACGAATACATGCCCTGGGCCGGCCATACCGCGCGCTACGCGCTGCCCGAAATGTACGAGGCGATCCGGCGCCACAAGCTGGCGCTCCTCTTCGTCAACGTGCGGAGCCAGGCGGAACTCCTCTTCCAGGAACTCTGGCGGATCAACCGCGATAACCTGCCGATAGCGCTCCACCACGGCTCGCTCGACGCCACCCAGCGCCGCAAGGTGGAAGCGGCGATGGCGGGCGGGAAACTCCGCGCCGTCGTCTGCACCTCGACGCTCGACCTCGGCATCGACTGGGGCGACGTCGACCTGGTGATGAATGTCGGCGCGCCGAAGGGGGCGAGCCGGCTGGCGCAGCGGATCGGCCGCGCCAACCACCGGCTCGACGAGCCGTCGAAGGCCTACCTGGTGCCGGCGAACCGGTTCGAGGTGCTGGAATGCCGGGCGGCGCTCGATGCCAATTATCTCGGGGCGCAGGACACGCCGCCGATCCGCGCCGGCGCCCTCGACGTGCTGGCGCAGCACGTCCTCGGCATGGCTTGCTCGGCGCCGTTCGACGCGGACGCGCTCTACCGCGAGGTCACTTCCGCCTATCCCTACCGCAAGCTCGACCGGGCGACCTTCGACCGGGTGATCGAGTTCGTCGCAACCGGCGGCTATGCGCTGAAGACCTACGAGCGTTTCGCCAAGATCCGGCGCGGCGCCGATGGACTCTGGCGCATCGCCAACCCCATGGTAGCGCAGCAATACCGGCTCAATGTAGGCACGATCATCGAATCGACGCTCCTCAACGTGCGGATCGCGCGCACGGCGGCACAGGGCTTGAGCGGGCGGGGCGGGCGGGTGGTCGGGCGGATCGAGGAATATTTCATCGAGACGCTCGCGGTCGGCGACACGTTCCTCTTCGCCGGGCATGTCCTCCGCTTCGAGGGCGTGCGCGAAAACGAGGCGATCGCGACGCGCACCGCCGACGAGGCGCCGAAAATCCCGGTCTATGCCGGCGGCAAGTTCCCGCTCTCCACCTACCTCGCCGACGGCGTGCGGCGGCTCGTCGCCGAGGAGAAAGAATGGAGCCGGCTGCCGGAGCAGGTCTCCTCGTGGCTCGAACTGCAGAAGGAGCGCTCGCGCATCCCAAAGCGGCAGGAACTGCTGATCGAAACGTTCCCGCGCGGCAACCGCTTCTTCATGGTCGCCTACCCGTTCGAGGGACGGCTGGCGCACCAGACGCTCGGCATGCTTTTGACCCGCCGGCTGGAGCGCGCGCGGCTCAGGCCAACCGGGTTCGTCGCCAGCGACTATGCGCTCGGCGTCTGGGGGCTCCGCGACCTCGGCGCGGCCTTCGCGGCTAAGGAGCCCAGCCTGCCTGCCCTCTTCGACGAGGACATGCTCGGCGACGATCTCGATGCCTGGATGGCCGACACGTACCTCCTCAAGCGCATGTTCCGGAATGCGGCGCTCATCGCCGGCCTCGTCGAGAAGCGGCATCCCGGCAAGGAAAAGAGCGGGCGGCAGGTGACGATCTCGACCGACCTCGTCTATGACGTGCTCCGCCGCCACGAGCCCGACCATATCCTCATGCGGGCGACCTGGGCGGACGCGGCGACCGGGCTCCTCGACATCGGACGCCTCGGCGATATGCTGAAGCGAATCAAGGGGAAGATCGTCCACCAGCGCCTCGACCGCATCTCGCCGCTCGCCGTGCCGATCATGCTCGATATCGGCAAGGAAGCGATCGTCGGCGAGGCGCAGGAGGACGTGCTCCGGGAAGCGGCGGACGACCTGGTCAGAGAGGCGATGGGGGATGGCGGAAGCACTGCGGGCGGCGGCGGGGGCTGAGGCGAAACCGGCATTGGTCGCGGTCGCCGGAGTCGTTCTCGAAGCCTTCCCGGAAGGGGCGCTGTGGTGGGCCGATCCGGGCCTTCTCGCGGTCGCCGACCTGCACCTCGAAAAGGGCTCGTCCTTCGCGCGGCGCGGCCAGATGCTGCCGCCCTACGATACCGGCGAGACGCTGGCGCGGCTGGCAATGCTCGTCGCGCGGCTCAACCCGCGCCTGGTTGTGGCGCTCGGCGACAGCTTCCATGACGATGACGGACCGGCGCGGCTCTCGGCGCGCGACCGCGACAGCCTCGCGGCACTGCAGCGCGGGCGCGACTGGATCTGGATCGCGGGCAACCACGACCCGCGGCCGCACGGGCTCGCCGGGACGTTCGTCGAAACGTTCGCCGCCGGTCCCCTCACCTTCCGGCACGCGCCGGTGGCGGACGGCACGCACGGCGAGGTCGCCGGGCATCTCCACCCGGCGGCGCGGGTTGCCGGCAACGGGCGCTCCGTGCGCCGCCGCTGCTTTGCCGGCGACGGCTACCGGCTGGTCCTGCCGGCCTTCGGCGCCTATGCGGGCGGGCTCAACGTTCTCGACCGGGCCTTTGCCGGCCTGTTCGCGCCGGCGACGTTCCGGGCCTTTCTTCTCGGCGAGGGCCGCGTCTATGCGGTGGCGCCGCGCCTGCTGAGGCCGGACTAGTCGCGGCGGAAGATCACGCCGGCGAGCCAGCCGGTGAACAGCGCCAGCGCAATGCAGGCAAGGCCGTAGATGAAGGGCTGGCTCCGCGCCGCGGTCGACATGTACTGCTCGAAGCCCTCCTTGCTGACGTCGAGCGAACCGCCGCCGGAGGCGAGCAGCGTGCCGCCGGAAAAGAGGTAGGCGGTGATCGTGTAGCGGCCGACCGGAACGTTGGCGGGAATCAGCAGGTTCGAGCGGAACACCGAGTCGGCGAGAAAAGACACGCCGCCGATCCGCTCGGCATAGAGGAGGCTCTGCGACTTCAGGCGAAGATAGGCGTCGCGGAACTCGGCGGTCGCCTCCGGACGGTAGGAAGTGTTCTCCGCGGGGATCGCGAGATTGCCGAAGCCGATGCCGTAGCGGCTGAGCAGCGGCTGCACCGCGACCTGGTCGAGCGGCGCCGAGGTATCGACGGCGTAGAAGGAAGGGACCTCGGTGAACGTCTCCGAGGCGCCGTTCGCCCAGATCGCGACGAAACGGTCCTTGCGGCGGGCGACCGCGGTTTCCGGCGGGCCGCGGACGACGACGGCGATCTGGTAGCCCCCGGGGCGCGAGACGGTGGTCGCGTCGCGGGTGATGATGCCGAAGACGGTGATGGTGGCGCCGGTGAAGTTGGAATCGATCTTCACCGAGTCGGTCGAAAGCGAAACCTGGAGCTGCTCGGCGCGGGCGGCGCCGGCCGTCGCGACGAGCGCCAGGGCAAGGGCGGCCGGCCGGATCACGGGGCGCCGCCGGCGATGATCGCCAGCGAATAGCGCTCGTCGGGGACGGCGACGAGGCCGGCAAGGAAGCGGATCGCCACCGCCAGGATGACCAGCGCCAGGAGCGCGCGGAGCTGGTCGCCGCGGATGTTCTGGCCGATGCGGGCGCCGAACTGCGCGCCGATGACGCCGCCGACCATCAGGATCACCGCCAGCACCGCATCGACGGACTGGTTGGTGACCGCATGCAGGATCGTCGCCACCGACATGGTCGCGACGATCTGGACGAGCGAGGTGCCGACGACGAGATTGGCCGGGACGCGGAGCAGATAGATCAGCGCCGGCACCATGATGAAGCCGCCGCCGATGCCGAGCAGCGCGCCGAGAAAGCCGATACCGACGCCGAGCCCGATCACCGGAATGGCGCTGACATAGAGCCGGGATTTCTTGAAGCGCACCTTGAGCGGCAGTCCGTGCACCCAGGAATGCTGGCCGGGGCGGCGGAGCGGCGCCGGGCGCCCGGCGCGTGAATTGACGATGGCGCGGATCGCCTCGTTCAGCATCAGCCCCCCGACCGTGCCGAGGAAGGTGACGTAGGCGATGGCGACGATGAGATCGAGCTGGCCGAGATCGCGGAGGGCATTGAAGACGACGACGCCGATGAGTGTGCCGACGACGCCCGAGGCCATCAGGAAGATGGAGAGCTTGCCGTCGATCAGCTGGCGCCGCCAGTAGGACAGCGCCGCCGAGGCCGACGAGGCGACGATCTGGCTGGCGACCGTCGCCACCGAGACAACCGGCGGGACGCCGGAGAAGATGAGGAGCGGGGTCAGCAGGAACCCGCCGCCGACGCCGAAAAGACCGGAGAGGAAGCCGACCGCCGCCCCCATGCCGAAGATGATCAGCATGTTCACCGACAGTTCGGCGATGGGGAGATAGATCAGCACGGCCGATTACGTGAAATGAGGCAGCGCGCCCTCGTCCGGCGCGCCGTCAAAGCTGCCCGTCGATAAAGCGCCCGGTGCGAACGGCTGTCAACGCAAGCCGCCGCGGGCACGGGCCGGACGCCTGGCTTCCGGCCCGCGCTCGGGGATCAGTTCTTCGAGGCCAGCGCCGTCACCAGACTGCCATCGATTTCGCCGGTGGCGGCGACCCCGATGTTGCGCTGGAAGGCCTTCACCGCCTCCTTCGTCTTCGGCCCGGAGACGCCGTCGGCGGGCCCCGGGTCATAGCCGTTCTCGGCGAGCAGCGACTGGATCTTCTTCACCAGCGCCATGCGGTCGCTGTCGGTGATGCCGTCGCCGTCGTCCCAGCCGCCGTCCGGCGTGGTGACGCCGTTGGCTTCCTGGATCGGGGTCTTCGGCTTCCACGCGGCAACCGCGGCGCGGGCCTTGGCGAGCTGGTCGGCATCGAGCATGGCGCCGACCTCGTCGCGGCGCCCGGCGGCGTCGGTGTCGCCCTGCGCGGCGGCGATCGCGAACCACTTGTAGGACTCGACGAGGTCGCGGTCGTGGCCGATGCCGCGCGCGAAGATGACGCCGAGATTGTACTGGCTGTCCTTGACGCCGTAATTGCCGGCGGCGAGGAACCATTCGAGCGCCTTGGCCGGGTCGGGCGGGCCGTCGACACCCTCGCTCATCAGCACCGCGAGATTGTGCATGGCGCCGACATTGCCCTGGTCGGCGGCGCGCTGGTACCAGTTGACCGCGGCGGTGAGGTCCTTGGGAACGCCCTGGCCGCGCTCATAGAGGCTGCCGAGGCGGTACTGGGCCACCGCGATGCCCCCCTCGGCGGCGCGCTTATACCACTCCGCCGCGGTAGCGAGGTTCTGGCCGACGTCGCGGCCCTCGGCGTAGCGGGTGGCGATCTCGAAAGCGGCGGCCGGGTCGCCGGCAGCGGCGGCGGCGCGGAGCTTCTCCGAGCCGATCGCGGCCGGCCCGGCAGCAGCCGGGGTGGTGGCGACCGCGGGAATCGCGGCGGGCGTCCCGGCATCGTCGGCGGCGACGGTCGCGGAGGGGAGCGGCGCCGGCTCGGGCACCGGCGGCGGCGCCGCACCGGGCGCGGGCGCCGCATCGGCAGCCTTGAAGCTGCCGGCGGCGGGCGGGACGGTGCCGTCGCCGAACTTTGCGGCGACAGGACCGGGCGTGGCTGCCGCCACCCAGCCGGCGGTCGGCGGGACCAGCGCCGGATCGGCAACCCGCGGGGCGGGATCGGCGGCGGCGACGGCCGCCGGCGACGGCCTCGCCGCTTCAACCGGCGTGGCGGGCGCGATCGCGGCGACGACCGCGGTCGGGGCCTTGGCGGCGGCGGTCACCGTCCGGTCCTTGCCCTCGAGGAGCGGCGGGCCGAAGAGGTGGATGGCGCCGATCGCCAGCACCACCGCGGCGGCGGCAAGGAGTAGCGGCTTCTTGCGGTTGCGGATCGCCTGGCCGATGCGGGCGAAGGCGCCCGGGCGGGCCGCGGGCGCGCCTTCGGCGGGGGCCTCGCGCGTGCCGCCGGCGGCTTCCGCGGCGGCCGCCTGCGCGGCGCGGCGGGCGGCGGTGATGAAGTCGCCGCGGCGCTCGCGGATCGAGGCTTCCGGCCCGCCGGGCTGGCGGCGGGTGCTATCGGCCGCGGACGAGGCGGCAGTAGCGGCGGCCAGCGTCGGGATCGGCGCCACCGCCGGGCGGGCCTTCCCCGCACCCTCGGCCGCCTCGATCCGGCTCAGCCGGTCGACGATCGTGTTGAGCGCGCCCTGCAATGCGCTGATCGTTCCCTTCGTCCGCTCATCGATGTCGCCGGCGGCGGAGCGGAGGTGATCGAGGTCGGCGCGGAGCGACCGGACGAGTTCGCGGTCGAGGCTGTCGCCGGCCAGTTCGCGCACGGCATTGCGGGCGGCGTCGCGGGCGGCCTCGATCGACTCGCCGCGATTCTCGGCGAGGTGCGACTGCAGACGGGCGAGGTTGGCCTCGACCTGTTCGAGCGCGGCCGAGCGCGGCAGCGCATTTTCGAGCTCGGCGGCAAGCCGCGCGACCTGCGCTTCGAGGTCGGCTATCTGCCGCGCCTCGGCGTCCGGCCGGGCGACCTCCTCCATGCGGCTGGCGAGGTCGCGGATCTGGTCCTCGAGGTGATCGACGCGCGGCACTTCGCGGTAACCGATCTCCTGCCGGATGGCGGCGATCTCGTTGAGGATGTCGTCGAGGACCGCCGGCCGGGCGGCATCGCCGGTTGCCCGGTCGAGCCGGTCGACCAGGGCTTCGAGGCGGTCGTGCAGGCCGTTGACGACTTCGGCCGGGGCGGCGAGGCCGAGGACGCCGTCGATCCGTCCGGCGATCTCGTCGAGGCGGCCTTCGAGGCGGGCGATGGCCGCCTCCTCGGCGCGGCGGGCGGCGGCCTCGTGCGCGTCGATGGCGGTGCGGATCTCGTCGAGATTGATGGCGAGGCTGGCGACGGCGGCATTGGCCGAGCCCGAACCGGAATACTTGCCGGTGACGGCGAGGTCCTCGATGGCGCCGCGGATATCGGCAAGGCTCGCCGAAAGACCGGCGACCGCGGCATTGGCGGCGGCGGTGGACGGGCTGATTTCGTGCTTCGGCGCGGCGGCGATCTCCTCGATCCGCCGGCGGATGTCGCCGATCGCCTCGGTGAGTTCGGCGGGCAGCGCCGCCGGGGCGGCGGCCCGGTTGCTGGCGGCCAGTTCGTCGATCGCCATGCGGATGTCGATGAGGCTGCCGGAGAGGCCCTTGATCACCGCCGGCGCCGGATCGGCTTGGCGGGTGAGCGCGGCCAGGCCGTCGATCGCGGTGCGGATGTCGGCGAGGCTGCCGGAAAGGCCGGAGATCACGGCGCCCGCCGGATCGCTGCGGCGCACCGTGTCGGCGAGGCCCTCGACCGAAGCGCGGATGCCGGCCAGCGTGCCGGAGAGGCCGGCGAGCACGGTGGCGGCCGGGTCGTTGCGGCGGCTGAAGGCGGCGAGGTCGTCGATCGCGGCGCGCAGATCGGAGAAGCCGGTGGCGAGGTTCGCCATCATCGACTCGCCGGGCTGGGCTTCGCGGGTGGCGACGGTCAGGTCGTCGATCGAGCGGCGCATGTCGGCGAGCGTCGCGGAGAGGCCGGTCAGCACCCGCCCCGACGGATCGGCGGCGCGTACCGCGACGGCGAGTTCATCGACCGCGGCGCGGATTTCGGCGACGCCGCCGGCTACCTCGGCGATCGCCGGACCGACGCGGTCGGGGCGCTCGCGGTGGCTCTCGTTGATGAGGTCGTCGAGCGCGCGGCGCACGTCCGTGAGGCCGGCGGCGACGGCGGCGCTGCCGGCGTCGATCGAGGCGCCGCGGGCATTGACGCCGAGATCGACGGCGCGGGCGAGTTCGGTGACGCGCATTTCGAGGCGGGCGATGGCGCGGGCGCTGTCGGCGGACTCGAGCGCATGCCGGATGGCGGCGAGCTCGTCGCCGAGCGCATTGAGATGGGCGCGCTCGGGCATCGTGCGGGCAAGGTCGTCGAGGCGGCTGCGCAGCGTATCCTCGCGGGCGCCGCTCTCGCTGGCGGCGCGGATCATTTCCAGCTCGTGGCGGATCTCGGAAAGGATGGCGCGGTCGACCGGACCCTCGGCCGCGATCACCTCGATGCGGCGGGAGAGATCGCGGAAAAGCTGCTCCTCCTCGATCCCGGCATGGCCGAGATCGGCGATGCGCGAGGCAAGGCCGGCGAGATCGGCGCGAATCGCGGCGATCGATTCGGCGATGGTGCGCTGGTCCTTGCGGATCGCCTGCGTCTCGACGCGGTCGTCGAGCGACTTCTGGCGGGTGGCGATCTCGGCAATCGCCGCGGTCAGCTCCTCCATGTGGCGGAGCGCCGGATTGGGCGGCGGGGGCGGCGGCGGCGCGGCAAGCCGCGCCGCGACCTCGTCGAGGCGCTCCTCGATGCGGCGGACGCGCTCGGCATCCTCGTAGGAAAGCCGGGCCGGCGCCGGCGGGTCGCCGAGGCGGCTGTTGATTTCGAGGAGCCGGCCCTCGATGCGGCGCATTTGCTCCTCCTCGTCGCGCGTGCGGCGGGGCGAAGGCGGGGGCGGCGGCGGCAGGTCGGCGATGCGGCTGTTGATCTCGTGGAGCTGGCTTTCGATCCGCCGCATCTGCTCCTCGTCTTCGAGGCTGCGGCGCGGTGGCGGGGGCGGCGGCGGCGGTTCGGCAAGACGGCCGCTGATCTGGTGGAGGCGGCCTTCGATGCGCTGGATGCGCTCATCGTCCTCGGGGTGGCGCTCGGGCGGCGGCGGCTCGGCGATACGGCTGACGATGCCGGCAAGGCTCGCTTCGAGGCGGCGCATGCGCTCGTCTTCCGCCACGGCGGCCGGCGCGGCGATCTGCGCCTTCGCCTCGTCGATGCGGCGTTCGAGGACTTCGAGCGTGCTGTCGAGCTGGCGGGTACCGGGGCGCGGCTCGGCGTTGCGGGCAAGCAGACCGTCCAGCCGGTCGCGGAGCGCATCGAGCTTGCGGCTGCGGTCCTGGTCCTCGGCCGCCGGCCGGCGCAGGCGGTCGGCCATGGCGGCGATGCGCTGGTCGAGCGAGCGGATCGCCTGGCCGATCTGCTCGTCGCGCGGATCGGGCCGCGGCGCGTCGCGGCGGCCGGATGCGCCGACGCGGGAACGCAGGCCCTCGATGGTCGAGCGGGCGGTCTCGTCGGCATTGTCGAGTTCGCGCGAGAGCTGGTCGACCATGGCCGAGACGCCGCGGAGCGACCGGCTGCCGCTGCCGTCGCGGATCTCGGATTCGGGGATGCGGCCGAGATTGTCCTCGATCTCGTCGAGGCGGTCCTTGAGGCCCGAAATCGTGCTGCGGGCATCCTGTCCCATGCTGCGGATGCGGCTGGTCAGGCGGGCGATGGCGCCCGCCAGCGACTGGAGTTCCTCGTCCCGGGCAGGCGGCGCCTCGGGCCGGGCATAGGACTGCCTGCCCGGTTCCGGCTCGCGGCGGGAGCGGCCGCCGCTCAACCAGTCGTTGACCGGCACCCCGGCGCGCCGGGCGGCCGCCAGGGCTGCCTCGCGCGTCTCCCGGTCGAGATTGTCCAGAACCGAATTCGTGACGGATTTCATTGCGTTGACCCCGCTGCCGCGACGCGCCGCCGGTAGCGGCCGTTCTGCCGGCCCCGAACCCTTCCGAATCGGCAGGGAATCGGTGCCCCTTCCGGCATTGCCGGAGACTTCGGCCAACATGGTAAACAGAGGGTTAACGTACTGAGGCCGCGACAAAACTTCGGTAACAAGACTGACCAAAAGGTTGCCGCCGAACGACCCCGTCGCGGAACGAGTCGGGAGAGCGTCGCTAAACCAGAGGTTGAGACGGGAGGCGGTTTGACCGCCGCGGGCACTGGACAGCGACCCGTAGCGGGGCTAATCCAGACAGGTATTTATTCCTCTGGGGCACGGCAGGGAGGGGTCCTCGTGCTGTCCCATGACCGCATCTGGCAGGCGATCGACCGCCTCGCGGAGCGCAACCGGCTCAGCCCGTCCGGCCTCGCCCGGCGCGCCGGGCTCGACCCGACGACGTTCAACCGCTCGAAGCGGACCTCGACCGACGGGCGGCCGCGCTGGCCCTCGACCGAGAGCATTTCGAAGATTCTCGAAGCGACGGCGACCGGGCTGGAAGCCTTCCTCGGCCTCGAAGCGGGCGGGCGCGGGCGGCCGGTCGCGTTCCGGCCGGTGCCGCTCCTCGGCCTCGCCCAGGCGGGGGCCGGCGGCTTCTTCGACGATGCCGGCTACCCTGCCGGACAGGGCTGGGACGAGGTCGAGTTTCCCGGCACGACCGAGAACGTCTTTGCCCTCGAAGTCACCGGCGACTCGATGCTGCCGCTCTACCGCGACGGCGACCGCCTGATCGTTGCCCGCGACGCGCAGGTGCGGCGCGGCGACCGGATCGTGCTGAAGACGCGCGACGGCGAGGTGATGGCCAAGGTCCTGCAGCGGAAGACCCTGAAGCAGGTCGAGGTCGCCTCGCTCAATCCGGCGCATCCCGGACGGACCATCCCGGCCGGCGACATCGAATGGCTCGGGCGGATCATCTGGGCAAGCCAGTAGGACGGCGCGGTGCGATCATGGCGGCCGCTCTCCTCGTCCTCGCGGGAGCCGCGCCGCTCGCCGCGCAGGAACCGGCGCCGGACATCGTCCCGCCGCCCAGCCGCGACGTGACGCCGCCGGGTTTCACGCCCGCCCCGGCGGGAAGCGGCCCGCTCGTCCGCGAGCCGGTCGCGCCGCCGCCGCCTATCGCCGAGCGCTGGCACAAGTTCATCCTGCCGATGACCACCGACGCGGCGACGTTCGTGGTCGCCGACCGCCAGATCGACGTGGCGGGCGTCGTCGCCGATCCGCGGCAGACGACCTGCAGGCTCGCCGACGGCACCGAATGGCCGTGCGGCGAAGCGGCGCTCGCCGCGCTCCGCCGCTTTCTGCTCGGCCGGCCGGTCGAGTGCTGGTTCCGCTCGGACGACCCGGCGAGGCCGCTCACCGTTCCCTGCCGGGTCGGCAAGACCGACATCGGGCTGTGGCTCTTGGCCACCGGCTGGGCGAAACCGGCGGACGGGGCGCCGGAGGAATACCGGAAAGCCTCGCAGACGGCGCGCTGCGCCCGCCTCGGACTCTGGCGGGGCGAGACGCCGCCCGCCGACTGCCCGGCGAAGCCGCCCGCCTAGGAGGCGACCAGTTCGCCGGCGAGCGCCCGCCCGATCAGCGCGCGCGTCTCGGGAATGCCGTAGATCGCCACGAACGAGCCGAAGCGCGGCCCCCGCTCCTGCCCGAGAAGGATGCGGTAGAGCGTCGAGAACCAGGCGAGCGAGACGCCGGGGCCGCCGTCCGGGCCCTGCCGGGCCGGGTCCTGGAAGCGCGGGACGGCGCGGGCAACGTCGAGGACGGCGTGCTGGATGGTCTCGGCGTCGGCGTCGGCGGGAAGCGCACCGAGCTTGCGGTCGAGCCCCTCCAGCGCCTGGCGTTCGACATCGTCGGGCGCGTGGAAGACCTTCGTCGGCTCGACGAAATCCTTGTAGTAGCGCACGGCGTAGCCGACCAGTTCGTCGAGCTTCGGGTGGGTTTCCGGCGTCACTCCCTCGACGTGGCGCAGGATGAAGCCCCAGAGCACGCCCCGGTCATGCGCGTTCGAGGCGCTGGCCAGGTTGAGAAGCATGCCGTAGCTGACCGGCAGGTCGATGGCCGGCGGCCTGCCGGAATGGATGTGCCAGACCGGGTTGCCGAGGCGCTGGTCCTCGTTCTGGCCGGGAAAGGCGGCGAGGAACGTGAAGTACTCGTCGACCGCCTTCGGGATGACGTCGAAATAGAGCTTCTTCGCCGCCTTCGGCTTCTGGAACATGTAGAGCGCGAGGCTTTCGGGGGTGGCGTAGGCGAGCCACTCGTCGATGGTCAGGCCGTTCCCCTTCGACTTCGATATCTTCTGGCCCTTCTCGTCGAGGAACAGTTCGTAGTTCAGCGATTCCGGCGGCTCGGCGCCGAGCACGCGGCAGATCTGCGAGGAAAGCTTCACCGAATCGATGAGGTCCTTGCCGGACATTTCGTAATCGACGCCGAGCGCCGCCCAGCGGAGCGCCCAGTCCGCCTTCCACTGGCACTTGACGCGGCCGCCGGTGACCGGCACCTCGGCCAGCGTCCCGCTGTCGGGATCGCGGTAGACGATGGTGCCGCCGGCAACGTTGCGCTCGAGGATCGGCACCTGCAGCACGGCCCCGGTGGTCGGGCTGATCGGCAGGAACGGCGAATAGGTCTGCTGGCGCTCCTCGCGCAGCGACGGCAGCATGATCGCCATCACCTCGTTGTACTCGGCGAGCATGCGCAGCAGCATCCCGTCGAAGCGGCCCGAGCGGTAGGTCTCGGTCGCGCTCATGAATTCGTAGGCGAAACCGAAACGGTCGAGGAATTTCCGGAGCCGCGCATTGTTGCCCGCGCCGAAACTCTCGTATTCGCCGAAAGGATCGGGAACGCGGGTGAGCGGCTGGTTGAGGTACCTCGCCATCGCCTCGCGGTTGGGCACGTTGTCGGGGACCTTCCGGAGGCCGTCGAGGTCGTCGGAGAAGCAGATGAGGCGCGTGGGAATGCGGTCCTCGGTGAGGAGCCGGAAGGCGGTCCGCACCATGGTCGTGCGCGCCACCTCGCCGAACGTGCCGATATGGGGCAGGCCCGAGGGGCCGTAGCCGGTCTCGAAGACGATCTCGCGCGGGGCGCCGCCGCGGCGGGCGATGCGGGCCACGATCTTCTGCGCTTCCTCGAACGGCCAGGCTTTCGAGCGCCGCGCCGCCTCAAGGAGTGCGGGCGAGACTTCAAGGACGGGCAGCGTCGCTGACAAGGTGAGGGGATTCCGGCTTTGTCGGGGCGGGCGGACCCTAGAAAGGCGGCCCGCCGCCGTCAACGCCGCTGCTTGCGCGCCGGGCGGCGAAGCCATAGGTTCCGCGCGCATTTCTTCGGACCAGCCAGGAACGGCCATGAACAAGCCGGCGAAAGCCATCTCGGCGCACGACGCGCTGATCTACGCCATGGTGACGGTGGCCGCGGCCGACCGCCGGCTCAGCGACAGCGAACTGATGAAGATCGGCGACATCGTGAAAACGCTGCCCGCCTTCCGCGACTTCCCGCACGAGCGGCTGGGCGCGGCGGCCGACGCCTGCAGCGCCCTCCTCCAGCACGAGGACGGGATCGACGAGATCCTCGACGTCATCGCCACCGCGCTCCCTCCACGCCTTCACGAGACGGCCTACGCGCTCGCCATCGAAGTGGCGGCGGCGGACCTGCATGTCGAGCAGGAGGAACTGCGCTTCCTGCAGATGCTGCGCGACCGGCTGGAACTCGACAAGCTGGCGGTCGCCGCGATCGAGCGGAGCGCCCGGGTGCGTTTCCGGAAGATGTAGCCGGGGCCTAGTTCGGCCCGATCCTTTCCCAGATCGTGCGGCGGCCGGGAATCTCCTCGCCGAGCCCGTAGGCATTGCGGATCGCTTCGGCGGCGCGGTCGGCATCGGCATCGCTCCGGGCATGGACGAGGGCAAGCGGATCGCCCGGTGCGACCTTTGCGGCAAGCGGGGCGAGCCCGGTGAATCCGACGGACGGGTCGATCCTGTCCTCGGCGCGGCGGCGGCCGCCGCCCAGTTCCACGACGGCAAGCCCGATCGCCCGCGTGTCGATCGCCGAGACGAAGCCGGCCTTCTCTGCCTTCACCGCGCGGATCACCGGCGCCTTCGGCAGATGACGCTCGGGATGTTCGATGAGGTCCGCCGGACCGCCGAGCGCCACGACCATGGCGGCGAACTTCTCCGCCGCCTTCCCCGACTCGAACGCCGCCTCGATCTTCATGGCCGCGCCGCGTTCGTCGTCGACCCCGGCGAGCACCAGGAGCTCCGCCGCGAGCGCGGTGGTGGCGCGGTAGAGGCGGACGTCGGCCTCCTTGCCGGTGAGGAAGTCGATGGCGTTCCGGACTTCCACCGCATTGCCGGCGGCGGAGGCCAGCGGCTCGTTCATGTCGGTAATGAGGGCGCTCGTCCTCAGGCCGGCGCCATTGGCGACGCTGACCAGATTTTCCGCCAGGGCACGGGAATCGGCGAGCGACTGCATGAAGGCGCCGTTACCGGTCTTCACGTCGAGCACCAGCGCCTGCAGTCCGGCGGCGAGCTTCTTCGACAGGATCGAGGCGGTGATGAGCGGGATCGACTCGACGGTCGCGGTCACGTCACGGATGGCATAGAGGCGGCGGTCGGCGGGCGCGAGGTCGGCGGTCTGGCCGATGATGGCGCAGCCGACTTCGGACACGGTCTTGCGGAGCCGGGCGAGATCGGGGACCGAGACATAGCCCGGAATCGCGTCGAGCTTGTCGAGGGTGCCGCCGGTGTGGCCGAGGCCGCGGCCGGAAATCATCGGGATGTAGCAGCCGCAGGCGGCGAGCGCCGGAGCGAGCATCAGCGAGACATTGTCGCCGATGCCGCCGGTCGAGTGCTTGTCAACGACCGGGCCGGGCATGTCGGACCAGTCGAGCACCGTGCCGGAATCGCGCATCGCCAGGGTCAGCGCCACCGCCTCGTTGCGCTCCATGCCCCGGATGAAGATCGCCATCGCGAGCGCCGCGACCTGGCCTTCGCTGACCGAGCCGGCGGTCAGGCCCTCGACCATGAAGGCGATCTCCCCGGCGGTAAGCGTCCCGCCGTCGCGCTTCCTGCGGATGACCTCCTGCGGCAGCATCAGCGACGCAGCCGATGCTGGGCGCGGCGGCGGAGGTAGCGGCGGACGACCCGTTCGAGCTTGGCCGCGCCGATCGGCGCCAGGGCCTTGGTCTCCTCGTGCGACAGCTCGGCGCCGGTCATGCCGGCGGCGAAGTTGGTGATGGTCGAGACGGCGGCGACGCGGAGCCCGAAGAACCGGGCGAGGATCACCTCCGGCACGGTCGACATGCCGACCGCATCGGCGCCGAGAAGGCGTGCGACCTTGATCTCGGCGGGCGTCTCGAAGGACGGGCCGGAGAACCACATGTAGACGCCGGTGCCGAGCGCGACGCCCTCCTGTTCCGCGGCGCCGAGGATCTCGGCGCGCAGCTCGCGGTCGTAGGCGGCGGTCATGCCGACGAAGCGGCCATCGCCCTTCTCGCCGATCAGCGGATTGATCCCGGAGAAGGCGATGTGGTCGGTGATGAGCATGATCTCGCCCGGCCCGACGTCGGTGCGAAGCGAGCCGGCGGCGTTGGTGATGAGCAATGAATCGGCGCCGAGCGCGGCAAGGGTGGCGATCGGTCCGCGCATCGCGGCCGGATTGCCGGTCTCGTAGTAGTGCGCGCGGCCGGCGAAGACGATGACCGGCACGCCTTCGATGGTGCCGGCGACGACCTCGGCGCGATGCGAGGAGACGGTCGAGCCGGGAAAGCCGGGGAGCCGTTCGTAGGGGATGCGCACCGCATCGGCGACGGCCTCGGCCAGGGCGCCGAGGCCGGAGCCGAGGATCATGCCCACTTCGAACTTCAGGTCGCGCCGCGAGCGGATCAGCCGCGCAGCAAGCTCGGCCTCGCCGCCGCTCATGGCTTCTGCGCCAGATAGAAGGCCGCGGGGAGAAGCTCGGCCAGCGTGAAGCTCCGTCCTTCGCCGTCGAGGTCGAAGACGTGAACCGGCGTGTCCGGCCCGGCGAACTCGGCGATGCGCTGCCGGCAGCCGCCGCAGGGCGTCGTCAGGTTGCCGTCGATGCGCGCCGCGACCACGGCGATGGCGGCGATCCGGCGGCCCGGCGCAGCGCCGCTTGCCCCGATCATCGCGGCGATCGCCGACGTCTCGCCGCACCAGCCCTCCGGGAAGGACGCGTTCTCGACGTTGCAGCCGGTATGGACGGTGCCGGCAAGTGTGCGGATGGCAGCGCCGACCTGGAAGCGCGAATAGGGCGCGTGCGCCTTCTCCCGCGCCCGCTTCGCCGCCTCGAAAAGCTCGCGATCCATCCGCGTTTCCAGCCCCCCATCAGTGCCGATCAAGCCGGGGCGGCGGCGCGGCGTCAAGCCGAGGCCCCCTCGACGATGACAAAAGGAAATGCAAGGTTAGGAAATCGCCTTGCCGCACGGCCCTTTCCGAGCCCCGGAAGCATGCCGCGAACGGCCGGGCAGGAGATTTTGGCTACTCACGCTCCGGGGCGATTTCCCGGAGTTCCGTGGTTCATGATGGAGGCAATTTTGAAAGCAAGAACTCTGACGACGACCCTTGCCGCTTTTGCCGCCGCGGCCGCCATTGGCACGGCTGCACCGGCCTGGGCATTTCTGGCGTGCGCCGTGACCGATACCGGCGGCGTCGACGACAAGGGCTTCAACCAGTACACGTGGCAGGGCGTGCAGGACGCCGCCAAGGAAGGCGGCTTCCAGACCAAGCTTCTGGAATCGAAGGCCGAGACGGACTACGTCCCGAACCTCAACTCCTTCGCCAAGGCCAAGTGCGACGTCATCGTCACCGTCGGCTTCCTGCTCGGCGATGCCACCAAGGCGGCGGCAGAGGCCAACAAGGACATCAAGTTCACGATCGTCGACTATGCCTACGACCCGCCGATCCCGAACGTGCTCGGCCAGGTCTATGCGACCAACCAGGCGGCATTCCTCGCCGGCTACCTGGCGGCAGGCATGAGCAAGACCGGCGTGCTCGGCACGTTCGGCGGCATCAACATCGGCGGCCCGGTGACCGACTTCATGGACGGCTTCGTGTGGGGCGCCGAGTACTACAACAAGCAGAAGGGCGCGAAGGTAAAGGTTCTCGGCTGGGACCCGGCCAAGAAGGACGGCGTGTTCGTCGGCGACTTCAGCTCGATCGACAAGGGCAAGGACATCGCCAAGAGCATGAATGACGAGGGCGCCGACATCATCCTGCCGGTCGCCGGCAAGGTCGGACAGGGCCCGGCGGCGCTCGCCATGGAACTTGGCGCCGACAAGCTCAAGGTAATCGGCGTCGATACTGACCAGTACGCCACCGACCCCGACCACAAGGCCGTGTTCCTGACCTCAGTCCTGAAGCGCGTCGACTCGACCACCAAGGAGGCGGTCACCGAGGCGTTCAAGGGAACCTTCAAGCCCGGCGTCATCGTCGGCGACCTGAAGAGCGGCGGCGTCGCGCTGGCGCCGTTCCACGACCTCGACGCGGCCGTGCCGGCCGACCTCAAGGCCGAGATCGAGAAGATCAAGGCCGGGATCATCGACGGATCGATCAAGGTCGGGGGAATGTAGGCGGCGCAGCCGAAAAGACCACTGGAGGGCCCGCCGGATCGCGAGGATCCGGCGGGTTGCCTCGCCGGACGGGGGCCTCGGGACACGCAGAGCCGAGAGGGATTCGGGGACGCCAGCTCTTGGATATCGAACTCCGCGGCATCACCAAGCGGTTCGGCGACCTGGTCGCCAACAACAACATCAGCCTCAAGATCCGCGCCGGCGAGGTCCTCGGCCTGCTCGGCGAAAACGGCGCCGGCAAATCGACGCTGATGAACGTGCTCTCGGGCCTGTACCGGCCGGACGAGGGCGAAATCCTCATCGACGGCAAGCCGACCCGCTTCGAGAGCGCCGGCGACGCCATCCGGGCCGGCATCGGCATGGTGCACCAGCACTTCATGCTGGTGCCGGTGTTCACCGTGGCGGAGAACGTCGTCCTCGGCGTCGAACCGGTCGGCCCGCTCGATCACCTCGACCTCGCCACGGCGCGCGAGCAGGTTCGCAAGATCAGCGCCGAACACGGACTCGACGTCGATCCGGACGCCATCATCGAGGAACTGCCGGTCGGCACGCAGCAGCGCGTCGAGATCATCAAGGTCCTGTTCCGCTCGGCGAGCGTCCTCATCTTCGACGAGCCGACGGCGGTTCTGACGCCGCAGGAGGTGACCGAGTTCTTCGGCATCCTGCGGTCGCTCCGCGACGCGGGCAAGGCGCTCGTGTTCATCACGCACAAGCTGCACGAAGTCCTCGAAGTCGCGGACCGGATCAACGTGTTGCGCGGCGGCAAGGTGGTGGGCGAAGCGGAACCGAAGACCGCGACCGAGGCCGAGCTCGCCGAAATGATGGTCGGCCGCGCGGTCCATTTCCAGGTCGAGAAGCGGCCCGCCAGGCCCGGACCGGCGCTCCTCGAAGTGCGCGACCTGATGGTCACCAACGAGCGCGACGAACTGGCCGTGGACGGCGTCAGCCTGACGGTGCGCCAGGGCGAGGTCGTCGGCGTTGCCGGCGTTCAGGGCAACGGACAGACCGAGCTGGTCGAGGCGTTGGCCGGCCTCAGGCCGATCGTGCGCGGCAGCGTCTCGTTCCTCGGCAGGGACATCACCCGCGCCTCGGCGCGCGAGCGCCACCTCCTCGGCATCGCCCACGTGCCGGAGGACCGCCACCGCAGCGGCATGGTGGGCGAGTTCGACATCGCCGAGAACATGGTTCTCGACAGCTACTACGACGAGCCGTATTCGACCGGACTGACCATGCACTGGCCGGCGGTGCACAAGGTCTGCGTCAAGAACGTGATCGAGTTCGACGTGCGCACGCCGTCCATCTACGCCCTCGCCGACCACCTCTCCGGCGGCAACCAGCAGAAGCTGATCGTGGCGCGCGAACTCAGCCGCAACGTGAAGCTGGTCATCGCCGCGCAGCCGACGCGGGGCATCGACGTCGGCTCGATCGAGTACATCCACAAGCGCATCATCGCGGCGCGCGATGCCGGCGTGGGCGTGCTCATCGTCTCCACCGAACTCGACGAGATCCTCTCGCTGTCGGACCACGTCCTCGTGATGTTCCGCGGACGCATCGCGGGCGAGTTCGACGCGGCGAACGTCAGCCGGAGCTCGATCGGCCTGGCAATGGCGGGGGCTGCGGCGTGAGCGACTATATCCGGCAGGAGACGGCCGAGGAGGCGGCGCTGACGCGGGCGAGCGCGGTCCGCTTCGACGTGGAACAGCTGCTCATCGTGCCGGTGCTCGCGGTGGCGCTCGCCATCCTCCTCGGCGGGCTGACGATGCTGGCAACCGGCGTGAGCGTGCCGACCGTCGGGCAGGCTTTCGCCGCGCTTTTCACGGGCTCGTTCGGTTCGCTCTCCGCCATTTCGGAAACGCTGACCGCGGCGGCGCCGATCACCCTCGCCGCGCTCGGCGTCGCGCTCGGCTTCCGCGCTGGCCTGTTCAATATCGGCGCCGAGGGCCAGATGATCGCCGGGGGCATGGCGGCGGTAACCGTCGGCTTCTCGCTGACCGGGCTGCCGGTCTTCGTCCACCTGCCGCTGGCGCTGCTTGCCGGCATCGCGGCCGGCGCGATCTGGGGCGCCATCCCCGGCTGGCTCAAGGCGACGACCGGGGCGCACGAGGTGATCACCACGATCATGCTCAACCTGATCGCCATGCAGCTGACCAACTTCCTCCTGCGCAATCCGCCGATCCAGAAGCCGGGGCGCCACGATCCGGTCTCGTCGTCGGTGCTCTCCAGCGCGGAACTGCCCAAGCTGTTGACCTGGCTCGATCCCAACCTGCGGCTCAATGCCGGCATCATCATCACGCTCGTGATGGTGCTTCTGGTCTATTGGCTCCTCTTCCGCACCACGCTCGGCTTCGAGTTCCGGGCGAGCGGCCTCAACCCTTCGGCGGCGCGCTACGCCGGCATGCGCTCGAGCCTGATCATCGTCGCGGTGATGGCGATCGGAGGAGCCCTCGCCGGCCTCGCCGGAGCCAACCAGGTGCTCGGCGTGCTCGGCCGGGCGACGCCGGGTTTTACGGGCGGCGCCGGCTTCAACGCCATCGCGGTGGCGCTGCTCGGGCGCTCGCACCCGGCCGGCGTCCTCATCGCCGGCATCCTGTTCGGCGCGCTCGACGCCGGTGGACGACAGATGCAGGTGGAGGCCGGCGTGCGCATCGACCTCATCGCGATCATCCAGGCGCTGATCATCGCCTTCGTCGCCGCGCCGATGCTGATGCGCGCGGCGTTCCCCTGGGCCTTCCGCAAGAACAAGCCCGCGAGGCCCTGACGCCATGGCGATGAGCGAAACGGCCAGCCGGGCCAACCTCGACCACATCAAGCGACGCCAGACGCTGGTGATCGGCTGGCTGCTTCTGGCGCTGGCGGTGGTCGTGGCGGCGGTCTTCGGCCTGCAATCCTCCGGCGACGCGACCTTCGGCCTCGCCCTGCCGGGCGACATGTTCACCCTGCCGAGCCTCGTCGTGCCGGCGGCTCCCTACAACTACGCCATCGCGGCGGTGCTCGCCTTCTTCGGCTTCCGCCAGTTCATGCGCGGGGCGGCGCGGCGCTCCAGCATCTTCCTCGGCATCGGCCTGCTCCTGGCGGTCACGACATTCCTGGTCTGGGCGACGGCGGGAAAGCAGTTCTCGCTGACCGGCATGCTCGAGGCGACGGTCGTGCGGGCCGTGCCGATCGCGCTCGGTGGGCTGGTCGGGACGCTCTGCGAGCGCGTCGCGGTGGTCAACATCGGCATCGAGGGAATGCTTCTCTCGGGCGCCTTCACCGGGGCCATCGTCGGCTCGCTGCTCGGCGGCTGGCCCGGTCTGGTGGCCGCCATCGCCGTCGGCGGCCTGATGGGACTGGCCCTCGGCGTGCTCGTCATCACCTACCGCGTCGACCAGATCATCGCGGGCGTGGCGATCAACCTCTTCGCCCTCGGCCTGACATCCTACGTCACCAGCCAGGTGCTGACGGTGCACCGCGAGTTGAACAACGCGCCGATATTTGGCGGCATCGACATACCGCTCCTTAGCAACCTGCCGATCATCGGGCGCGTCTTCTTCCAGCAGAACCTCTTCGTCTACGGCGCCGCCATCCTGATTGCGGGGGCGACGTACTACCTGTTCCACACCCGCTCGGGCCTCCGCGCCCGCGCGGTCGGCGAACATCCGGAAGCCGCCGACACGCTCGGCATCGACGTCTACCGCACGCGCTACATCAACGTGACGATCGGCGGCATGGTGGCCGGGTTCGCCGGGGCCTGGTTCACGCTCGGCTCGGTCGGCCGTTTCGACATCAACATGACCAACGGGCGCGGCTTCATCGGCCTTGCCGCGATGATCTTCGGGCGCTGGCACCCGGTCGGGGCGCTGCTGGCGGCGCTGGTCTTCGGCTTCGCCGATTCGCTGCAACAGAAGCTCGCCATCCTGCAGACGCCGATCCCGTCCGAGTTCCTAGCGATGGCGCCCTATATCGCGACCATCGTCCTCGTCGCCGGACTGGTCGGGAGAGCCCGTCCGCCGGCGGCCGACGGCAAGCCCTACATCAAGGAATAGGCGTGGCCGGCTTCCTCGACCATCTGCCCTTCCCGATTCTCATCGGCGACATCGGCGGAACCAATGCGCGTTTCGCGCTGATCGAGCATGCCGACGCGGTCGTGCGGCGGCTCCCCAATGTGCACACCGCCGACTTCGCCACGATCGACGACGCGATCGACGACGCCGTCGTCGGCAAGGCCGGGTGCAACCCGAAATCCGCGGTGCTGGCGCTCGCCGGCCCGATCGTCGGGGACAGCGTGCCGCTCACCAACTGCGACTGGGTGGTCGAGCCGAAACGCGCCATCGCCCGTTTCGGCCTGGCCGAGGTCGTCCTCCTCAACGACTTCGAGGCGCAGTCGCTCGGGCTTCCCCAACTGCGGCCCTCCGACCTCGACCCGATCGGCGGCGGCGAGATGAGCGAGCACGGCGCGCGCGTCGTGATCGGGCCGGGCACCGGCCTCGGCGCCGGGGCGCTCATCCATTCGCGGAGCGTCTGGATCCCGGTCCCCGGCGAAGGCGGGCATATCGGGCTCGGGCCGGTGACCAGGCGCGACCTTGAAATCTGGCCGCATATCGAGCGCGACGGCGAGCGGGTGAGCGCCGAGACCGTGCTCTGCGGCGCGGGCATGGTGCGGCTCTACCGGGCGATCGCGGCGAGCGACGGCGTAGCGGCGCGGCTCGACACGCCGGCGGCGATCACTGCC
>DASRGK010000062.1:0-16601 GCA_035651055.1 Bauldia sp.
TCGACAACGCCAAGTTCCGCCGCCCGGTCGTGCCGGGCGACACCGTCGAATTTCACGTCCACAAGGTGCGCAACCGCAGCAGCATCTGGAAGTTCAACGCGGAGGCGGTGGTCAGGGGCTTCAAGGTCGCCGAGGCCACCATCAGCGCCCTGATCGCCGACGAGCGATGAGCGACATTCATTCGTCGGCGGTGGTCGCCGCCGGTGCGCGTATCGGCAAGAACGTGCGGATCGGCGCCTACAGTGTCATCGGGCCGGAGGTCGTCCTCAAGGACGGCGTCAACGTTCATTCGCACGTCTCGGTGAGCGGGCGCACGGAAGTCGGCGAGCGGACCGAAATCATGCCATTCGCGGCGGTCGGCGGCAGTCCGCAGGATACGAGCTACCGGAACGAGCCGACCTCGCTGGTGATCGGCAGCGATTGCGTCATCCACGAATACGCCACGATCCACCGCGGCACCTCGCGCGGCCGCGGCGTGACCACGGTCGGCTCGCACGTCTACATGATGATCGCCTCGCACGTGGCGCATGACTGCGTCGTCGGCAACCATGTCGTCCTGGTCAACCAGGCGACCCTCGGCGGCCACGTGACGGTCGGCGAGCACGCCATTCTCGGCGGCCTGTCCGCGGTCCAGCAGCGCTGCCGGATCGGGGCGCACGCCTTCATCGGCGGTCTGTCGGCGGTAGTCACCGACGTCATTCCCTTCGCCTCGGCGATCGGGAACCGCGCCAAGCTCGGCGGGCTGAACATCGTCGGCCTGAAGCGCCGCGGCTTCGACCGGAAGACCATCCATGCCTTGCGGGCGGCCTACGAGGCGATCTTCTGGGGCGACGGCACCATCGCCCGCCGGGTCGACCGGGTCGCCGAGGAATATGCCAAGGTTCCCGCGGTGATGACCATCGTCCAGTTCATCCGCGACGGCGCCGACCATCCGCTCTGCACGCCGCGGCGGAGGGGACGGCTTGCCGAGGCCGACGATGCCTGATGCGGCCGCCGAGCCGCTTGCCATCGTCGCCGGCGGCGGCCCGGTCCCGCTCCACGTCGCCGCGGCGGCGGCGGCGCATGGCCGCCGGGTCAGGATCGTCGGCATTGCCGGTGAGGCCGACAAGGCGATCGAGGGCTTCGACCACATCTGGCTCTCCTGGGGCGAGATCGGCCGCATCGATGCGATCCTCAAGGCCCATGGCCGCGATGTCGTCATCGTCGGCAACATCCGCCAGCGCCCGGATTTCAAGGGCATCAAGCTCGACTGGGCGACGATGCGCGCCGCCAAGGACGTCTTCACGATCATCATCGGCGGCGACGACACGGTGCTTACCGGGGCCGTCCGCTTCCTCGAGAAGCGCGGCCTCCGTGTGATCGGCGCCCACGAAGTCGCGCCCGACCTGGTGGCGGGCGCCGGGGCGCTCGGCAAGCGCGCGCCCGATCGCCGACAGCGGAAGGACGTCGAGGCGGCGGTGCGCGCCGCCGAGGCGATCGGGCGGCTCGACGCCGGCCAGGCGGCCGTCGTGGTCGAGGGCAGGGTGATTGCGCTCGAAGCCGCCGAAGGCACCGACGCGATGCTGGAACGGGTCGCGTCGATCCGCGCGGCGGGGCGGGCGCGCTGGTCGAGCGGAACCGGGGCGTTCGCCAAATGCGCCAAGCCGCAGCAGGACCTCAGGGTCGACATGCCCACGATCGGGACGCGCACCGTCGAGGGCGTGATCGCGGCGGGACTTGGCGGGATCGCGATCAGCGCCGGCAAGGTGATGATCGTCGACCGGCCCGAGGTCATCCGCCGCGCCGATGCCGCCGGCATCTTCGTCACCGGCGTCGTGCCGTCGTGAGCCTGGCGCCGGCCGCCCGCCCGTTCACGGTGTTCCTCATCGCGGGCGAGGAATCCGGCGACCAGCTCGCCGCGGGCCTGATGCAGGCGCTGCGCGGCCGGATACCGGAGGCGCGTTTTCTCGGCGTCGGCGGCGAGCGCATGGCGCGCCTCGGACTGCGCTCGCTCTTCCCGATGGGCGAGATCGCGCTCCACGGCATCACGGCGGTCTTGCGGAAGCTGCCGGAACTGCTTCGCCTGATACGGTCGACCGCCCGGGCGGTCATCGAGGCCAAGCCCGACGTGCTTGTCATCGTCGACAGCCCGGACTTCAACCTTCGCGTGGCGAAGGCGGTTCGCATGGCCGATCCATCGATTGCCATCGTCGACTATGTCTCGCCCTCGGTCTGGGTTTGGCGGTCGGGACGGGCGCGGGCGATGCGGCCTTATGTCGACCACGTCCTGGCGCTGCTGCCGTTCGAGCCCGGCGTGCATCATCGCCTCGGCGGTCCGCCATGCACCTACGTCGGCCACCCGCTGATCGAACGGCTGGACGCATTGAGGCCGGCGCCGGGCGAGCGCCCGCCGCTCGCCGCGGGCGCCGGACCGACGCTTCTCGTCCTGCCGGGAAGCCGCCGCTCGGAAGTGTCCCGCCTGCTCGCGCCGTTCGGCGAGACGGTGCGGCTCCTCGCGGCAAGGATCGCGGGACTCGAAGTCGTGGTTCCCGCGGTCACCCGCTTTGCCGCCGAGATCCGGGCCGCCTGCGGCGGCTGGGGAGTGCCGGTCGCGGTCGTCGAGGGCGAGGCCGCGAAGTTCGCGGCCTTCCGCCGGGCGCATGCCGCGCTTGCCGCCTCGGGCACGGTGACACTTGAACTGGCGCTGGCCGGCGTCCCGATGGTGGTCGCCTACCGCGTCGACCCGCTGGCGAAGCTCCTCAAGCCGTTCGTGACCGCGGGCATGAAGGGGCCGGTCAAGTCGATCGTGCTGCCCAATCTGATCCTTGCGGCAAAGGCGATTCCGGAATTCATCGACGGCGATAGCGCGCCCGCCAATCTCGCTGCGGCGCTCACGCCGCTGCTTGCGGACACGCCCCAGCGCCGGCGTCAGGTCGAGGCGATGGCGCGGCTCGACGCGGTCATGTCGACCGAAGGGATCGCGCCCAGCGAGAAGGCGGCGGCAATCGTGATCGAGACGGCGGCAGACCGCCGCGCGGCAGCCTAGCGGCGCTTCGACAGCGGGATATAGTCGCGCCGCGGCGCGCCGGTATAGAGCTGGCGCGGCCGGCCGATCTTCTGCGACGGGTCTTCCACCATCTCCTTCCACTGCGCGATCCAGCCGACGGTTCGGGCGAGCGCGAAGAGGACGGTGAACATCGTCGTCGGGAAGCCCAGCGCCTTCAGCGTGATCCCCGAATAGAAGTCGATGTTCGGGTAGAGCTTCTTCTCGATGAAGTACTCGTCGGTGAGCGCGATGCGCTCCAACTCCATCGCCACTTCGAGAAGCGGGTCGTCCTGGATGCCGAGCTCGGCGAGAACCTCGTGGCAGGTCTTCTGCATGATCTTGGCGCGCGGATCGTAGTGCTTGTAGACCCGGTGGCCGAAGCCCATGAGGCGGAACGGATCGTTCTTGTCCTTGGCGCGGGCGATGTATTCCGGGATGCGGTCGACCGTCTTGATCTCCTGCAGCATGTTGAGCGCCGCCTCGTTGGCGCCGCCATGCGCGGGACCCCAGAGGCAGGCGATGCCGGCCGCGATGCAGGCGAACGGGTTGGCGCCGGACGAGCCGGCCAGCCGGACCGTCGAGGTGGAAGCGTTCTGCTCGTGGTCGGCGTGCAGGATGAAGATGCGGTCCATGGCGCGGGCGAGAACCGGGTTGACCTTGTATTCCTCGGTCGGCACCGCGAAGCACATGCGCAGGAAATTCGAGGCGTAGTCGAGCGCGTTGAGCGGATAAACGAAGGGCTGTCCGACGTGATACTTGAAGGCCATCGCGGCGATCGTCGGCATCTTCGCGATCATGCGGAGGGAGGCGACCATCCGCTGGTAGGGGTCCGAAATGTCGGTCGAGTCGTGGTAGAAGGCTGACATCGCCCCGACCACGCCGCACATGATCGCCATCGGATGGGCGTCGCGCCGGAAGCCGGTGAAGAAGCGCGTCATCTGCTCGTGGACCATCGTGTGGTACGTGACACGGTGGTCGAAGTCGGCCTTCTGCGCCGGCGTCGGTAGCTCGCCATAGAGGAGCAGGTAGCAGGTCTCGAGGAAATCGCCGTGCTCGGCGAGCTGCTCGATCGGGTAGCCGCGGTAGAGAAGGATGCCCTCGTCGCCGTCGATGAAGGTGATCTGCGACTCGCAGGCGGCGGTCGAGGTGAAGCCCGGGTCGTAGGTGAAATGGCCGGTATCGGCGTAGAGCTTGCTGATATCGATGACCGAAGGACCGATGGTGCCCTTGCGGACCCGGAGCGGCAGTTCCTTGCCGTCGATGGAGAGTTTCGCCGGTTCCTCGCCTGGCGCTTGGTGTTCTTCAAGCCTGCTCACGTTCGCCATGGCGATGCCTCGCTGAATCCCTCTGGGAGGATATAGGGTCTCATTCTATTTGTTGCAGCGCGGCAAGTCCATTTTTCGCGCCGCCGCGGGGCTCAGGAGGCCGCCTGATCGGCAATCCGCGCGAGGCTCTCCTCGCGGCCGAGCGCTGCCAGGACCTCGAAAATGCCGGGCGACGTGGCGTGGCCGGTCAGCGCCGCACGGAGCGGTTGCGCGATTTGCCCCAGCTTCACGGCGCGCTCGCCGGTGAAGGCCTTGACCGCCGCCTCGATCGCCGGCGCCTGCCAGTCCTCGACGGCCTGGAACACCGGCACGAGGCCGGCGAGCAGCGAACGGGCCGCCGGATCGAGAAGAGCCGATGCCGCCGCATCGAGGGCGAGCGGCCGGTCGGCGACGATGAAATCGGCCCGCGCGAAAAGGTCGTTGAGGGTCCTCGCGCGGTCCTTGAGGCCGGGGAGGGCGAGGCGGAGGCGCCCGCGCTTTTCCGGGGTGAGGCGGGCGAGGAATTCGTTGCCCCCCGGCAGATGCGGGAGTGCCGCGGTGAGCGTTTCGAGGAGGCGCTCGTCCGGCATCGCCTTGATGTAGTGCCCGTTGAGGCTCTCAAGCTTCTGGAAATCGAAGCGCGCCGCCGACCGGCCGATGCCGTCGATATCGAACCATTCGACCATCTCCTCGGTCGACATGATCTCGGCGTCGCCGTGCGACCAGGAGAGACGGGCGAGGTAGTTGCGGAGCGCCTCGGGCAGGTAGCCCATCGCCCGGTAGGCGTCGACGCCCATCGCGCCGTGCCGTTTGGACAGCTTGGCGCCGTCCGGCCCGTGGATGAGCGGCACATGCGCCATCACCGGCACCTCCCAGCCCATCGCCTCGTAGAGGATTTTCTGGCGGCCGCCATTGGTGAGATGGTCGTCGCCGCGGATGACGTGGGTGACGCCCATGTCGTGATCGTCGACGACCACGGCGAGCATGTAGGTCGGCGTGCCGTCCGAGCGCAGGATGACGAAATCGTCGAGGTCCTTGTTGGGGAAGGCGACGCGGCCCTGGACGCGGTCGTCGATGACGGTCTCGCCGGAAAGCGGCGATTTGATCCGGATGGTCGGCGCGACGCCGGGCGGCGCTTCGGACGGGTCGCGGTCGCGCCAGGTCCCCTCGTAGCGGGCGAAACGGCCCTCGGCGCGCGCCTTGGCGCGCATGTCGTTCAGCTCGTCCGCCGTCTCGTAGGCGCGATAGGCCTTGCCGCGCGCGACCAGCTCTTCGGCCACCTCGCGATGGCGGGCGGCGCGGGCGAACTGGTGGACCGGCTCGCCCTCCCAGGTGAGCCCGAGCCAGGTGAGGCCGTCGAGGATCGCGGCGACGGCGGCATCGGTCGAGCGCTCGCGGTCGGTGTCCTCGATCCGGAGCAGCATCTTCCCGCCGGTATGGCGGGCGTAGAGCCAGTTGAACAGCGCCGTGCGCGCGCCGCCGATATGGAGGAAGCCGGTCGGCGAGGGGGCGAAACGGGTGACGACGGACATGGGCGCGCGGGCGGGGCCTCGGGGAGGGTGCCGGCCCGTTTAGCATGGCGCGCGCTGCGATGGGAATTTGGGCGAGGCGCGTCAGGACGGGCGCTGCCGATGGACCTCGGCCAGCGCGGGCGGCGGAACGGCGTGGATCACCGGGGCCGGGGCCGGTGAGCCGGAGGCCGGATGCCAGTGAGCCGGTGTATGACGGTGGTGAGGCGGTGGGGCGAGGGGAGCCGTGGGGCGAGGGGGCCCGGGCGTACGCAACCGCCACTGTCATTCCCGCGAATGCGGGAATCCAGTGACCGCCACCGGTGCCGGGCGGGACTGGGCGGCCGGGAATGCGATCGGCGCGGGGCGAGGTCGCGGATACTGGTTCCCCGCTTGTGCGGGGATGACAGGCAAGTGGGGGTGGAAGGATGATGCGTCCGCCCCGAGGCTTGGCTGCCGGCCCGAACGGCCCACCCGATCGCGGCGGGGCAAGCCACTCGGATGAAGTCCAGGGGCCACCCCTCGCGCCGTCTCAGGCGAGCGGCGTCAGCTCGAATACCCGTCCGTGTTTCGCGGCGGCTGGCACATCGCCGCGCCGGAGGGCAAGGCGGACGGCGTCGTGCTTGCGCGCATCTTCGAGCGTGAGGTACGGCGACCAGCCCGTATCGTCCTCGATCAGCTCGACGGGCACTTCAGCGGCGTATTTTCCCTCATGGATGAATTGCGTTCGCTTACGCGTCATCAGGGCAGCCGGTCCTCGCTCTCTTATCCGTCATGCCCGGCCTCGTGCCGGGTATCCACGTCTTGTGCGTATTGCCACTTTCGAAGTCGTGGATGGCCGGGTCAAGCCCGGCCATGACGGGTTTTGGGGGCGCCTCCCTGGAGTTCAACGCCGCGTCCTACTGGCCCCGCTTCTGTGGGGGGCGGCGGCGTCTGGTCATCACTCCGCCGCCTCGACCCCGGCGCTATCGCCCCGCGCCCGTGACGCGCGCGCCTTCGCCAGCACCGGCTTGAGGAACTGCCCGGTGTAGCTCCGCTTCGCCTTGGCGATGTCCTCCGGCGTGCCGGTGGCGACGATCTCGCCGCCGCCGTCGCCGCCTTCGGGGCCGAGGTCGATGATCCAGTCGGCGGTCTTGATGACTTCGAGATTGTGCTCGATGACGACGACCGTGTTGCCCTGCTCGACCAGCTCGTGCAGCACATCGAGGAGCTTCTCGACGTCGGCGAAGTGGAGGCCGGTGGTCGGCTCGTCGAGGATGTAGAGCGTGCGGCCGGTGGCGCGCTTCGACAATTCCTTCGACAGCTTGATGCGCTGCGCCTCACCGCCCGACAGCGTCGTCGCCTGCTGGCCGACGCGGATATAGCCGAGGCCAACCCGGTCGAGCGTCTCCATCTTCTCGCGGATCGAGGGGACGGCGGCGAAGAAGTCCTTCGCCTCCTCGACGGTCATGTCGAGAACGTCGGCGATCGACTTCTGCTTGAAGCGGACTTCGAGCGTCTCGCGGTTGTAGCGGTGGCCCTGGCAGACGTCGCAGGTGACATAGACGTCGGGGAGGAAGTGCATCTCGATCTTGATGACGCCGTCGCCCTCGCATTTCTCGCAGCGGCCGCCCTTGACGTTGAAGGAGAAGCGGCCGGGGCCGTAGCCGCGCGCCTTCGCTTCGGGCAGGCCGGCGAACCATTCGCGGATCGGCGTGAAGGCGCCGGTATAGGTGGCGGGGTTGGAGCGGGGCGTGCGGCCGATCGGCGACTGGTCGATGTCGATGACCCTGTCGAGGAGTTCGAGGCCGGCGAGCTCGCGGTGCGCCGCGGGCGCCTCGCGGGCGCCGTTCAGCTTCCGCGCCACCGCCTGGTAGAGCGTGTCGACGACGAGCGTCGACTTGCCCGAGCCGGAGACGCCGGTGATGCAGGTGAGGAGGCCGAGCGGAATTTCGGCGGTCACGTCCTTGAGGTTGTTGGCGCTGGCGCCGACGACGCGGAGCAGCTTCCCCTTCTCCGGGCGCCGCCGGTAGGCCGGCATCGGGATCTGGCGGGCGCCGGAAAGGAACTGGCCGGTCAGCGATTTCGGGTTCGCCATGATCTCGGCGGGCGTGCCCTCGGCGATGATCTCGCCGCCGTGGATGCCGGCGGCCGGGCCGATGTCGACGACGTAGTCGGCCTGGCGGATGGCGTCCTCGTCATGCTCGACGACGATCACCGTATTGCCGAGGTCGCGGAGGTGGCGGAGCGTGTCGAGGAGCCGCGCATTGTCGCGCTGGTGGAGGCCGATCGAAGGCTCGTCGAGCACGTAGAGGACGCCGGTGAGCCCGGAGCCGATCTGCGAGGCCAGCCGAATGCGCTGGCTTTCGCCGCCGCTGAGCGTGCCGGAAGCGCGGGCGAGCGTCAGGTAATCGAGCCCGACATCGACGAGGAATTTCAGCCGCTCGCGAATCTCCTTGAGGATGCGGCTGGCGATCTCGTTCTGCTGGCCGGTCAGGGTCTCGGGCAGGTGGTCGAACCAGGCCATCGCCTTCCGGATCGAGAATTCGCTGACCTGTGAGATGTGCAGGCCGTCGAGCTTCACCGCGAGCGCTTCGGGCTTGAGGCGGAAGCCGTGGCAGGCCTCGCAGGGCTTGGCGGAGTGGTAGCGCTCGATCTCCTCGCGCATCCACGCCGACTCGGTCTCCTTCCAGCGCCGCTCGAGATTGGGGATGACTCCCTCGAAGTTCTTGTGCGTGCGGTAGGAGCGGAGGCCGTCGTCGTAGAGGAAGGTGACCTCCTCCTTGCCGGTGCCGAAGAGGATCGCGTTCCGGGCCGCCTCGGGGAGCTCCCGCCACGGCTTGTCGAGGCTGAACCCGTAGTGGCGGGCGAGCGCCTCCAGCGTCTGCATGTAGTAGGGCGAGGAGGTCTTGCCCCAGGGCAGGATGGCGTTCTCGCGGAGCGACAGCGAATCGTCCGGCACGACCAGGTTCGGGTCGATGACGCGCTCGGTGCCCAGCCCATCGCAGACCGGGCAGGCGCCGTAGGGGTTGTTGAACGAAAAGAGCCGCGGCTCGATCTCCGGGATGGTGAAGCCGGAGACCGGGCAGGCGAACTTCTCGGAGAAGAGAATGCGGTTGGCGGCGTCGATGTCGCCACGCTTCATGCCGCCGGTACCCCTTTCCCCGGCCCGCCCCCGGGTGGGGGGCGCCTCGGCGACGGACGGCGACTTGTCTTGCGCTGACGCTGCTTTGGATTTGCCGTTCCCGTCATGGCCGGGCTTGTCCCGGCCATCCACGTCCTTCTTGCGGCCCGGAAGACGTGGATCACCGGGACTCGCGTCGCCTAGCCGCTCGCCTTTGGCTCGCGGGGCGGCGCGGTCCGGCGATGACGTGGCGGGACCGTCGGCCAGCTCGGCGATGGCGAGGCCGTCGGCGAGTTCGAGCGCCGTCTGGAAGGAGTCGGCAAGGCGGCTGGCAATTTCCGGCCGCACGACGATGCGGTCGACTACCACCTCGATGTCGTGCTTCAGCTTCTTGTCGAGCGCCGGCGCCTCCGCGATCTCGTGGAAGGCGCCGTCGATCTTGACGCGCTGGAAGCCGCGCTTCATCAGCTCGGCCAGCTCCTTCCTATACTCGCCCTTGCGGCCGCGGATCATCGGCGCGAGCAGGTAGAGGCGGGTGCCTTCGGGGAGCGCCATGACGCGGTCGACCATCTGGCTGACGGTCTGGCTCTCGATCGGGAGGCCCGTCGCCGGCGAGTAGGGCACCCCGACGCGCGCGTAGAGGAGGCGCATGTAGTCGTAGATTTCGGTGACCGTGCCGACGGTCGAGCGCGGGTTCCGCGACGTGGTCTTCTGCTCGATCGAGATGGCGGGCGACAGGCCGTCGATCTGGTCGACGTCCGGCTTCTGCATCATTTCGAGGAACTGGCGGGCATAGGCCGAGAGCGACTCGACGTAGCGGCGCTGGCCCTCGGCGTAGATCGTGTCGAAGGCGAGCGACGACTTGCCCGAGCCAGAGAGGCCGGTCAGCACCACCAGCTTGTCGCGCGGCAGATCGAGGTCGATGTTCTTGAGGTTGTGCTCGCGCGCCCCGCGGATCGAGATGAACTTGCCGGGCTGGGGCGCGGACTTACGGTCGGCCATTCGCATGCTTTTCCGAAGGGGAGGCACGGCCGGGGCCGCCGCCCAAACTTATGCTCTCGGCGTGGTGAAACAAGGCATAGCTCCGGTTACTCCCCGTCTTGTCAGCCCAGGCGGTACGAATCGAGCGAGAGGCCCATTAGAATCCGCGTGCTGGCGCCCGATGTAAAGAACGAAAAGGGAACGGTCGGGCCAGGCGAGGGGCCAGTGCCTGCCGATGAGCACAAATCAATTCAACCTTCTGGTCTGGGCCTGGATCGCGATCGGGCTGATCGCGGTGCCCTTCGAATTGCGCATCACGGCGCCCTACGGGCGGCATGTGCGGGCCGATTGGGGGCCGCTGATGCCGGCCCGCTACGGCTGGATGCTGATGGAGGGCGCGTCGCTCATCGTGTTCGCCGGAATGTTTCTCGCCGGCGGCGTCGCGAAGACCGCGCCGATGTGGGTCTTCTTCGCGCTCTGGGTCGTCCACTACGTCAACCGGAGCATCGTCTTTCCGCTCCGCATCCGCAGCCGCGCCATGCCCGTATCGATCGCGGCGATGGGCGTCGTGTTCGGCGTGGTGAACGGCGGCGTCAACGGCGGCTGGCTCGGCTGGCTCGCCGATCCCTATCCCGATACATGGCTCATCGACCCGCGCTTCATCGGCGGACTGGCGCTGTTCCTGACCGGCGCCGCGATCAATCTTGCCTCGGACGAGACGCTCTTGGCGCTTCGCCGGCCCGGTGGTCCCGAATATTCGATCCCGCGGGGAGGTCTTTTCCGCTACGTCTCCTGCCCCAACCATTTTGGCGAGATCGTCGAATGGACCGGATTCGCGGTCCTCTGCTGGAACCTCCCGGCGCTCAGCTTCGCGATATGGACCGCGGCCAACCTCATCCCGCGATCGCTCAGCCACCATCGCTGGTACCGCCAGCGCTTTCCCGGCTATCCGCGTGAACGGAAGGCCGTGATCCCGTTTGTGCTCTGACGGCCGCAATCCTCCTGCCGCGAGTCCGGAAGCGCAGATTGTCCTGCGAAGACCAACTACACCGCCGCGTGGCCGGAATGCGAATTCAGGAACCCCGCGAGCAGCCGGTTGACTGCCTCCGGCGCTTCCAGGTTGCTCATGTGGCCCGCGCCGGGGATGATTTCCCTGCGCGCCCCGGGGATGCCCGCGGCGAGCGCGTCGGCGAGGGGCAGGTTGTAGAAGTCGAGGTCGCGGTCGCCGGCGATGACCAGCGTCGGCACGGCGATTTCGGCCAGCCGGGCGAAGGCCGGCGGCGTGCCCATCGAAGCCGGGTTGCGGTTGGCGAGGTGCCAGCCGGAATAGGTGTCGAAGATCGCGCGGAGGCGGCGCGCCGAGTCGGGCCGCTCCAGCGCCGGCGCGAACCAGGGATGGCCGAGCCAGGCGCGCTTGGCGGCAGCGATGTCGCCGGCGGCGGCGAGACGCGAGATTTCGGCGAAGGCCGGCTTGAGCCGGTCCGGCCAGGGATAGCCACCGACCGCCGAGGCGTCGATCAGGGTGAGCGAGCGGACCTTCTTCGGGTGCGCGAGCGTGAAGTCGAGGGCGATGGCCGCGCCGAGGGAAAAGCCGACGAGGTGCGCCCGTTCGATGCCGAGGTGCGAGAGCAGCGCCTCGACGTCGGCGATATAGGTGTAGGGACCGGTGGGCGGCGGCGAGCGGCCGGCGCCGCGCGGGTCGAAACGGATGCAGGTGAAGCGATCGCGAAGCGCCTCGACCTGCAGGTCCCACATCGTCAGGTCGAGGGTGTAGCCAGGGATGAACAGGACCCGCGGGCCTGAGCCGTCGACGCGATGCCAGAGGCGACCCCCTTCGACCTCGGCATATCCGTCCCGCATCGCGCCTCTCCGTCCGCCCGTCGCCGGCGGTCGGCAGATTTGACCGTCCTCACCGCGGCTGCAAGCCGGTCGCGGCTTGTGGCGGGTCAGACCGCGACCTGCATCCCGATCTCGATGACGCGGTCGCTGGGAATGCGGAAATAGGCCGAGGCGTCGTTGGCGCTGCGGCTGAGGAGCATGAACAGCTTCTCCTGCCAGAGCGGCATCGGCGAGCGCGGCGAGGGTTTCACCGTCCGCCGCGACAGGAAGAACGAGGTGCTCATGATGTCGAAGGTGAAGCCCAGCCGTCGCGCCGCGCCGAGCGCTTTCGGGATGTTGGGCGTCTGCATGAACCCGAAGCGGAGGTAGATGCGGGCAAAAGAGGGGCTGAGCCACTCCATCGTGATGAGGTCGTCTTCGGAGACCTGCGGGGTATCGGCCGTGGCGACCGAGAGGATGACGTTCATTTCGTGCAGCACGCCGAAATGTTTCAGCGAGTGGAGGAGGGCGGTCGGCGTGCTTTCCGGGTCGCTGGTGAGGAAGATCGCCGTGCCCTTCATGCGGTGCGGCGGCTTGGCCTCGAGGTTGCGGACGATATCGGTGAGCGGGATTTCGAGGCGACGCGTCTTTTCGAAGAGGACGCGGCTGCCGCGCCGCCAGGTCAGCATCAGGCCGATGATGACCCCGCCGAGGAGCAGCGGAAACCATCCGCCGTCGACGATCTTGAGGAGGTTGGCAGAGAGGAAGGTCAGGTCGACGGCGAGGAACGGCAGGACCAGTGCGGCCGCCGCCGGTACCGACCAGCCCCACACCTTCCACACCGCGAGGAAGGCGAGGATGGTGGTCACAACCATCGTTCCGGTGACGGCGATCCCGTAGGCGCTGGAGAGCGCGCTCGATGAGCGGAAAAGGGCGACCAGGACCAGGACGCCGACGAGCAGAAGCATATTGACGCGCGGCATGTAGATCTGCCCTGCCTGCGTCTCGGACGTGTGCCGCACCTCGAAGCGCGGCAGGAGGCCGAGCTGGATCGCCTGGCGGGTGAGGGAATAGGCGCCGGTGATGACGGCCTGGCTGGCGATGATGGTCGCGGCGGTGGCGAGAATGACGAGCGGCATCTGCGCCCAGTCCGGCGCCATCAGGAAGAACGGATTGTCGAGCGTCGCGGGGTCGCCGAGCACCAGCGCGCCCTGGCCGAAATAGTTGATGACGAGGGCGGGGAAGACGAGGCCCAGCCACGCGACCTGGATGGGACGGCGGCCGAAATGGCCGAGATCGGCGTAGAGCGCCTCGGCGCCGGTGACGGCGAGGAACACGGCGCCGAGCGTGACGAAGCCGATGACGCCGTGATCAAGGAGGAAGCCGACGGCATAATGCGGGCTGAGCGCGGCGAGCACGCCGGGATGGTCGGCAATATGGACGATGCCGAGGACCGTGAGCACCGTGAACCAGAGCAGCATGACCGGGCCGAAGACGATCGATACGGCCCCGGTGCCGCGCGACTGGATGACGAAGAGACCGACGAGGATGGCGACGGAGAGCGGCAATACCCAGGCGGCGAAGGACGGGGCGACGATTTCGAGGCCTTCTA
Source organism: Bauldia sp. (assembly GCA_035651055.1). Classification (GTDB taxonomy): domain Bacteria; phylum Pseudomonadota; class Alphaproteobacteria; order Rhizobiales; family Kaistiaceae; genus JAFKKF01. Next base: position 13,352 of record DASRGK010000062.1, read on the forward strand.
CGGCCGAGAGGACGGAGAGGGCCGGCGTGATGACCGCGTCGCCATAGAAGAGCGCCGCGGCGGTAATGCCGAGCAGGATGATAGGACCCGTGCGTTTGACGACGCGAAGGGTGAGCGCCATCAGGGCAAGGGTCCCGCCCTCGCCGCGGTTGTCGGCGCGGATGAGGAAGATCACATATTTCAGCGTGACCACCACCATCAGCGCCCAGAAGATGAGCGAGAGGACGCCGAGGATCGCGGGCTCGGTGATGGCGCCGCCGGTGGCGGCGCGGGCGGACTCGCGGAAGGCGTAAAGCGGGCTCGTGCCGATATCGCCGTAGACGACCCCGATACTGCCGATGGCAAGGGTCAGGAAACCGGCCCTGGTCTGAGGACGAGGTTCGTGCCCATTGGCCGCGAGCCGCACCCCTTCAGGAGCCGGAAGCGTATTGGCCATGATCGGGAACCGATGCTGCACCGCACAAGCGCGGGACGCCGATGTAGCCCCGTTCCTGCAAGACTGCCAGCGACATTTTCTACGAAGGCGCTAAGCTACTGAGACGGCACTGCTTTTCAGATCAGCGCCACGTGCTGCATTTGGTGAAAACCTCCAGCCGAGGTTGGGATGGCCCCTCTTCATCGGCCGGCCATGTGCGACCCGGTCTCCGGAGAGCCAGACGCCGCCAGCCTCCTATCCGCGGCGCCGGCACAGCGGAGGATGAGGTCGCGAAAATCGTCCGCGCTGCCTTCGACCGCCGGAATCTTGCGCACCCTGCCGGAGCGCGTCTCGATCGCGACGCCGCTGCCGTAGCGTTCGGAATAGGTGGTTATCGCCGCGATCTCGTTCCAGGCGACCCGGCGCTCGCGGGCCAGGTTTGGCGTGTACACCAGGCCATCGCGGTCGAGCGTGACCGAGGGGAGGCCTGTGAATATGCCATTGGCGGCGGCGAGCGCGAGCCCCAGCCCGACAACGATCATGAAATAGCCGACGATGCTGGTCGAGACGTAGCCGAAGATGGGAACGCTGGTGGTGCCTTCGTCCCCCGTCATGAAGACGCCAACCACGAAGATGGCGGCGCCGATCAGAAGCGCGAGGATCTTGCCGCCGGGCTTTATTCGGAGAACGATCGGGAACTGGAGGTCCGTCGCCATGCGCCTTACCCGCATCGCGAGAGCTACGCATGACAGTCGCTCTCAACCGGCCGACGCAGGATAGCGCCGAGCGGCACCTCGACCAAGTCCGGCACCTACGCCTGACTCCATGCGCCCCCATGGCAGGGTCGCGGCGTAGTCTTGTAATCTCGCCGCGCGCCCAGCGTGGGGAGATGCCCGATTGACCCATTTCATCTGCCGGCAATGCGCCACCCAATACGCCGACAGCGCCGCGCCGCCGCAATCCTGTCCGGTCTGCACCGACGACCGGCAATATGTGCGCTGGGCGGGCCAGGCATGGACGACCCTCGACGACCTCCGGCAGTCGCACCGGCTGAAGGTCGCGGACGAGGGTGCCGGGATCACCGGATTCGGCATGGAGCCGGCCTTCGCCATCAATCAGCGCGCGCTCCTCCTGCAATCGCCGGCGGGGAACGTGCTCTGGGACTGCATGGCGCTTCTCAACGACACCGTGGTCGACGAGATCCGGGCGCGCGGCGGGCTGACGGCGATCGCGATTTCCCACCCGCACTACTACTCGACCATGATCGAGTGGAGCGATGCGTTCGGGGGTGTCCCGATCCATATCCACGAAGCCGAGCGCGACTGGGTGCGGCGGCCGGGCAAGGCGGTGACGTTCTGGTCCGGCGAGACTCTGAAACTCAACCCCGAGATGACGCTCATCCGTTGCGGCGGGCACTTCCCGGGCGGGCAGGTTTTGCATTGGAGCGGCGCGCCGGGCGGCAAGGGGGCCCTGATGGTCGGCGACATCCTGCAGGTCGTGCCGACGCGGCGGCACGTCAGCTTCATGTACAGCTACCCGAACCTTATTCCGCTCGATGCGCCGACGGTGAAGGCGATCGTCGCGAGGGTCGAGCCGTTCGCCTTCGACGACATCTACGGCGCCTGGTGGGACCTCGCGATCCGCGGCGGCGCCAAGGAATGCGTGGCGCGGTCGCTCACCCGCTATCTGGGGGCGATCGGGGCCGGCGGCCGATGACGGCCGCGATTCCGCGGCGCTTGGCCTTGGCCGCGGGATTTGGCACAAGGCGCGCGGCAATCGGCTGATCCGGAAGCGTCCAGGCATGGCGAACGTCGACAACAGCAGTGCGACCAAGGCGGGGGAGGAGAGCGTCACGACCGGCGACTTCATCCGCACGATCGTCCGCAACGACCTCGCCGCCGGCCGCCACAAGGCGGTGGTCACCCGGTTTCCGCCGGAGCCGAACGGCTACCTCCATATCGGCCACGCCAAGTCGATCTGCCTCAACTTCGGCATCGCCGGCGAGTTTGGCGGGCACTGCAACCTTCGCTTCGATGACACCAACCCGGCGAAGGAGGAGCAGGAATATATCGACGCGATCAAGCGCGACGTCGCCTGGCTCGGCTTCGACTGGGGGAAAAACCTCTTCCACGCCTCCGACTATTTCGAGCAGCTCTACGCGTGGGCCGAGGTGCTGATCCGCGCCGGCAAGGCCTATGTCGATGACCAGTCGCCGGAGGAAATGCGGCTTGCGCGCGGGACGCTGACCGAGCCGGGCAGAAACAGCCCGTTCCGCGACCGGAGCGTCGATGAGAACCTCGACCTGTTCCGCCGCATGCGGGCGGGCGAGTTCCAGAACGGCGCGCGGGTGCTCCGCGCCAGGATCGACATGGCGGCGGGCAACATCAACCTCCGCGACCCGGTGCTCTACCGCATCCTTCACGCGCAGCATCCGCGGACTGGCGACACCTGGAAAATCTATCCGAGCTACGATTTCGCCCACGGCCAGTCGGACGCGATCGAGGGCGTGACGCATTCGCTCTGCACGCTCGAATTCGAGGATCACCGCCCGCTCTACGACTGGCTGATCGAGAACCTGCCGGTGCCGTCGCGGCCCCGGCAATACGAGTTCGCGCGGCTCAATCTCAGCTACACGATCCTGTCGAAGCGGGTGCTGACCGAGCTGGTGCGCGGCGGACATGTCGAGGGCTGGGACGACCCGCGCATGCCGACGCTCGCCGGGCTCCGCCGCCGCGGCGTGCCGCCGGAGGCGCTCCGCGATTTCATCGGCCGGATCGGGGTGGCGCGCGCCGACAGCGTCGTCGACATCGCCATGTTCGACAATTCGATCCGCGA
>DASRGK010000063.1:0-7305 GCA_035651055.1 Bauldia sp.
CCGACCGGCTGGCGATCGCCGGCTACGGCGACCTCGACCTCGCCCAGCAGCTCTATCCCGCCCTCACCACGGTGCGCGTGCCACGCTATGAGATGGGCCGCCAAGCGGTGCGCCAGTTGCTGCGACGGCTCTCCGGCGACACCAAATCGCCGACCATCGTCAGCCTCGGCTTCCAGATCATCGACCGCGACAGCGCCTAGCCCGGCCTAGAGCTGGACCGGGTCAATCACTTCCAGAAATTTGAAGCGATGGAAGTCGGTGTCGCGCGTGCAGATGCGCCGGACGCCGTGCTCGCGCATGAGGACCGCGGTATGCGCTTCATGCAGGATGTTTCCGCGAAGATCGGGATTCTCGGCGAGTGTTTCGTTGGCGACGAGGGGATGCCGCTCGGTCGCATGAAGCACCGAAAAAGTCGGGGCAACAAGAAGCGCGTTTGCAAGGAAACTCCATGCGCCGCGAACGGTCCACGGGCTTTGCAGGGTCCGAGGATGTGTCACGACACGGAGAAACTCGTAGAGAATTGGCCACGTCGCGTACCACGGCTCCGATGAGACGCGTTGGCGTTCGAGCCAGATCAAGCACGGGCGGTGGAAGGGAGAGGTCGCGTTGGCGGCATACACCAGGATATTCGTATCAACCGCAATCACTCTTCTTCCATGGCGCGATAGAGCGCGTCCCGATCGGCGAGGTCGACGAGTTCCCGGCCTCCATCAAAGGTGGGTATCGGCGGCAGCGCTGGCTTTTTCCTGGGTTGCCGCTGAAGCGCGCTGCGCAGCGCCGCCTCGACCAGTTCCGACATTGTCTTCCTCTGCCGCGCGGCTTCCTGCTTCAGGCGGGACATTACGCCATCGTCGATGTTGAGAGTCGTCTTCATATGGAAGACCATACGCCCTGTATGGCTATATGGCAACCGCCCCTGGCTGGTTAGGAGGAGGGCGCTACTTCCCGCCCCGCCGCCACGGACGGCGCCCGCGGGCGGCGCGAGCCGAACGGCGGACGCGTTCCTTGACGCCGGTCTGAGCCTCGCCGCGCCCTGTTCCGAGCCGCTTCTCCCAGCCCTCCTCGAATATGTTGAGATAGGCCTTGGGATCGTAGGGACGGGCCCTCGCCACCTCGACATTGAGGTCGATGCCGAGGCCCGGCCCGTCCGGCAGCGACAAGTGGCCGTTCTCGGGATTGATCGTCGGGTGCCAGGTGACGAGATCGCGCGTCCATGGTTCGTTGAACGCGTCGAAATGTTCCTGGATGAGGAAGTTCGGCACGCAGGCGGCGAGCTGGAGACAAACGGCGGTGGCGACCGGCCCGCCGCTCTGGTGCGGCGCGATGTAGCTCCCGTGGGCCAGCGCAAGGTCGGCGACGGCGAGCGTGTTGGCGATGCCGCCGAGCGACATCGGCTCAGGCTGGAAGATGTTGACCCCGCCGCCCTCGGCAAGCGTGAAGAACTGCCCGACGGTATCGTACATCTCGCCGGTCGCGACCGGGATCGGGCTGGCATGCCCGACGGGGTGGACCGTCTCCTGCCGGTCGCGCGTCGTCGGCTCCTCCCACCAATAGAGGTTGAGGGGCGCCAGCCGCCGCGCCGCGCGGATCGCCTCGGTTTCGGTGAACCGCGCATGCACGTCGATGAGGATGAGCGTATCGGCGGGCAGCCCTTTGCGCAGCGACCGGAGAATCTCCTCGGCAAGGCCGAGTTCGGCCTCGCTGATGAAGCCCTGCGCCGTGCCGAACGGGTCGACCTTGAACGCCTTGAAGCCCTTCGCAATGACGCCCTTCGCGGCGGCAAGGAAGGCCTCGGGCGTCCGCTCGGTCCGGTACCAGCCGTTGGCGTAGCCCATGACGCTGTCTCGGACCCGGCCGCCGAGCAGCTGGTGGACCGGCGCACCGAGATGCTTGCCGAGAATGTCCCAGCACGCCACCTCCACGGCCGCGATGACGGTGCGGTGGATATGGCCGCCGTCGAGCGAGACGCTGTCGAGCATGCGACTGGCGAGCGCGCGCACGCGCAGCGGATCCTGCCCGATGACGAGATGCTCAAGCTCGCGCACGCCGGCTTCGGTCGTGCGGATGAAGCCGTTCAGCGTTCCCTCGCCGATGCCGTGGATGCCGGCGTCGGTGTTGACCCGGACGAAAAGCCAGTTCTTCCAGCCGGCGCCGACGGTGAATGTCTCGATCCCGGTGATCCGCATTGGGCGCCTCCTCAGGCATCCGCGACGATCGCGGCGACGACCCGGTCGGTGGTGAGACCGTAGCGTTCCTGGAGGTGCGGCACCGACCCGCATTCGATGTAACGGTCGGGAAGGCCGATCCGGACGAGCGGTTTCCGCACGCCGCGCGCATAGAGCGCCTCGACGACGGCGCTGGCGAGGCCGCCGACCATGACATGGTTCTCCGCCGTCACCACGCGGCCGACCGACGCCGCAAAGTCCGCGACCGCGTCGGCGTCGAACGGCTTGATGGTGGGCACGTGCAGCACGCCCGCGTCGATGCCGCGCGCGGCGAGCATAGCCGCCGCGTCGAGCGCACGCTCGGTCATCAGCCCGGTCGAGATGATCCCGACATCCTTGCCCTCCCGCACCAGGGCGGCCTTGCCGAGCGCGAAGCGGTAGCGCGACGGATCGAGCACCACCGGCACCTTGCCGCGGAGGAGCCGCATGTAGACCGGGCCGTCATGATCGGCGATCGCAGCGGTCGCCTGCGCGATATCGGTCGCGTCGCAAGGATCGATGATGGCGAGACCGGGCACCATTCGCATCAGCGCGAGGTCCTCGATCGCCTGGTGCGTCCCGCCATAGCCGGTCGTCAGCCCGGGCAGGCCGGCAATGATCTTCACGTTGAGATGGCTGTGCGCGACGGCGATGGCGATGAAATCGAACGCGCGACGGGTCGCGAAGACGCCGTAGGTGGTCGCAAACGGCACTTTGCCGGTCCGCGCCAGGCCGGCGGCGATGGCGACGAGGTTCTGCTCGGCCATCCCGACGTTGAAGAAGCGGTCGGGGAAGGCATCTCGGAAAGGCAGGATGTCGGTGTACTTGCCGAGGTCGGCGGTAAGTCCCACGATTTCCTGCCGTTTCCTGCCGGCCGCGACCAGCGCCTGTCCGAACGGCGCCTCGACCGCTGCGCGGTTCGCCGCGGTCGCCTCATCCTCCCCCATCGCCAGGGTGCGTGCGCGCTCAGCCATGAGTCGCCCCCTTCTCGAACTCCGCGATGAGCGAATCCCACTCGCCCGGGTCGACCCGCACGAAATGCGCCTTCTCGCGCGTCTCAAGCGTCGGGACGCCCTTGCCGGGAAGCGTGCGCAGGACGATCGCCTTCGGCTTGCCCGCCCGCGCCCGCGCCACGCGCAGCGCTTCGACCATCGCAGCCATGTCGTTGCCGTCGATTTCCTGCGTATCCCAGCCGAAGGCGCGCCACTTGTCGGCGACCGGCTCCATTTCGAGCACAAGCTTGCCGTCGGCCTGGATGCCGTTGCAATCGATGAGGGCAACCAGGTTGTCGAGGCCGAAATGCGATGCCGACATAGCCGCTTCCCAGGTGGCGCCCTCCTGCATCTCGCCGTCGGAGAGTTCGACAAAGACGCGCGCGTGGTTGCCGTCCATGCGCAGCCCGAGCGCCTGCCCGACGCCCTGCCCGAGGCCATGCCCGAGCGAGCCGCCGATGATCTCAACCCCCGGCGTCGTGTCGAGCGTGCTCATTTCGAGCCGGCTGCCGTCGGCGCCGTAGGTCGACAGTTCGGCGACGGGAAGGATTCCGCACTCGGCGAGCGCCGCCCAGAGGGCGATCGAGTAATGCCCGGTCGACAGCAGGAAGCGGTCGCGGTCTGCCCAGGTCACGTTCTGCGGATCGTAGCGGAGCTCATGGAAGTAGAGCGCCGCAAGCATATCGGCGATGCCGAGTCCCTGGCCGATATAGCCCTGCCCCTGCCCCCGCGCCATCGTCAGCATATGCCGGCGAAGGTTGCCCGCGCGCAATCTCAGCGCCTTGAGATCCGGCGTATCGGAGGGAAAATTGCTTGGCGCCGCTGCCTTCTCCATCAGTCCCGGTCCAGTCCGCCGCTCAGGTTCAACCGTTCCGCCGCAACGTAGTCCGGCGCGTCGAGCGCCAGCCAGATGACGCCGGCCGCAACGTCCGCCGGCTCGACCCTGCGGCCGAGCGGCACACGCCGCGTGCGCTCGTCGAGAAACGCCTGAAGGTCGTTCCGCCCTTCGACGCGGGCGAGATCGGCCTCGGTACTCCGCTGCATTTCCGTGTCCATCATGCCGGGCGCTACGCTGTTGACGAGCACGCCAAACGGCGCCAGCGCGACTGCCGCCGCGCGCGTCACCGAATCGACGCCGGCCTTGCTCGCGGCATAGGCGCTGTAGTTGGGGAGCGCCATGCGGGAGGCCGGCGAGGTGATGTTGACGATCCGGCCGGAGCGCCGTTCCCGCATGACCCGTCCGGCGGCTGCCGTAGCGAGCGCCAGCGCCGTGAGGTTGAGCGAAAGCGTCCGGTTCCAGAGTTTCGCCGTCATGTCGAGAAACGGCTCGATCGCGCCATAGCCGGCATTGTTGACGAGGATGTCGAGCCGGCCCCAGGCCTTGACCACCGCGTCGACCGCAGCCTCCGGCGCGCCCTCGCGCGTGAGGTCATCGACGAGCGACATCGAGGTGGCGCCCGCCTCGCGGCAAAGCTCTTCCGTTTCGGCGGCACCTTTCCGGTTGATGTCGAGGATGGCGACGGCGACGCCGCGCTTCGCCAATTGCAGGGCGATTTCGCGGCCAAGGCCGCCGCCGGCCCCGGTCACCAGCGCAGTTTTCTTGGTCTTTTCGGTCACGGTGGGCGTATCGCTCTATTGGCGGAAAGCCGTCCTTGTTACCGTTATCATCGGCGTTGCGTCAAGCGAGCCGGGAAGACAGTTGTGAATCGCGTCAGGGCCGCCCGCTTCGGTGAAACCCGTCTGCGACCGCCTCGATGAAGGCGGTCAGCCGGCGCGGTACCAAACTCCGCGACGGATGGACGATGTGGACCGGCAGCGTCTGCAGCTTCCAGCCATGGAAGAGGCGGACGAGCCGTCCTTCCGCGAGGTCGCTTTCGACCAGGTCGAGCGGCAGATAGACGATCCCGGCGCCGTCAAGCGCCAGCGCCCGCTGGGCCTCGCCGTTGTCGATCTCGATGCCGCCGTCGACCTCGACCGTCAGCGCCCGGCCGGCATGGTCGTAGAAGTTCCACCGGTTCCGCGGCACCAGGTTGATATTGAGGATGCAGCGCGCGGCAGCGAGGTCGCCGGGCTGTTTCGGCCGGCCGTGGCGGGCAAGGTAATCGGGCGACGCGCAGCAGGCGAAGCGGTACGTACCAACGCGACGCGCCACCATGGTCGACGCCCGAAGATTCCCGACGCGGACGGCGAGATCGAAACCCTCGGAGACGAGATCGACGAACCGGTCGCTGAGGCTCATCTCGAACTTCACACCCGGATGCTCGGCGACGAAGCGGGTGATGATCGCCGGCAGCCGCTTGATGCCGAGCGTGGTCGGCCCGCTCATGCGGATGCGCCCGCTGAGGGCATCACCCGACGACACCTCGGACAGCGAGTCCGCCGCCTCGATCACGCTCTGTGCCCGCCGGACGAACTCCTCCCCCGCCGCCGTCAGCCGCTGCCGCCGCGTGGTCCGCTCGATCAGTTTCACCGCATAGCGTTCTTCGAGGTTCTGGATGCGGCGTCCGACCATCGCCGGCGACAGGTTGAGCTGGCGCGCGGCCGCCGCGAAGCTGCCGCGGCGGGCGGCAGCAAGAAAGGTGCGGAGATCGTCGAGGTCGGCCATTCGATACTGATATGCAATTCTGAAACCGATATCCACGCTATTTTCTTTTCAATGGGGGGAGCGCATCTCACCTTCACTGAACCCGAACCAAACGGAGACATGAAATGACCGTCACTGCCATCATCGGACTGGGCAACATGGGCAAGGGCCTCGCCCGGCGTCTTGCCGGCAAGACCGGGCTCGTCGTCGCCGCCCGTGACGCCAACGGCGCCAAGGCTTTTGCCGCTACCCTGCCCGCCGGCAGCGTCACCGTCGCCGATCCGGCCGAAGCCGTCGCCAAGGCCGACATCGTCGTCCTCGGCCTGCCCTTCGCCGCCGCCCTCGAATTTGCGGGCAAGGCCAATCTCGCCGGCAAGGTCCTCGTCGACATGACCAACCCGGTTAAGCCCGACTATTCGGGCCTCGCGCTCGGTCACACGACCTCGGCCGCCGAGGAGCTGCAGAACGCCAGCCCGCGGGCGCGCGTCGTCAAGGCTTTCAACACGATCTTTGCCGGTCTCCTTGACGCGCCGGCGAGCCAGACCGCCGACGTCCCGGTGTTCCTTGCGGGCAACGACGAGGCGGCGGTCGACCAGGTCGCCGATCTCGTGACCCGCGCGGGCTTCGCGCCGCAAAAGGCGGGCGGCCTCGAAGCGGCGCGGCTGATCGAGCCGCTCGGCATGCTCAACATCCGCTTCGCCTACGGCCTCGGCCACGGCACCGCGATTGCGCCGGCCTGGGTCAAGCTCGCCGCCTGAGCCGGAAGAGCAGTCGGGGCCGGATCTACCCCGGCCTCGATGCTTGCCGCGATAGCGGAACGAGGCCGGCTCGCGGCCGGTTGATGCCGGGGCGCTATCCGGCCGCTGCGATCTTCTGCCGGGTGCGCCGGCGCGGCTTTGGCGAGGACTGCGCGGCGAGCACGGCCGCCGCTTCCGGCGGCACGGCCTCGCTGAAATAGAATCCCTGGCCGAACTGGCAGCCGCGCTCGACCATCCGCTGCATCGCCTCGGCATCCTCGATGCCTTCGGCGACAGTCGGCAATCCAAGGCTCTGCGACAGGCTGAGGATCGCATTGATGATCTTTGCGCTCTCCGGCTTGTCGTTCATCGACGCAACGAAGGAACGGTCGATCTTGATCTTGTCCACTTGCAGTTCGCGCAAGTGGTACATGCCGGAATAGCCGACGCCGAAATCGTCGAGCGCGATCTTGATGCCGAGGCGCTGCAGCTGCGACAGCGTCCGCTTGGCCCCGGCAAGATCGCCGATCACCGCGCTCTCGGTCAGTTCGAGTTCGAGCCGGCGCGGATCGAACTTGCCGCGCTCGAGCGCCGCGATCAGCTTCACCGGAAGCAGCGGGTCGGCAAGCTGCAGCGCCGAGAGGTTGACCGACAGGGAAAGATGCGGCGGCCATTCGCGTGCATCCGCGAAGGCGCGGTCGAGGAGGCTGAAGGTCAATTCGGAGATGAGGCCGAGCTTCTCGCATAGCGGAATGAAGGTGTCCGGCGGGATCGGCCCGCGCACCCGA
>DASRGK010000064.1:0-16315 GCA_035651055.1 Bauldia sp.
GATCTGCTGTCGCGGCGCGTCGACGAGGTGATGACCGCCTCGCCGAAGACCATCCCGCCCGACCTCCTCGTCGGCGCCGCTCTCGACCTCATCAACAAGGCCAAGATCACCGCGCTCTTCGTGGTCGAGGCCGGCCGGCCGGTCGGCATCGTGCACATGCACGACCTCGTCCGGATCGGCGTCGCCTAGGCGGTTTCCGGCGTCGTCACCAGAAGCACGCCGCCATCGGCGCCACGGACGACCACCTCGGTCCCCGACGGCACGTCGGGGCCGGCCACCCGCCACACGGTGTCGTCGATCCTGACCTTGCCCTCGCCGCCGACGATCGGGTCGGCAAGGACGATCCGCCGTCCGACCAGCCGCACCGCGCGCTGGTTGAGGAGCGGCTGGTCGATCCTGACGCCGCGGCGCGCGAAATAGCTCCGCCCGGCGATCACGATGACGACGCTGAGGACGGCGAAGACGATTGCCTGCGTCTGCCAGGTGAAGTCGGTGAAGAGCGACATCACCCCGGTGACGATCGCCGCCACCCCGATCCAGACGAAGAAGCTCCCCGGGATGACCAGTTCGAGGCCGAGGAGGATGATGCCGAGGATCCACCAGCCCCACGGCCCGAGCTGATTGAGGATGTCGAGGATCATGTCGCGCGTCCGGCCGTCGGGACGGCGCCGCGGCGGCGTTCGACCGCCTCCTCGCCGAAAACGCTCTTCGCCAGTTCGCCGATGCCGGCGAGCGAGCCGATGAGCGCGGTCGCCTCCACCGGCAGGACGAGAACCTTCTGGTTCGGGGAGCCCGCCATCGCTTCCAGCGCCTGCGTGTATTTCTGCGCGACGAAATAGTTGAGCGCCTGGGTGTCCCCGGCGGCGATCGCCTTCGAGACCACCTCGGTCGCCTTCGCCTCGGCCTCGGCCAGGCGCTCGCGCGCCTCGGCATCGCGGAAGGCAGCCTCCTTGCGGCCTTCCGCGACGAGCACCATGGCCTGCTTCTCGCCCTCGGCCTTCAGTATCTCGGAAGCGCGCAGCCCTTCGGCTTCGAGGATCTGCGCCCGCTTGTCGCGTTCCGCCTTCATCTGCCGGCCCATCGCATCGACGAGATCGCGCGGCGGGTTGATGTCCTTGATCTCGATCCGGGTGATCTTGATTCCCCACGCCGAGGACGCGGCGTCGACGACGTGCAGCAGCCGGTCGTTGATGTCGTCGCGCTTGGAGAGCAGCTCGTCGAGGTCCATGCCGCCGAGCACCGTGCGGATGTTGGTCATGGTGAGCTGCAGGATGGCGTTTTCGAGCCCCTTCACCTCGTAGGCGGCGCGGGCCGCGTCGAGCACCTGGAAGAACGTGATCCCGTCGGCGCTGACGGTGGCATTGTCGCGGGTGATGACCTCCTGCGTCGGCACGTTCAGCACCTGCTCCATCATGTTCATCCTGGCGCCGATGCGGTCGATGAACGGGACGATCAGGCTGAGGCCGGGCTTGATCGTGGCAATGTACCGGCCGAAGCGCTCGACGGTGTAGTTGTAGCCCTGCGGAACCTGCTTGATCGACGAGAAGATAACCAGCACGGTCAGGACCACGACCGCCACGATCACATAGTCGAAGCCGCTCATCGCTTCCTCCTCGCCGGTGCGGCCGCGCGAGCGGCCGGCTGTCCCCGACCCGGTATATGTGGATTCGGCGGAAAACGCGCAATCGGGGGAAGATCGTTCAGGATGAATACCGGGTTTCCCGAAGCCGGCAATCATTCGTGGCGGGATCGATCGCGCCGCCGATTGCGGCGCAGCGCGATCAGCGTGCGGCCCTAGGCCGCCGCCGCGTCGTCCATTCCCGCCAGCGCATCGAGCCCGCGCTTCTTCAGGAGCGCCGAGGGATCCGGGTCGCGGCCGCGGAAGGCGCGGTAGGCCTCGGCCGGATCGCGGAGGTGGCCGGCGGAATAGATGAAGTCGTGGAGGCGCTTCGCCGTCGCCGGATCGAAGACGTCGCCGGTTTCCGCAAAGGCATCGAAGGCGTCGGCATCGAGGACTTCCGACCACAGGTAAGAGTAGTAGCCCGCGGCGTAGCCGTCGCCCGAGAAGATGTGCTGGAAGTGCGGGCTGCGGTGCCGCATGACGATCGCCTTCGGCATGCCGATGCGCTCGAGGACGCCCTTCTCGTAGGCGCCGACATCGACATCGTTGCCGGAAGGCAGAAGGTGCAGGTCCATATCGACGAGGGCCGAGGAGGTGTACTCAACGGTGGCGAAACCCTGGTTGAAGGTCCGCGCAGCCAGCACCTTGTCGAGGAGCGTGTCGGGGAGCGGCGTGCCGGTCTTCGCGTGGATCGCGAACTCCTTCAGGATCTCGGGGCGCTCCAGCCAGTGCTCGAAGAGCTGCGAAGGCAATTCGACGAAATCGCGCGCGACGCTCGTACCGGCGATGAACGGGTAGGTCACGTCGGAAAGGAGGCCATGCAGCGCATGGCCGAACTCGTGGAAGAGGGTGCGTGCATCGTCGAAGGAAAGGAGCGCCGCCTCGCCCTTCGGCGGCTTGGCGAAGTTCATGACGTTGAGGACGATCGGTCGGACATCGCCGGTGAGTTTCTGCTGGTCCCGGAAACTGGTCATCCAGGCGCCGCTCCGCTTCGAGGAGCGGGCGAAGTAGTCCCCGATGAAGATGCCGACGTGCCGGCCATCCGCGCCCTTCACTTCAAAGACGCGGACGTCGGGATGATAGACGGGAACGTCGTGTAGCTCGCTGAAGCTGAGGCCGAAGAGGCGGCCGGCGGTGGCGAAGGCCGCCGCGATCATCTGGTCGAGCTGCAGATAGGGCTTGATCTCGGCGCCGTCGAAATCGAAGCGGCGCTTCCGCATCTTCTCGGCGTAGTGACGCCAGTCCCACGGCGCGATCTCGAAGTTGTTGCCCTCCTCGACGGCCAGCGACTGCAATTCGCGCGCCTCCTCGATGGCGCGGAGGCGGCCGGGCTTCCACACCGAATTGAGGAGGCCGAGCGCCGCGTCGGGCGTCTTCGCCATCGTATCTGCGAGCCGGTAATGGGCGTAGGAATCGTAGCCGAGGAGCCGGGCGCGCTCGGCGCGGAGTTCGATCATTTCGGCCATCAGCGGACGGTTGTCGGTGGCCCCGGCATTCTCGCCGCGCTTCGCCCAGGCTTCGAACGCGCGCTCGCGGAGGTCGCGCCGGGTCGAGAAGGTGAGGAACGGCTCGATGCTCGACCGCGACAGGGTGATGACGTGCTTGCCGGGCAGGTTGCGGTCGGCGGCCGCCTGCGCCGCGGCCTGGCGGAGCCACTCGGGCAGCCCGGCAAGGTCGGATTCGCCGTCGAGCAGCAGCGTGTAGGCCTTCTCGTCGGCGAGCACGTTCTGGCTGAAGAGCGTGCCGAGCGTGGCGAGGCGCTCGTTGATCTCGGCGAGCCGCTTCTTGCCTTCGCCGTCGAGCCGCGCGCCGGCGCGGACGAACATCGTGTAGTAGCGCTCGAGCACCCGCGCCTCCTCGGCGCCGAGCTTCAGGGAGGCGCGGCGGGCATATAGCCCATCGATGCGGGCGAAGAGGTCGGGGTCGAGGACGATCCCGGTCGAGTGGCGGGCAAGGACCGGCGCGATGTCGCGCTCGATCGCCTCGAGGTCGTCGTTGGTGTCGGCGCCGCTGAGCCCGAAGAAGACGGCGGCGACGCGGTCAAGCGCCATGCCGCTCTTCTCCATCGCCGCAACCGTGTTCGCGAAGGTCGGCTCGCCCGGCTCGCCGGTGATCCTCGCGATATTCGCCTTCTGCTCGGCGACCGCGGCGTCGAAGGCGGGCCGGAAATGCTCCGGCCTGATCTCGGCGAAGGGCGGCAGGCCGAAGGGCGTGTTCCAGGCTGAAAGCAGCGGGTTGGCGGACATGGCGGGGTCTCTGGTGCGGGATTTGGCGCGCTGGATATAGGGGCGCGGGCGGGGCTCTGTCATCCCCGCCCCGGAACGGCTCTTTGAACGCAACGAGACCGCTGCATAACCTCTCCTAGAAGGAGAGGTCGGATCGAGCGCGTCAGCGGTCGATCCGGGTGAGGTGTTAGAGCCTTTCCGGAGAGGGCCAGGCCCCCTCACCCGCTCGCCGGACTGGCGTCCGGCTCACGACCTCTCCCCGCCGGGGAGAGGTGATGCGTTCCGCGGTTTGCGCAAAAGCCGCCCTCCACTGCCTGCACCCGTTGCACGAGGCCGGATGCAGCGACTTTCGCATTCACCGATGTCGTCCCGGCGGTGCAGCACGAAGTGATGCGCCGCAGACCCGGGACCTCCACCGTAGGGATGCGGCCCCCATGAGGTTCCGTGTCTGCGCAGCGGCACTTCGCGCCGCAGCGCGCACGGAACGACAAGGCCAGAATCCGCCACTGACTTTGACCTACGGCTACCCGTCCGTGAGCAGGGCGCGGGCGCGGGCGAAGGCCGTGTCGACCTGCGGGTCCTTGCCGCCGGAATAGCGGATGTCGAAGGGCACGGCGACGTCGGGGAGGACGCCGTTCTTTTCAAGCACCTTGCCGTCGACCTCGACGCCGGCAACGGCAATTTCGAGAAGCGTGTTGTCGGGGAGCATATACCCGCGCCCGCCGAGCAGGTTCCCGGCGGTGCGCGTGCCGACCAGAGGGACCCCCTTGGCCTTGAGGGCGTAGGCGAAGACTTCGAGCCCGCTCCGGGTGCCGCCGTCGATGATCGCGACAACCGGCTTGTGCCAGCGGAGGTTGGAGACCTTGCCCTGGCCGTTGCGGTCGATGAAGCGGAAGGGCGGCGTGCCGCCAAGGAAGATTTCCGCGGCATCGGGCGGCGCACCGCCCCAGCGGCCGCGAAGGTCGACGACGAGGGCGTCGGCACCGGCAAGCGGGCCGGCGAGCGCCTCGTCGATCGCGCCGACGACGTCGCCGCCGGCAAAGGTCCAGATGTGCAGGTAACCGATCCTGCGGCCATCGACCTCCCGGACCGTGGCGCTCTGCCGGATGGCGGCGACCAGCGTGTCGGTGGGCTCGAGGTCGGCCACGGCGACGGCGACGTTCTCCGGCGCAGCGCCATCGGCGCGGCGGACGGAGAGGGTCACTTCCTTGCCCACCTTTCCGCGGAACGAGTCGATCTCGCGGAACGGCGCACCATCGGCGGAGAGAAGCTCGTCGCCGACATGAAGGCCGGCCTTCTCTGCGGCACCGCCGTCATAGATGTCGGTGATGAAGCGCTTCCCGCCGATCTCGGCGGAGGCAATGCCGATGCCGGGATAGGTGATCTCGCCGTCCGGCGGAAAGATGCGCTCGAGGTCGCGCCGGTAATTGAAGCGAAAGATGTCGGCGAGCTCGTAGTAATCGAGCTGGTCGGGCCCGAAATGCCCGGTATGCGATGCGTCGAGCGCAAAGAGCGCCGCGCCGATCGCGGCGTCATAGTCCTTGTCGGTGGCGGTCGCAGGGAGCGTCGTCAGAATCTGGCGAACCGCGGCCTCGAATTTCGGCAGCGCCGACGGCAGGTAGAAGTTCTCCTCAACCAGATCGACCGCCCTGTCGAAGGCGGCGTTGCCGGACTTTGGCGCATCGGCGAACGCCACGCCCGAAAGCGAAAGAAGCAGCGCGGCGGCCGGCGCCGCGAGCCGCATCGTCACATGCATGAATCACCAATCCCTTGCACCGGGATCGCCCTCACTTCGCCTGCCGGGAGGGCGCGGCCATTTTGTGGCGCGCGCACCGCGATCACGGAGGGTTGACGGCAACGCCGGTTTCCCGCCAAAGAGCGGCAGGCATCCGGCAGGGAGAGCGACATGGCGGAATGGCCCGTTTACGGGAAGATCGACGGACCGGTCGTGATGATCGGCTTCGGTTCCATCGGCAGGGGTGCGCTGCCGCTGATCCTCCGCCACTTCGAGGTGGACGTGTCACGGCTGACCGTCGTCGACCCTGACGATCACGGCAAGGCGGTGATCGAATCGCTCGGCGGCAGGTTCATCCACGAGGCGGTGACCCGCGAGAACTACCGGACGCTGCTGACCCCGCTCTTCAAGGCCGGCGAAGGCCGCGGCTTCTGCGTCAACCTCTCGGTCGACACGTCGTCGCTCGACATCATGCGGCTCGCCCGCGAGCTCGGCTGCCTCTACATCGACACCGTGGTCGAGCCGTGGCCGGGCTTCTATTTCGACGCCAGCATGGACGCCTCGGCGCGCTCCAACTACGCGCTCCGCGAGACGGTACTCGCCGAGAAACTGGCGAGCCCCGGCGGCCCGACGGCGGTTTCCTGCTGCGGCGCCAATCCGGGAATGGTGTCGTGGTTCGTCAAGCAGGCGCTGGTCGACCTCGTCGGCAACGTCAACGTGCCGAATTTCGTCGAGCCGACGACGCGGGACGGCTGGGCGAAGCTCGCCCGCGACCTTGGCGTCAAGGGTATCCACCTCGCCGAGCGCGACACGCAGCACGCCCGCACGCCGAAGAAGCTCGGGACCTTCGTCAATACGTGGTCGGTGGAGGGCTTCCTCTCCGAAGGCATGCAGCCGGCCGAGCTCGGCTGGGGCACGCACGAGACCTGGATGCCGGAGAATGCCGGCACGCACGCCGCCGGCTGCCAGGCGGCGATCTATCTCCGCCAGCCCGGCGCCAATACCCGGGTCCGCTCCTGGTGCCCGACACCCGGGCCGCAATACGGCTTCCTCGTCACCCACAACGAGTCGATCTCGATCGCCGACTACCTGACGCTGCGCGAGAACGGCGCAGTGGTGTACCGCCCGACCTGCCACTACGCCTACCACCCGGCGAACGACGCGGTGCTGTCGCTCCATGAATTGTTCGGACGGGCGGGTGTCGTGCAGGAGGAGCATCACATCCTGTCCGAGACGGAGATCGTCGACGGCATCGACGAGTTGGGCGTGCTCCTCTACGGCCACGCCTGGAACGCCTACTGGTACGGCTCGCAGCTCTCGATCGAGGAGACGCGCAATCTTGCGCCGAACCAGAACGCCACCGGGCTGCAGGTTTCCTCGGCGGTGCTTGCCGGCATGGTCTGGGCGCTGGAGAACCCGGAAGCCGGCATCGTCGAGGCGGACGAGATGGATTACCGGCGCTGTCTTGAAGTGCAGACGCCCTATCTCGGGACGGTCAAGGGCTACTACACCGACTGGACCCCGCTCGCGAACCGGCCGGGGCTGTTCCCGGAGGACATCGATACCAGCGATCCGTGGCAATTCCGGAACATCCTCGTCCGCTAGGGATTGGCGCCCGCCGCCGGGCGGGGCATGCTCCGGGCGGGGAATGGGAAAGAGGCCGAGGGGGAGAGATGAAGCTTCGCACCGTGCTTCCGCTATTGGCGGCGCTGGCCGCCGCCGGCCCGGCGGCGGCTGACCCGATCATCGCCAAGGACGCGCTCGGGCAGGAGTATCAACTCAACGACGACGGCAGTTACGCGCGGATCGTCCGGAACGCGGACGGCAAGATATTCCTCCTGTCGCAGGGCGGCACCTGGTACGGCCAGGACGACGGCAAGATGCTCTCCGACCGTTTCGCCGCCGAGTTCGACAAGGCGATCGCAGCCGGGAAAGGCCCCGCCATCGACAAGGAGAAGATCCCCGCCTATCGCGAATGCATCGTCGCCGCCTTCAACCGCTACCCGATGGATGCGCGGCGCATGCTGATGTCGGCGGGCGGCGACGGTGCCATCGATATCCAGAGGAATTTCGAGAAGTTGCAGAAAGCCATGCCGGAAGTCGCGGACAGCCTCAACAAGGACGACAACAGGTGCCGGAATGGCTGACGCCAGGGAAATCGGAATGACCGCGATCCGGCCGGGATTGGCCGCGCTCAGCGTGCTTGCGGCCCTGGTCCTGACGGTCCCTCCGGCGGCCGCCGAGCCGGTCACCGCCAACGATGCAGGCGGCCAGACCTACCGCCTCGAAGACAACGGCTCTTACAGCCTCGTCGTCACCGGCAATGACGGGAAGACCTATCTGCTCGCGCCAAACGGGCGCTGGCGCCCCGCCGATGCCGCCGCCGGCGACCCGGCGCTCGACAAGAGCCTCGCCGACAAGATCAGCGCATGGGTGGACGACGAGGAAAAGGACATGGCCGAGGATCGGCGCTCCGCCGTGAAGGCCTGCATGATCGCGGCTGTCGCCGATCTCAGCCCCGAGGCGAAGCAGGGTCTCCTCGCCGGCGCCGACTTCGAGCGGACGGCGCGTGACTTCATCAGCCGCCGCCCGGACCTGACGCCCGGCCTCAGCGACAAATTCGAGGCGTGCTTCTGACGCTACCGCCGCAGCGGAAGCGGCGCTAGAACTACTCTGTCCGCCAATTTCCGCGAGGTTCTTCCATGCGTTTCGCCGACCGTGTGCTTCTGGCAGCTTCCGCCAGCCTCGCCCTCTTCGCGTCGACGGCACTCGCCAACGACTCGACGGCAGCGCTCGGCGCGGGCGGACTCAACCTCGTCCGCAACGAGGAGATCGACCTGCTCTCGGAGGATCTTTACGTCTCCGAGAAGGAGATCCGGGTCACCTATCACTTCCAGAACCACACCGACGAGCCGGTCACCTATCTCGTCGCCTTTCCGCTCCCGGCGGTCGACACGACCGTTCCGGAGGCGGCCGAATTCGTCCTGCCGGACCCGGAGAACGACAACTTCGTCGACTTCGAGGTGAAGGTCGACGGCAAGCCGGTCACCCCGAAAATCCAGCAGCGGGCGATCGCCATCGGCGTCGACCAGAGCGATGCGATCCGGAGCAAGGGCCTTTCGCTCAACCCCGTCGGCGAAGAGAACTACGCCAGGATCGAGAAACTGTCGCAGGCGGACAAGGAGGAGCTTGCCCGCCTCGGCGCGCTGATCATGGACGCCAACGGTACCTATGCCGCCTGGAAGCTGGAGACGGCCTTCTACTGGGAGCAGACCTTCCCGCCCGGCAAGGACGTGCTCGTCGAGCACGCCTACAGGCCGGTGATCGGCAGCGGCTTCTTCAGCAAGGAGAGCCTCGACATCGAGGACTACAAGACCAAGTACTGCATGGACAGCGGCTTCCGTGCCGCGGCGGTGAAGGGTCTCGACGCGATCGCCGGCACCGACATGACCTACTATACGGAGAAGCGGATCAGCTACATCCTGACGACCGCGATGAACTGGGCCTCCTCGATCAAGAAGTTCCGAATGGTCATCGACAAGGGCACGCCGGAATCGGTGCTCAGCTTCTGCGGGACAGACGTGAAGAAGATCGGGCCGACCCAGTTCGAGGTGACCGAGACCGATTTCTATCCGCAGACCGACCTGGATGTCCTGATCATTTCGCCGCCGGTAAAGGACGCAGAGTAGCGCCTGCCTGCCCGGCCCCACCGGCGCGCGGCGGTCCGAAGCCGCTATGCCGGCTGGCGCCGCTCGACGAATTCTTCGGCGTCGTCCCGGCGCTGCGCCAGCCGGCCGAGGATGCGGTTGCGGCCGGTTTCCTTGGCGCCGTAGAGGCGCCCGTCGGCGACGCTGAACAGCTCGGTCAGATCGACGCCGTCGTCGGGGCTCGTGGCAATGCCGATGCTGACCGTGACCGGACGCGCCAGTTGCGGAACCGGCGTGGTCTCGACGCGGCTGCGGATGCGCTCGCCGGCGACCAGCGCCTGGGCGTGGCTGAGGCCGTCACAGAGCACGACGAATTCCTCGCCCCCGTAGCGGTAGATGTGGTCGGTGACGCGGAGTGCATGGCCGATCTCGCCGGCAATCAGCCTCAGCACTTCGTCGCCGACCGGATGCCCCTTCTCGTCGTTGATCGCCTTGAAGTGGTCGAGGTCGATGACGAGGAGGCTGATCGGGCGGCCCGCGGCAACTGCCAAGCGGATGCTGTCCGGCACCTCGCTGTCGAAGCGGCCGCGGTTGAGAAGGCCCGTGAGGCTATCGCGACCGGACTGGCGGAGGAGCGCCTCGTAGCGTTGCCGGTAAGTGAGCGTGTCGAAGAGGTCGCCCATGCGGACCGGCGCTGCCGGGACCCGGTCGTCCCGGTCGACCCAGCGGAGGTAGGCGCCGGCGAGCAGGCCGTAGGCCGCCGCCGCCACCATCTTGGCGACCCAACCGCCGTAGAGGACCTCATAGGGAACGCCGAGGAAATAGCGGAGCGCGGCGAAGAAGCAAAGCTGGTCGAAGGACAGGACCACCGCCGCACTGAGGCAGATGCGGAGCGTCCGGTTGGCGAACCAGGCGGCCGTCCGCTCGTAGATCAGGACGATGCAGATCGAATCGATGAAGAGGAGCGCCGTGCCCCAGATCATCAGCCCGGCCGTCTGCGACATGAAGCCGAAGTCGGGGCTCTTTCCCGGAACCGCCGGCACGACATCGTGGAAGCGCAACAGCGCGACGAGGCCGACCATGAGGAGGTTGCCGAGAAACAGACCGTAGATCGGCTGGCGGACGGTCGCCGCGTCCTCCCGGACATAGATGAGGAGGAGCATGACCAGCTTGCCGGCAAAGAGCACCGACGAGCCGGGCGAGATGGTGATGCCCAGCGGAAACTGGAGATAGAGAATCGCGGCCAGGTACGTTTCGAGGAAGTGAAGCGCGCCGAGGGCCGTGTAGAAGACGCCGATGCCGAGGCGGTGCCGGACGCGGAACAGCGCCGACAGCACGCTGAAATACAAGAGGATTTCGCCTGCGAGGAGGAGGAGATTGTTCACATAGGCCATGCGGACGTCTCAGCCGCCGCCGCGGGCCCGGCCTCCGCGGCAATCGGCCGAGGATAAGGAGCGGCTGGTTACCAACTCGTGGATGAGAGCAGCGGCGGTGGCGGCGCCGGCGCTTCCTATCCGGCGTGGCGATGGCCGTGATGCAGGTCCGGGTAGTGCCGATGGCTGTGCTTTAGCCGCGGGTGGCGATGCGGATGGCTGTGCGGCTCGCCGCGCGGGTCTTCGGGGCCGTGCGCGTGCTGGTGATGCGCGTCGTGCACGTGGCGATGGTCATGAAACTGCGCATCGTGCTCGTGTTCGTGTTCGTGAACTTCGGACAGGTGCAGGTAGACCCCGATGCCGATGAGCGCCGCGGCAAGCGCAAAGCGGCCGGTAACGGGCTCGCCGAGGAAGGCGACGGCTAGGCCGGCGCCGATGAAGGGCGCCGTGGCGAAGTAGGCCCCGGTCCGCGCCGTCCCGACGTGGCGGAGCGCGAGGATGAACAGGACCAGACTGACGCCATAGCTGACGAAACCGAGAGCGAGGGCAATCGCGAGATCGGAAGACGCCGGCACCAGGTGCCCGGCAAGCATCCCGATCGCCAGATTGACCGGCCCGGCGACCGCGCCTTTCACCGCCGCGATCTGCAGCGGGTCGCGCGAGGCCAGCTGCCGCGTGAGGTTGTTGTCGATCCCCCAGGCGATGCAGGCGCCGATAACGGCGAGCGCGCCGGGGCTGAACCCGCCGGGACCGCTCCACGCCAGCAGCACGGCGCCGCCGAGGATGGCGAGCGCACCGGCAACCAGCCGGGCGTCGGTAGCCTCGCGGTAGATTAGCCAAGCGATCAGCATCGTAGCAACGGCCTCGGTATTGAGAAGGAGCGCGGCAGTGCCTGCCGGCGTTGCCGCGAGGCCGAGCATGAGGAGGAGCGGGCCGAGCACGCCGCCGAACATCGTGATGAGGAGCAGCCGTGGAATGTCGCCGACCCTGAGCGGCGCCTCCTCTGAAGACCGGCGCCGGAAGGCCCAGAGAACCGCAAGACCGCAGCCCGAGCCGAGATAGAGGAGGCCGGCGAGGATGAAGGGATCGAGCCCGCGCCCGAGAAGCAGTTTCGCGGCGGGCGCGCTCACGCCGAAGGCGAGGGCCGAAAGCAGCGCGTAGACGATACCGATCCGCGGCATGGGGGCGAGACTACTCGAAGTCGGGCCGGCCTCGAACCGCCGCGCGCCCGGTCAGAGGGTGATGATCCCGGCGGTCCCGTCCTCGGTGCCGAGCGCCAGGCGCTTGCCCTGCCGGTCCCAGCCGAGCGCGGAGATCGGGCTGCCGCTTGCCGGGCGCAGCCGCGCCTCGTTGCCGTCGGCGATGCGGCCGATCAGAACCGACCCGTCCTGGTAGCCGATGGCGACCAGTTCCTGGCTCGGATGGCAGGCGACGCGGGTGACCAGCGGTTCACGCGGCCCCAACTGGATCGGCTGCTTGCCGATCGGCCCGTCCTTGAAGTGGAACGGCCAGAGGATGGCGGCGTTGGCGCCGGAGGTCGCGAGAAAGCGCCCCTTCGGCGACCACGACATCGATTTCGGCTTCGCCGGGTAGCCGGACATGCGCATGTCCTTGCCGTCGGTCAGCCGCCAGCCGTGGAGCGCATTCTCCTGCATGGAGGTGACGACGTTCCTGCCGTCCGGCGAGAACGTGACCGCGAGGTGAGCCCCCTTCCACAGGAGATTTTGCGCCGGGGCCTCGGTGCCCGCCCACCACAACGTCACGCCGTCGTAGCGGGCGACCGCAAGCCGCAGGCCCTTCGGCGCGAAGGCAAGGCCGCCGACGGAACGGTCGTGCGTGAGCACGCGCTCGCGGCCGTCGGGGAAGCGGACGATCGCTTCGCGGCCAACGGCAAAGGCGATGACGCCGGAGGGACCGACGGCGACGAGATCGATCCATTTCCGCGGCCGCTCGGTGACGGTCGCCGACTTGCCGTCGGCGGAGGTCAGGACGACGCGGCCGTCGTCGCCGCCGGTGAGGAGCGACCTGCCGTCCTCGGAGACGGCTGCCGCGAGCAGACCGCCGCCGTGTGCACGGAGAGTGCGCGCGACGTTGCCGTCCGCAACCCGGATCGTCCCGTCGCCGCAGGCAAAGGCCGGCGTATCACCGAGGAAGACCGCCTCGACGATGAAGGACCCGAACGAGACGGACTGGAGACTGGGCATGACCTCGGCGCGGGGGAAGGTCGGCGGGCGTTTGGGCGCGATTTAGCCGGTTCCCGGAAGGCGCCGCAACCGCCGCGACGCAGAACGGAGCTCCGCGAGACGGCGAGCGGCGGAGCACGCCCGCTCAAGGCGCCTCAAACGAGGCAGGCCTCGAAGCCGGCCTTCAGCGCCTCCGCGTCGAGCCTCCGGCCGATGAAGACGAGGCGGCTTTCGCGTTTCTCGCCTTCCTTCCAGGCCCGCTGATGGTTGCCCTCGATGATCATGTGGACGCCCTGGATGACGTAGCGCAGGTCGTCATCCTTCATCGACAGGATCCCCTTCAGGCGCAGGATGTCCGGCCCCTGCTCCTGGGTCACCTTCTCGATCCACGGGAAGAACTTCCTCGGGTCGAGCGTGCCGGCGCGGAGCGAAACGCTGCCGATCCCCTGCGCCTCGAGATCATGGTGGTGATGATGATGCTCATGATCGTGGTTGTGGTCGTGGTCGTGGTCGTGATGATCATGATCGTGATCGTGCGCCGCTTCCTCGAGAAAGTCCGGGTCGAGCGACAGGATACGGTCGAGGTCAAAGGCGCCGCGGTCCAGCACCCGGTCGAGGTTGATTGCGCAGCGCTCTGTGCGATGGATGACGGCGTGTGGGTTAATGGCGCGGATGCGGCGCTCGACCTGCCCGAGTTCCGCCGGCGAGACGAGGTCGGTCTTGTTGAGGAGGATCACGTCGGCAAAGCCGATCTGCTCCTGCGCCTCGGGCGAGTCGGCGAGCCGGGCGGTGAGATTCTTGGCGTCGGCGACGGTGACCACGGCGTCGAGACGCGCCCTCGCCTTCACTTCGTCGTCCATGAAGAAGGTCTGGGCGACCGGCGCCGGATCGGCCAAGCCGGTGGTCTCCACGAGGATGCCGTCGAAGCCGCCGGGCCGCTTCATCAGGCCCTCGACGACGCGGATCAGGTCGCCGCGCACGGTGCAGCAGACGCAGCCATTGTTCATCTCGTAGACTTCCTCGTCAGACTCGACGATGAGGTCGTTGTCGATGCCGATCTCGCCGAACTCGTTGACGATGACCGCGTATTTCTTGCCGTGGTTCTCGCTGAGGATGCGGTTGAGGAGCGTGGTCTTGCCGGCGCCGAGATAGCCGGTGAGCACCGTTACCGGGATTTGCGTTTCGGGCATGTCTGGACTCCGAGGCGGGTAAAGGCCGCCGGGTAGGGAATGGCCCGCTCATATAGGCGTTCGGCCGCCTCAATGCACCGGGCGCAAAACGTTCAGGCCTGCGGCAAACCGGCCTTCAGCAGGCCCTCGAAATCGAGCTGGCGGTTGTCCATGCGGAGCGTGCCGTCCGGATTCTTCGGCCATTCCGCCACCGGCCGGTCCCACGCGAATTCGAGGCCGTTATCGTCCGGGTCGCGGAGATAGATTGCCTCGTGGGTGCCGTGATCGCTCGCCCCTTCCAGCGGGATCCTGGCGGCGATCAGGCGGCGGAGCGCATCGCCGAGGGCGGCGCGGGTCGGGTAAAGGATGCAGGTATGGTAGAGGCCGGTGGTGCCCGGCGCCGGAGGCGAGCCGCCACGGCTTTCCCAGGTGTTGATGCCGAAATGGTGGTGGTAGCCGCCGGCCGCGAAGAACGCGGCCTGGTCGCCGATGCGGGCCGTAAGCTGGAAGCCGAGGAGCCCGCAATAGAAGGCGAGCGATCGGTCGATGTCGGCGACCTTGAGGTGGACATGGCCGATGCGCGTGCCGGGATCGATCGGGCGGACGCTGCCAAGGCTCGGCTTTTCAACCGGTTTCATCTCGTTCATGGGCGGCGCTCCTGATGGGGAACGCCAAGTATATAGCGCTCGCGGGCGCCGGCGTGGAGGGACATGGCAGGCTGGGTGAGACCGCATGGCTTGCCCGAGGCGGACGTGGGGTAGAGTGAAGCGATACCGGCCAGCCCTGACCCTCCCCCGAACCAATTGCCTCCGCGCTCCCACCGTCCGAATCCGATCCTCACGGGCATCGTGCTCGTCCTCATGCCGGTCCTGTTCTCCTCGAACCTGATCATCGGCAAGGGCGCGCTGGAGACGATGGAGCCGACGACCCTCATCTACTGGCGCTGGGTGGTGGCGACGCTGGTGCTGATTGCCATCGCCGGACAGAGCCTGACCACCCACGCCGCCGTGCTTCTCCGCCTGACGCCGCTTCTCCTCGGCCTTGCCGTCCTCGGCATGGTGATCTGCGGCGCCGGCGTCTACATCGCGCTTCGCCATACGACGGCGACCAACGGGACGCTCATCTACACGACCTCGCCGGCCTTCATCGTGCTTTTCGAAATGCTGATCGGGCGCCGCCCTTTCTCGATCCGCCAGTTCCTCGGTATCGTTCTGGCGACGATCGGGGTCGCGGTGATCGTCTTTCACGGCAACCTCGCCGATGCGCTTTCGACCGGCCTCAATCCGGGCGACCTCGGCATGCTCGCCGGCGCGATCTCCTGGGCGGTCTACTCGGTGATCCTGCATGACCGCCGGCTGCAGGCGCTGCCCGACCGGGCGGTGCTGGCGTCGATCGCGATCTGTGCGGTAGTCGCGCTCACCCCGGTCTGGCTGATCGGCGGATGGCGCGGGGGACTGGTCCCGGCGAGCACGGACAACTGGCTGGCAGTGGCCGGCGTCGCGCTGATGCCGTCGGTTCTGGCCTATCTCAGCTACCAGTGGCTGGTGCGCCAGGTCGGCGCGGCCGTGACCGGGATGGCGCTCTACTTCCTGCCGATATGCGGGGTGTCGCTGGCGGCGATCTTCCTCCACGAGCAGGTGCACCTTTACCATCTCTTCGGGACCCTGCTGACGCTCGGCGGGGTCATCGTCGCGACGCGGCTCGCCCGCCAGCCCGATCCGGCGCCCGCTTAGGCTGCGGCGGACCGCGCCGGCATCGCCCGGGTCGTTCCGTCCGGCTCGACGGCGAAGCACGCCACCTCGACATCGCCCTTCCGCACCAGCTCCGGCCGATTGACCGGGCAGGGCTCGAAGGCGAGCGGACAGCGGGGATGAAAAACGCAGCCGGACGGAGGATGGATCGGCGACGGCAATTCGCCCTCCAGACGAATGCGTTCCTTCGGCCGGGTGGGATCGGCGACCGGCGTGGCGGAAAGCAGCGCCCGCGTATAGGGATGGCGCGGGTTGTCGAAGATGGCGTCGCGGGTGCCGTATTCGACCGGCCAGCCGAGATACATGACGAGGATCCGGTTCGCCATGTGCCGGACGACCGACAGGCTGTGGCTGATAAACAGGTAGGCGAGCCCGAACTCGGCCTGCAGGTCGACGAGGATGTTGAGCACCTGCGCCTGGACGGAGAGGTCGAGCGCGGAGACCGGCTCGTCGAGGACGAGGATGCGCGGATGGAGCATCAGCGCCCGCGCAATCGCGATGCGCTGGCGCTGGCCGCCGGAGAACATGTGCGGATAGCGGTCGTAGTATTCGGGCCGCAGCCCGACCTTGCGCATCATCTCGCGCGCCGCCTGCTGCCGCGCCTCGGCCGG
>DASRGK010000065.1:0-28819 GCA_035651055.1 Bauldia sp.
ACGTCGGCCTCCGGCAGGCTCGCTGTCGGCTCGTCGAGGACGAGAAGCTCGGGGCTTCCCGTGAGCGCCCGGGCAATCGCCACGATCGACTTTTCCGCGCGGGTCAGTTCGGCGAGCGGGCGGCCGAGGGGCAAGGAGGCGCCAAGAACCTCGAGCGCCGCCCCGGCCGCACGGTTGACCGCCGGCCAGTCGATCAGCCACCAGCGCCGCGGATAGCCGTAGCCCATCGCCATGTTCTCGCCGACGCTCATCGACTCGATGAGGCCAAGGTCCTGATGGACGAAGGAGATCCGCTTCATGGTGTGCGGATCGAGCGGATGGCCGGAGAGACTGATCGTGCCGCCATCGGCCGGGTGAACCCCGGCCAGGATCTTGATCAGGGTCGACTTGCCGGCGCCGTTGGCGCCCAGAAGCGCATGAATCTCGCCGCGGAGAACCGTGAAATCGACGCTGCGCAGCGCCTCGGTGCCGCCGAAACGCTTGGTGAGGCCGCGGACCGCCAGGATCGGACGGTCGCCGTCCGGCGCGTCCGACACGGCTTCTCTATCGGTGGACAGTCGGCGCTCCCCAACACCGGCTCGATGTAGCCGAGCTTGTGTCCCATTCATTGGGATCAAATGTCAATAATTGAGACTAGGAGGGCGCTATAAACGTGTCAAGACAAGCGGCGGACGCGCGCCGACTGGATACGGACGGGCCGGCGATCGGCTCCGATCGGCTCCGATCCGAGTGGAATATCGGAACGCGTCCGCGTCAGGCGCGGGCGACGGCCTCTCCGGCGACGGAGGCCGCCGCCAGGCGCCGGTGACCGAGCCGGGCGAGCAGCGCGCTGCCGGCGACGACCAGCGCCACGATCAGCAGGAGCACGGCATAGACCTCGGCGAAGCGCGAGCGGTTGTAGCTGTCGATCACCATGAAGCCGAGGCCGCGATAGGAGAGCCGGGTCTCCGCGATGAGGCAGATCCCGATCGCGGCGCCGAAGGCGATGGCCGAACGGGAGGCGCAGTACCGGCAGTTCGACGTGCTGCGGCGGACGGCGGAGTTGCTGATCGAAAAGACGCGGGCCGAGGCGAGCTAGTTCGGCGCGACGAGCGCGGCGGCGGGCTTGGGCGCGGCGGAGAGCGCCTGGACGGCGCCACTGAAGCCGTCGAGGGGCAGATCGACATCGGCGTTCTTGCCCGAGGTCAAAGCCAGCGTCACGGTCGCCGATTTCGCGGCCGACCACTGCTTGACCATGTCCTTGGTGACCGGGAAGACGGCCTGACATTCGCGCTGGTCGCAACGCTCGTATTCGACCCGCGCCCCCTCGGCATCGGGCGCGGACTTGATGACGATGCCGCGGTTGATGAAGACCCCCGGCGGCACGCGGAAGGCGCCCATCAGTTGGCCCTTCTGGTCGTATTGCAGCATGGCGACGAAGACGACGCGGCGGCTGAGCGGCTCGCTGATCTGCTGGAGGATGACGCAGCCGACCCTGGCGGCGACATCGGCGGCCGGGCAGGCGAAGGTCCACGAACCGAACTTCTGCTGGGTCGGGCTGCCGACCGGGCCTGTCGCGGGCGCCGGCGGCGCCGCCTTGACCGGCGGGGTCGGCGCGGTCGCCGCCTCTGCCGCCGGCGGCAGGCCGAACGAGGCGACAAGGACGGCGGCGGCAAACGCCTTACGGGCAGAAGAGACGTGGAGCATGAAGGGCATTTCCATTCCCGCGCCGGACCGGGGCCGGCGGGCGCGGAGGTTTATGCGACGAGGCCGCGGAAACCGCAACTACCGGGGGCCGCGGCCTATCCGCCGCCGGGGCTGGCGGGAGTCGCCGGCGCGGCGGGCGTGGCGGCGAGCGCGGCCAACGCCTCGGCGTAGCCGTCCAGCGGCAGGTTGACGTCGGCGCTCTTCCCCGAAGTGAGCGCCAGCGTCACCACCATCTGCTTGGCGGCGGCGAGCTGCTTGCTGAAATCGTCGGTGATCGAGAACAGCGCCTGGCACTCGCGCGCCTCGCAGCGCTCGAAGCCGATATGCAGCGGCTGGCCGTCGTCGATTTTGATCTGGATGCCCTTGTTGACGAAGATACCGGTCGGGGTGCGGAAATTGGAGATCAGGTTCGGCCCGTCATAACGGATGATCCAGCCGAAAACGGTGGTGCGCGACAGCGTCTCGGAGACGGTCTGCAACAGCGCGCAATGCCCGCGGTCGTTGCCGCCCTGGCAGACGAAGAGCCACTGGCCGAAGCGCTTGGACACCGTCGGCGGCGCGGTCTGGGCCATCGCGCTGCCGCCAACCGAGAGCGCCAGAACCACCGAGGCGAGGCCGCGCAGAAATGCGAATCCGTTGAGGGTCATGGTCCCAGTCTTACATCATCCGCGGGGGATTTGGGGAGCCTCAGGCGGCGCTGAAACGAAATGGGCCGGCCACCAGGACCGGCCCATTCGCAATTCCTCGCGACGCTATCAGAAGGCCCTGCGGGCGCCGACCTTGGCGTTCCAGATCGTGCCGTCGCTGCCGAACTGGGCGCCACCGGAGACGAAGCCCGACATCGTCCTGGCGTCATTGTAGATGGTGGCGGAGGCCGCGACCTCGCCGAAGATGCCGCCGGTGCGATCGGTGAAGGTGGCGGTGTTGATGCCGTCGGAGACGGTGACCGTGTTGTCTCCGGACAGCTCGTCCCACACCTTGCCGAGCAGCGAAAGTTCGGCGCTCATCCCGCTCTTCATCTTCATGTTCGTGCCGACACGGGCACCGAGGCCAACCCGGACGCTCTCGCCGTTGCTGTAGTCGACCGTCGTGCCGCCGCTCGCGAAGTCCGACACGCTGGTGTGGACCCAGGCAAACGATCCGACCGGCTCGACGAAGAAGCGTCCCCTGTCGAAACGTTTCCCGACATTGGCCATGAGACCGATGCTGTTGACGTCGACCTTGGCCGTCAGACTAGGCATCGTGAAGGTGGCCTTCAGGAAATCGTCGCTGAGCTGGGCATCGGCATAGAAGCCGGCGGCGTTGTCATAGGATGCGTAGCCGCCGACGATCCCGCCCGAATAAGCGACGTTCGCCGAGTAGCTGTCGAAGTTCAGCCTGGAACTGACGTAGCCGCCGAAGACGCCGTAGCGCATGCCCGGCCCATCGCCGTTCGGGCTGAAGTCGCCGCCGCCGAGGAGCGAGTAGATGTTCTGATTGAACCCGGTATCGATATCGAGCGGGCCCTGGGTGACGTGGGTGTCCTGATTGGCCCACGACCCGCTGGCGCGGAGCCAGATGCCCTTCTTGTTGGCATCGGGCGCCATTGCCAGGTCGGCGCCGCCGCCACCGCCGCTGACCGGGAAGTGGTAGCCGCGGACGTGCTCCCAGACGATGTCGAAGAGGCTGCTCGCGATGTTGACCGCGCCCGTGGTCACCGAGGGGGCCTGATCCACCGCCGGGGCGTAATCGCTGACTAGGTAGAAGTCAGGATCGATATAGGAACCGTCGCTTTCCCCGGTATCTTGCTCCTTAATGTACCAGGCGTAGAGGCCCTTCTGGACCGCGCCGACGCCATCGACATTGATGTAGCCGGGCTGATTGGCGGCGAGATAGAGAACGTTGCCGTCCACGCAATATCCGTTCGGCCCAGTGCAAGCGTCTTCGGTCAGGATCCAATCTGCGTGGGCAAACAAGATGCCGCTCTGGTTGTATCCGCTCGGCCCCATCGCGTTGAGAATGACACCGGTACTCCCGACCATCGCGCCATCCCAGCCGTAAAGCCACTCGCTTTCGCTTTGGCTGACGACGAACAAATCCGATGCCGCCGATCCGCCCTGGGAGATCGGCTTGTCGAGATAGGCGTCAATCGCAAGGTAGCTGCGGTAGAGGCCGTTATCCTCAGAGCCGTAGAACGTGCCAAATATCTGGGTCACGTCGCCGATATAGCTATCCAAACTCGAGACGCCAGGCCATTTGGCGCCGAACGGATTTTCAAAGTCCTCGCTAGACGTGCCGGCGAAGCCGTCGACCATGGAGAGGAGGCCGTTTTCGTAGGGCTTCCCAAAGATATCTAAAAAGCTTGAAGGACTCTCGGAAAGGAAGGTGCTCATTGACCCCGCGTCAAAGCCCTCAACCGGACCGCCGTTATAGAAGTTGTCGAGGATGAAGGACGTGTAGGTACCGCCGTGCTCGCTGTCGCCGAAGCCGGTGTGGACCGCGCCGAAATTGTAGATAGCGTTTTCGCCGAAGGGGGAGACGAGTACGGTTCCGCCGGTGAAGGGATCGCCAGTACCGGGGCGCCACGGGTTGCCATCCTGAACATCGCCCTCGCTGGTTTTGTCGAAATAGATGCGATTGGTAACGAACCACTGGCTGGCATTCACGACCGTGTTGCCGACGTCACAACCCTCGAAGCAATCCTCGGAAGACCCGAACATCTTGACGCGACCGAACATGATCCCGTTGGCCTCGCCTTCGCTCTCGCTCCCCCAACCGAACAAGTTGGGCAGGTTGACCAACGCGGCCGCGCCACCCTCCGAGTACATGAGGAGGTCGGACGAAGTATGCGCATAGTCCTGGATGCCGTTGATATAGCCCAACGAACCGCCCGACCCCGCGAAGGCCGCGAAGTTGAACGCGTCGTTGGCGATCTGGGCCGTGTCGATGAAAAAGTCCACCGGCTCGTTGACAGCGAGCGGAGACCAATCACGCTCGAAATACGGGTTCCGCTTGCTGGTCATCAGGCCGGAATTAATAACCAACGCCTGGACGCCGTCCTCCCCGTTGAACCAGGTGCTGAACGACATGACCGGCTGATAGGGCTTGCCGTCGCCGACAATATTGCCGCCATCGAGGTTTAGGACGAGAGCGTCCTCGGAATCGACCACGTGAATAGCAGTGTCGCCGCCGATGATGTCGCCCTGGCTGTACTTATCCCCGATCCAGCCAGCGCCGTTGAAGATGCCGACCTTCTGAACGGAATTGGTCCGAATACCCTCATCCCAGGAGCCGACCGTCGTCCCGCCGAAGTTGAAGTATTCCAGCTCCCACGACTCAGAGAAGACAGCACCGTTGTGCTGGCCGGTGGTCAGGCCGAGGATATTGTTAACGACGATCGAGGGAGACAGACCGTAGTAGAGGAAGCCGGTCTCGGAGGATTCGGGCGCTTCGCCCCAGACGTTCGACACGTTGATGCCGTCTTCGCCGCCCCAGATCGTGCCTCCGGGAAGGTAGCCGCCCGACTCGCCGTAGAGATTGGCGACGAAGGGCCCGCTGTTGTCGATAAGGACGCCACCGGGGCCCGGATCGCCGACGTTGCTGATCCGGACGCCGACGTTGTCCTTGCCGACGATCTGGCCGGCCTGGTTCGATACGTACACAAAATCGTCGACGTTGCTGACGTCGACGCCGTCCTGGAAGCCAAAGATGCCGGTGGTCAGGGGGCCGGACGGGCCGGCAAAACCCGGGAGAACGCCATTCAGGAGTCCGTCGCCCGGGATGACATTGTAGACTTGGGTGTCCAGCGACGTGAGTTCGATCCCCGACTGCTGTGTAAAATCGTTGCGGATCGTGACCGAGCCGCCATTTCCGAAGCCGCCCTCGGACCTCACGTTCTGAATATGGACACCGTCCCCGTTGACACCGGCGATCAGGCCGCCGGGGACCCAAGTGGGGTCAATAAGCTTGCCGTAGTTGTCGATGACCACGTCCGCCGCATCGCCCTCGCCAGGCGGGCCTGATTTGTCGCCGAAAACATTGTTGATGTAGATGCCGTTCGAGTAGCCGGCGATCACGGCGCCCCGGGTGTTGTCGATGTCGACGGCAAGGTCATTGTTGTGAAGCGGAGTGAGGTCGACGCCCAAGCCACTGCCCGAGATATTATTCAGCTGGATGCCATCGCCGGTGAGACCGGCGATCAGGCCCGCCTCGTCCATGTGGTTGTCGACGACGACCTGGCTTGCGGAAGCCGAGAGGCCGATCGTACCCATCACCGACTGGCTGCTGCCGTTTTCCAGCCAGACGTAGCCGCCGCTGACATTGGCGGCAATCGCCGCGCTGTGGAGGCCGATGACCTCGTTGGCGTTCTGCACATGGAGGCTGGTGGACCCGAATGCGTTGATGCCGTGGTCCTCGCCCATCACCGAGCCGGATTCGGATATCAGCACGTCGACCCTGTAGCCGCCGAGGTACATGCCATCGGACGGGGAGCCCTCGGTCTCGATGGTGCCATCGATGTTGAAGGTGACCAGCGAATCGACCGGGACGTCGTTGTACAGGTCAATACCGTTCCCGGACGCCGCATCGATCACCGCGCCGGCATGCATATTGACGGTGCCGTTGTAGTCCCCGCCCGCGGTCGGCGCGTTGCCATTGTTGATGGTCAGCGTGCCGGTGAGGTTCGCGGCGGTCCCCGGCACGGTGCCAACCAGCTCACCCGTCCAGGGCTCGCCGGTTGGTTCGAAGATGAACGCACCGCCAGAACCTGAGCAGATGAAAGCGGTGCCATCTGCGGGGCCGCAAACAGCTGCGAGCGCCTGGTCTGTGGACCAGAGGACGGAGACAGAGAGCACGCCTCCGAAGAGGGCGGTTCCGCCCATCAGCCAGCTCTTCGACGAGCGGGGCCGAAGCGTGATGCGGGAGACCTTCCTCACCGCGGGACGAGCAAGGCGGGCCGCCGTCTTCTCGATCCAATTCCTGCGCATCAATTCCCCCAATTCCCCGAGCGCGACCGGAGCCACGCCAACCAGCACCAGGCGCGCCGAAGCTGGCACGCCAATCTCACCGGCCAGCCTATTGTTGGCAATTCCGGGAAACAAGCAGACTCCGTCGGACTCAACGAGAATCGTCAGGACCTGCGGCGGAATCAGCGGTTGTGTGCTTTTGAAGCAACATCCAAGCGGCGAAGCGCGCCGACCCGAATTGTAACCTTCGGAAAGGCTTGAATGATTCGCTAGGCTCCGAAGGAACGGCGGGGAGAAGCGGGATGGGCGCGCGGCGGTTTGCAATTCTCTTTGCCGGACTGGCCGCGCTGGCGCCCGGCGGCTGCGTCACCGGCGGTTTCACGCCGTCGGCCGAGACGCCAGCGGCTGCCGGCCCGGCAAAACCGGGCGCGGCTGTGGCGAATCGCGAGCTTCTCCTCATCCCGTCGCCGGCGCGCGGCACGGACATGCACGCCTACTTCTACCGTCCGGCCGGCGCCGGCCCCTACCCGCTCGCCGTCATCAACCACGGCTCGGACGAGGATGCCCGCAAACGCGCGCAGCTCCCCATGCCGTCCTTCGACTCGCTGACGGAATGGTTCCTCGCCCACGGCTATGCGGTGCTCCTGCCGCAGCGGCCGGGACACGGCGAGACCGGCGGCCCCTATATCGAGGCGCAGGGCTCCTGCGAGGCGCCCGACTACGTGAAATCGGGCAACCGGACCGCCGACAGCATCGCCGCGGCGGTCGATTTCATGGCGGCCAAGCCTTTCATCCGGAAGACCGGGATCATCGTCGTCGGCAATTCGGCCGGGGGCTGGGGGGCCCTCGCCTATGCCGCCCGCAATCCGAAGAACGTCGCGGCGGTGATCGCGTTTGCGGCAGGGCGCGGCGGCCGCAACCACAACCGCGCCGGCTGGAACTGCGCGCCCGACCGGCTGGTCGCGGCGGCCGGCGCCTTCGGCGCGACGGCGCGCATGCCGACGCTCTGGCTCTATGCGGCGAACGACAGCTACTTCGCGCCGGACCTGTCGCGGCGGATGGCCGACGCCTGGCGGGCGGCGGGCGGCAAGGCCGAATACGATCTTTTGCCGGCGACCAGTGGCGACGGGCATTTCGTCATCCAGACGGACGGGCCCGAGGCGACCTGGGAGCCGTATGTGGCGAAGTTCGTCGCGATGCACCCGAGGTGACCGTGCCGGAGGCGAACGAGGCGCCCAGCCCTCAGGCGGCCGCCGCCGCCATCCGCATCGCTCCGGTCGAGCGGTCGCTCGCGGGATTCGGCGCGGTCGTCGACTACCTCGCCGGGATCGAGCCTTTCTCGCGCTACGATTTCGGCAATTTCTCCGCGGCGATCCGCTTCCAGGTCCTGCAGCGCTGCAACCTCTGCGCCTTCGCCGGGCCGCGGCTGGCCGGCTATTGCGGCTGGCTGCCGACGAGCGCCGCCATCGCCCAGGCCTGGATCGAGGGGACCGGGCAATTGCAGCCGGTGCGGAACGGCGACGTGGTCGCGGTCACCATCGTGGCGGCGAAGGAGCGGGCGACGCTGAGGCCGCTCATCGCCGCGGCGCGCAAGCTCAATGCC
The DNA here is from genome assembly GCA_035651055.1 of Bauldia sp. Classification (GTDB taxonomy): domain Bacteria; phylum Pseudomonadota; class Alphaproteobacteria; order Rhizobiales; family Kaistiaceae; genus JAFKKF01. Next base: position 8,233 of record DASRGK010000065.1, read on the forward strand.
GGAAAGCGCTTCTACTTCCGGCGCGACTATGCCGGCAGCCGCACCGCGCGGAAGGCGAGCGTGGCGGACGTGCGCCCCGGCTGAGCCTATTCGGCCTCGGCCAGCGTCCGGCGGATGAGGACCTTGGCCGCGGTGCGCATGGCGTCGAACTGCTGGCGCATAAGAAGTTCATATTCCGGCCCGTAAACCTTGCGGAGGGTCCGACCGAAATTGGACGAGAAGTGCCAAGTGTTGCCGCCGGAATTCAGCTCGATGACGTAAAGCCCACCGGTGTCGACGTCTCGCAAGATGTCGCAGCCCTTCAATGGAATCTCGGGCAACGCATCATGGGCTTGACGGGCCAGGGCAAGGATATCGGGATCGTCGATCAGGGGGCTTTCCCGAGCATCGGCGGCCTGCAGCGCGACGTTGGCGGATTCGATCGCCTCGTCGGGGGCGTTGAGATCGAAGTGGCGCGGGCCGCCGATATTGAGGCGAGCGTAAAGCGGCTCGCCGAACAGGGTGAGCACCCGGTAGGTGGTGAGCTTGTCGCCGGTGTTGATGTATTGCTGGACGATCATCGGGCCGAGGCGGCCGGGATGATCCGGCGGATAGTCGCCGGGCGGTCGATAGCTCACGCGCTCGGTGCGCATCAGGTTGATGCCGCGGCCGTGCGAGGAGGTCGCGATGTCGGTCGGCTTCAGGATGACGAAGGGACCCCACTCCGCCGGATCGAGCCGGAGCTGTGGGGTCAGGATGGCTGTCCGCGGCACCGGCACGCGCGCCAGCTTCAGGCGGCGGACTTCCTCGAACTTCTCCAAGGGCCAGCCCTGATAGACCTTGCCGCGCAGCAGCCGGAAAGCGCTCATCCGCCCGGGCGAGAAGAGAAAGGTCGGCAGGCGCGCGAGCATGCGCCGGGTGGTGCTGTTCCTCTCGGTCGTCCGGACTATGAAGACGCGGATCGAGGGTTCGAGCTCGTGAACGTGCTCGGCGATCGCCTCATAGTCTCGCGGGTCCTGCCAGCCGGGGCGGAGCCCGAGGACGAGATGGCGGGTGACGCCGTCGGCGGCCGCGGCGGGCGACGGCCGGGCGACGGCGGCGACCGGAGCAAGAAAGCGGGCGCCGACCTGCATTGAGGCGAACGCCCTAGTCGGCCCGCGGCGGGATGCCGGGCTCCATGGAGAAGCGGCTATGGATGCAGATGCAGCCCTTTCCCGGCATACGCTGCAGGACGAGCGTGGCGCGGCCACGCCGCTCGTTCCAGCCGTCGCTCTGCCTGCCGAGCATATGGCAGGTCGAAGTCACGCTGTCGTCCGAGAACATCGCCCTCGCCGTCGCGAGCTTTCCCGAGTTGATTGGGTCTTGCCCACGTTGTAGCCACGGAAGGACTTCGGGATCAATCATCGCGGCAAACCGCCCTTCCATGCCGGCCAAGGTGACCGCTACCTTCATCCGACCGCAAGTGGTCGATGCACTGCGCCTGGCGCAGGCGCCCAAGGTCGTGCCGATCATCCAGCTCCCGGTCGAGCGCAACCTCATTCTCGCATTCCGGCCCGGCTGGCAATCGCTGGAAGACTGGCAGAAGCTTGCCTACCACGTCACCGACATCGATCCGCGTATCGAGGCCTTCGTCGTCCACGCCGATATGCGGGGTAGCTATACGCGCAAGAAGGCCGCCGAGCGACCTACTCTCTGCTTTTGCTCGGGGCGGCTCGGCCGATTCCGGCCGCTGCGCGGCAAGATCTATAACGGCCGCCAGATCCCCAAGCTGCAGCAGCTGGAGATGATGGCGGCCAAGGGAGTGAGCGTGCCGAAGACCGCGCTGCTGACCCCCGAACTGAAGCTCGACCCCGCCGAATGGGGCGAATTCGTCATCGTCAAGCCGACCGATCTGATGACCTCCTCTTACGGCCACGGCATCAACCTGATGCGGACCGAGCGCGTCCGCTACAAGGCGCCGGAGGAGTACCCGGAGGGACATCCGGGGCGGCGCGGCCCGATGGTAGTGCAGCAATTCATCAACACCGGCGAGCGCATCTCGCTCTACCGCGTGCTGACCCTCTTCGGCGCGCCGCTCTATTCTCAACTCATGCGCAGCGCAGAGAAGCGCGTCGACCTCACCGCGGACGACGAAACGATCGAGTCGGCGGTGGTGGCGACGCAGGCGTTGGAGATCGAGAAGGACTTCGTCATCGAGCCGGACGTGATCGCGCTCGCCAAGGCCGCCGACGCCGCCATTCCCGACGTGCCGCAGAAAGGGATCGACATCATCCGCGACGCCAATACCGGGAAGATCTACGTGCTCGAGGTCAATCCCGGCGGCAACACCTGGCATTTCTCGTCGCGCTATCTGGAGGAAATCCGGGCGAGCAACGGACCCGAATTCGAGAAGCGCCGGCGCGACCAGTTCGACGCCTTCCGGACCGCGGCCAAGGCGTTGGTGGCCAAGACGAACGCGGAGGCAGAATAGCGGTCGGCGCGGGCGTCATCCGCGCGGACGAGTATGCGTAGGCGCAGGGGTATCTGGTACAGGCGGCTGGGCTCGAACCAGCGACCTACGGATCCACAATCCGACGCTCTACCAACTGAGCTACGCCTGCACCGGCGGGCGGGAACCTAGAAGCTCGGGTCGCGAGGTTCAAGGGCATCGCCCGGAGGCAAAAAAGAAAATGACCCGGACGAGCCGGGTCATTTCCGATGTCGGGAGCGGGCCGCTTAGGCGGCGCGCATCTCGCGGAAGGTCTTCTCGACCTGAGCGGTCACCGGCTTGGCGGTGTCCGAGACGACCTTCTGGGTCAGCTCGGAGAATTCCTTGGCCTGCGCGGTCAGGGACTCGAAGGCCTTGCGGGCGAAGCTCGACTGGATCTCGATGACCTCGGCGAAGGTCTTGGCGCCGATCAGGTCGCGGGCCAGCGCGAAGGAAGCATCGCTGTTGCTCTTGGCGGCGTCGAGAGCCTTGACGCCGAGGCTGAAGGCGCCTTCACGGGCGGTCTCGAGGGTGTTCTCGACGAGGCCGGTGGCGTCCTCGGCGGCCGACTTCAGCTTGGCGTAGGCATCGCGGGCCTGGGCGACCGACTTCTCGGCGATCTCGCGGAGCGAGGCCGGGACGTCCATCGACGGCATGTTGAAGTTGAACGCCTCGAACGGATAGGAAATGCCGGCGGTCGCCGTCTTGGCGGCTTTCGCGGCGGTCTTCTGGGTCTGGGTGCTCATCTGGTGCTCATCCTTTGGCATCGCCATTTCGCGCCATCCGCAACTCTACCCGTGCGGCGGCTGGGTTCTTCGATGAGCGGTATATAGTCAGCGCCTTTGTGCGTTGCAACATCTTTTTTGCGTTGCACAATGCGAGGCGGAATGCGGCTCAGACCTTGCCTTTTCGCATCGCCTCCGCGGACGATCGCGCCATCATCTCGGCAATGCCCTTGCCCTGCTCGGCGGCGGCGGCGATCTGGCGCCTGATGAATTCCTGCTGAAGCGCGGCCACCTCCTCGACGGTGCGCGCCTGAGCGATCCGCCTGGCGAGGTCGAAGGATGCCGCCATGTTCTCCTCGACATAGGCCATCGCCTGGCGGTTAAGGTCGCCGGCGCCCTCGCCGACGGTCTTGACCGAGCCTTCGGCGCGCGCGATCGCCTTCTCGGTCGCCTCCATCATCTTGGCAAAAGCCGTCTTGGCCTGCTCGACGCTGGCATCGGCAGCCTGCCGCATTTGTTCGGGGATATCCAAGGGTGTGCGCTGCATGTCGGGCGGCCTCCCTGCTAGGTTCGTGGCCGGCCACGATAGCGCCTGCCGCATTTTCAGCCAAACGGCAGAGTTAACCAAAGCTTAAGAAGAGCCGGACTTTTGCCGGCTTGCGATGGACCGCCGGCCAAGGCGGGCGGTATTAAGATTCCGTTAAGTTCCGGGGGTGGCCGCCGCAAGCGTTTCTCGAAGGGGGTCGGGCGCGGCATGAATGTCAGGACAGAGCTGTACCTGCAGCTTGCGGCGATACCGGCCGTCGGCGCGACGCTCCTCGATCCGCGTCCGGCGTTCGTGCTGGCCGGCGACGGCGCCGGCATTCTCTTCGTCAATGCAGCCGGAACCGGCTTTCTCGGCGCCGCCAATATCGACGCGGTTCTCGACCGCCGGTTCGCGCACGAGAGCCGCCTGATGCGGCAGGTCGGGCGCCTCATCAAGACGCTGCCGGTCGAGATATATGCGCTGGAAATGCTCCGCTTCGATCTCGGCGAAACGAGCTTCTCGGTCGCGGCGCAATGCCGGCGGATCGAGGCGGGAACCCGCCGTGCCGTGCTGGCGCTGCTCGCCACCGGGCACGCCCGGCCGAGCGAGGCGGAGCTCGCCGCCCGGCTTCTCACCGCGGCCGGCGACGGCCGGGCAATGACGATCCTCGACGCCGACGGCAAACCGGTCGTCGGCGCGCCCGCCACCGAGGACAGCGTCAGGGCGACAGCCTCGGCGATGATCGACGCAGCGGCGAGCGCGGCCTCGGGGCTCGCGCGGCGCACGGTCGAGATCGCGGGCAGCGCGCGGGACGCGACCCTCGTCGAGTTCGATTCCGGCAGCCGCACGCTCTACCTGTTCGTTGCCGAAGACCGCGCCCGGAATGCGGCGCCGGCCAGCGATACGCATGCCACGATCGAGCGGGCACCGGTCGCCGAGGAGGCGGCCGTCGCGCCCGCCGCTCCGGCGGCCCGTCCGCAATCCCCGCCGCTCGCCTTCAGCGAAGAGGACATCGACGTCGCGGCGCGGAAGAGCATCGAGGAGGGCAACCGGATCGCGGGCGCCAAGGAAGCACCGCCGGCGCCGCCCACCCCCGCCGTTCCCGCCAAGCGCGCCGCCGCCGCGCCGCCGGCGCCTGCCCCGACGCCGCCCGCCGCGATGCCAGCCGCCGCGATGCCAGCCGCCGCGCGCTCCAACGTCGTCCGCCTTCCCGGGGCGCCGGTCCGCGCCTTTCCGCCGGAGCGGCTGACCGGCAACGAACAGGACGCCTTCCGGCGGATCGCCGAGGCGCTGGGCGTCCGCATGCCCGAGCCGATCCGGCGCGAGGATGCGGAAGCGCCGGCCTCGCCGATCCCCACCGTCGCGGTGCAGTCGACCCTCCTCGACAAGCTGCCGGTCGGGATCATCGTCTACAGCGAGCGGCAGACGCTCTACGCCAACAAGAGCGCTCTCGACCTGCTCCTCTATCCGAGCTTCGCCGACCTCACCGCGGCGGGCGGGGCGGATGCGGTATTTCCCGAGGGCGCGGCGGCGAAACCGGCCAAGGGCGGCCGGGGCGAAATCAACGTTCGGCGGAAGGACGGGACCAGCGTCCCGATCGAGGCGCGGCTGCACGGAATTTCGTGGGGCGAGACGCCGGCGGTGATGCTGACGCTGCTCCGCCGCACGGAAGCGCGGCCCGACCCCCTGCCCGACCGCGCCTTCATGGCCGATCTCGCGGCGGCCGGCGACCGGGCCGAGGAACTGGAGGCGATCCTCGATACGGCGACGGACGGGATCATCGTCATCGACAAGGCGGGCAGGATCGAGCGGCTCAACAAGAGCGCCGAGGCGCTCTTCGGCATCGAGGCACGCGATGTGGCGGGAACCGAATTCACCGGACTGTTCGCCGAGGAGAGCCGGAAGGCGGCGCTCGACTATCTCGACGGGCTTGCGGCGAATGGCGTCGCCTCGGTTCTCAACGACGGACGCGAGGTGATCGGCAAGGTCGCCGGGCGCGGGCTCATTCCCCTGTTCATGACGATGGGGCGGATCAGCGGCGGCGACAAGTTCTGCGCCGTGCTCCGCGACATCACCTACTGGAAGAACGTCGAGGAGGAGCTGGTCGCGGCCAAGCGCGCGGCGGAGACCGCCAACGCGCAGAAGTCTGAATTCCTCGCCAAGGTCAGCCACGAGATCCGCACGCCGCTCAACGCCATCATCGGCTTCTCCGAGGTGATGATGGAGGAGCGCTTCGGGCCGATCGGCAGCGAGCGCTACCGCGAATACCTGCGCGACATCCACGTCTCCGGCGGCCATCTGCTCAGCCTCATCAACGACCTCCTCGACCTGTCCAAGATCGAGGCCGGCAAGGTCGAACTGGCCTTCCAGGCGGTGGCGCTCAACGAACTGATCCAGGAGACAGTGGCGCTGATGCAGCCGCAGGCGAACCGCCAGCGCATCATCATAAGGACGTCGCTGGCGGCGGGCGTGCCCAACGTCGTCGCCGACCAGCGCTCGCTCCGCCAGATTCTCCTCAACCTTCTCTCCAACGCGATCAAGTTCACCGGGCCGGGCGGCCAGGTGATCGTCGCCACGACGCTGGAAGAGAGCGGCGAGGTCGAGGTGCGCATCCGCGACACCGGCGTCGGCATGTCGGCGAAGGACCTCGAAACGGCGATGATGCCGTTCCGCCAGGTCGGCAGCGCGCAGGCGCGCGGCGACGGCACCGGGCTCGGCCTGCCGCTGACCAAGGCGCTGGTCGAGGCGAACCGCGCCGTGTTCTCACTGACCAGCGCGCCGAACCAGGGGACGCTGGCGCGGATCACGTTCCCGACGACGCGCGTCCTGGCCGGGTAAGCGCATCGTCATGACGATCCGCGCCCTTCTCGCCGCCGCGCTCGCTGTCGCCGCCATTGCCGGCGCCGCCGAGGCCGCCGGATGGCGGACCTACGTCAACGAGCGCTTCGGCGCGACCGCGGACGTGCCGGCGGACTGGCAGCCGGGCGAGCCTCCCGCCAACGGCGACGGGCTCGAATTCCGCTCGCCGGACGGCAAGGCGACGATCGCCGTCTATGGCAGCTTCAACAGCCTCGGCACGAAGGAAGAAATGAACATCTACGCCTCGCCGAACGAGGGCGAGACGATCACCTACCAGAAGCGCGGCAAGACTTGGGTGGTGGTGTCGGGCATCGCCGGCGACCGCATCTTCTACCGGCGCACGATGCTTTCCTGCCAGGGCCAAATCTGGAACGGCGTTGCGATCGAATATCCGGCGGCCGAGAAGAAGGAATACGACGCGCTGGTGGCGCACGTTGCCGGGTCGCTAAGGGGCGGCACCGGCTGGCAGAGCGAGGGATGCCGGTAGCGCGGCGCGGAGCCATTTCGACGCCCGCGCGTTGTAGCCCGACAGCGATCGTTTCACAGGCACCGTCTCATCTTCCCGTGAGAAGGCACATGCGGCACGCAAGGCTGGCCCTCTTCACCTGTCCGGTAGCGGTGGCCGCGCTGCAGGCGGCGGCCGACGAGGCGTGACGTCCCTATGCCAACACGCGCTTCGGGGCGACGGCGGACGTGCCGATGGACTGGCAGGCGGGGGTACCGCCGACCAACGGCGACGGGCTCGAATTCCGCTCGCCGGACGGTGAGGCGACGCTGATCGTGTCGGGCGCGCTCCATGTCGACGCGACGATCGGCGAGGCAATGGACCGTTTTGCGAAGCCGGACGAGGGCGAGGTCGTCACCAGCACCGAAAGGGATGAGCGTTCGGTGACGGTCGCCGGCGACGCGGGCGACCACGCCTTCTACCGGCGTTCGATCCTCTCCTGCCACGACCAGGTCTGGGACACGATCTCGATCGAGTATCCGGCGTCGAAGGAGGCCCAGTATGCGCCGCTGATCGCACACATCGCGGCGTCCTTGCGCTCGGGGCCGAGCGCCGAGGTGCCGGACTGCCCGTAGGCTTCTTCGGATGGGTCGAGCCGGTTGGGCGGTCGAGGTTCCGGGTCTGCGAAGCAGCGCTCCGCGCCGCATCGCGCCCGGAACGACAAGGTGGGTGAAGGCGACGAAGCGATGTCCAGAGCGCGTCCCGCGGTCTAGCGCGCGGGCGAGCCGCCGTAGCGGCCCTTCAGCAGGATCCTGCACATCTCGCCGTTCGCCTCGACGCCGCGGCGGGTCATGCGGATATCGCGGAGGTGCGCGGCGAACGTTGCGGCGGTGAGGCGCGCCCCGTTGGCCGTGACGAAGGCGGGGTCGGAATCGCCGGCAGGCCCGCCATAGACGGCGCGGAGCGCGAGGTACCGGCGGGCGGCCGCGGCGACGTCGGGCGCGGCAGCGGCGGCGAGGTTGCGGAGGGCAATCACCGGCATCGCGGCGATTTCCGCGTCGGTGCGGCCGGCGGCGCGGAGCAGCTCGATCAGGCGCGCCATGCGGCCGAGCCAGGCCTTCTTCAGGAACGTGTCGCGGATGACGGCGAGGCCGGCGGTCGCCTCGCCGGCGAATGCGGCGGCGAAGCCGGTGGCGGAGGCGACGCCGGCATTGATGCGCTCGGCTGCGAAGTGGTCGACGAGGCGGATGTCGGCGGCGCCGACCCACGGCAACGCGAGAAGGGCCGAGCGCATGTCCTCGGCCATGATCCAGGCGAAGTTTGCCGAGCACCAGAAGGTCGGCAGGCGGAATTCGACCGCGACGCGGTCGCCGTCGACATCGATGCGCGCGATGAAGTCGAGGTCGACGACCGACTCGTCGAGCTCGGGGTCGGTGACATCGGCGAGGGCAGCGCGGACTTCGGCGATGCGGGTGGGGTCGCCGGTGGCGATGGGCAGTGAGGCGGTGGCCGCGCGCTTCATAGACCGTCATCCCCGCGAAGGCGGGGACCCAGTATCCGCGACGTGGATAAGCAAGGCGCGCCCAGTGTCGTGATCCTTTCGTCACAGGTAGCGGATACTGGGTCCCCTTCCCTCGCCCTTCGGGCTCGCCGGGGATGACGGCTCAGTGCCTCATGCACCGCAGAAAGAGACGCGCCTCCTTCGGCTACCGAAGCGGCGATGTCACTCAGCGGCGAGGGCATAGGGCTTCACGACCGGCGGCGGCTGCAGGCAATCGGCGGGAACGTCGATGCCGTAAAGGCGGGCGGCGTTGAGGCCGAGGATCTTGGCCTTGACGTCGAGCGAAAGCTCCATCCCGGCTTCCTGGGCTGTCGCCTCGTCGAACCGGAACTTCATGAAGTCCTCGACGATCCATTTCGGCGAATGGATGCCGTAGTCCGAGCCGAAGAGGAGCCGGTCGGGACCGAGATAGAAGAGCAGGTCGGCCATCATCGAGGCGAAGTATTTCGGCCGCATGTGGACGAAGCCCATCACCACCGACAGGCCGCCATAGACGTTGGGCTCCTGCAGCGCGATCCAGCAGAAATCGTCGATGCGCGGAATGCCGCAATGGTCGATGACGAACCTGAGGTCTGGGAAGTTGGTGGCGACCTCGTCGATGTCGCGCACGTCGAAGGCGTCGCTGTTCAGGGGGTGGATGGTCGGACCCTTGTGGACGTGGATAATGTCGATGCCGAGCTGCCGGCATTTTTCGAGGTAGCGCGCGACGTGCTCCTCCTTCATCGAGTAGCCCTTCGACTCGCCCTTCCATTCGGCGGTGTAGAGCTTGACGCTGCGGAAGCCCCACTTCGCGTGGTCGGCTTCGAGCCGGTCGAGGCCGGCCTCGCCGTCGCGGGGGTCGACGCGGCCGGCGAGGATGACGTTGTCGGGCCGATATGCCTTCAGCGCCGAGCACTGCTCGATGGTGTTGAAGCCCTGGTTGTAGAACTCGAACAGGTAGGTCGGCATCATGATCGCCTTGTCGACATAGCCGTCGACGAAGAGATCCTTCGCGGCGTTTTCGACGCCATAATACTGGAAACGGTCCCAGTCCCAGCGCTGGCCCTCCGGGGTCAGGCCGTTATGGCTGTTCCAGAACACCTCGATGAAGGTGAGGCCGTAGCGGTTGCGGCGGTTTTCCGGGCGCGCATCCCAGAGATGGGTGTGCCCATCGACGACGAAGATCTTCTCCCCGCCCGGCGTGACGAACATGAATTGCTTCTCCCGCAGCCGCGGCTTGTCTGCGCCGCGTTCGGGCGGAGCAAACCACGATGGGGCGTGGGGCGGAAGAGGCGGGAGGTGTGGGTGGGGAAATCGGACCCAGCGTCAAGCCCTGTTCTGCACACTCGCGGATACTGGGTCCCCTTCCCTCGCCCTTCGGGCTCGCCGGGGATGACAGGCAGTGGAGGATGACAGGTGGTGGTTAGACCATCCGCATCGACATGCCGCCGTCGATGACCAGCGTCTCGCCGGTGATGAAGGGGTTGGTGAGGAGTTCGAGCGAGGCGGTGGCGACGTTCTCGACCGTGCCGAAACGCTTCAGCGGGATGCGGTTCTCGAGGTTGTTCTTCTCCATCTCCGGCGTCATGGCGGCGTGGAAGCGGGTGCGGATGATGCCGGGAGCAATCACGTTGACGCGGATGTTCTCGGCAGCGTGATCGCGGGCGAGCGCGCGGGCAAGGTTGCGGAGGGCGCCCTTCACCGTGGCATAGGCGACGGCATTGGGGACGCCGCGGCGGCCGGCGGCGGAGCCGATGAGCAGCATCGCGCCACCGCGCTCCGCCAGCGAGGCATGCGCTGCCCGGAAGAGATGGAAGACGGCGTGGACATGGATCCGGAACGCCGCCTCCCAGGTCTCGGGCGTGTGGCTCATGATATTGCCGTTGTGAGGACCGCCGGCGGCGGGAACCAGGAAGTCGACCCGGCCGAATTTACCGCGGGCAAGCGCGACCAGCTGCTGCGAGGTCTCCGGTTCGGCGGCGTCGCCGAAGAGCGCCTCGACGGCGGTCTTCTCGCGAAGCGCGGCGATAGTGCGCTTCGCATCGGCATCGTTGTCGCGGGCGTTGAGGACGAGGCGGGCTCCCTCCCCGGCCAGGGCCGCGGCGATCGCCGCGCCGATGCCGCGCGTACCGCCGGTGACGATGGCGACATGGCCGGCCAGACGAGTCATGCGATCTCCCCCCTCGATTTCGGCGGCGGGAGAAGATGCCCGCCTGCGGGCGAGGTCAAGGGGCGGCGGGCGGCGCCAGTGGCCCCGGCGAGACCGCCCGAGGATTGCCCGCTCTCGTCATCGGAGAGAAGCGCGGGAGCGGGATAATCCGCGCCTCGCTCAGAAGCCCATCTGCCGGCGGCCGAGGTCGGTCAGGTCCGCCTCCACGGCACGGCCCTTGAAGTCGACCTCGAAGTTCATCGGGGCGAAGTCGGGCGGCGACCTGCCGGCGAGGAATGCAGCCTTCTGGCCGGGCAGGTAGGCGCGGTTCTTGGCGCAGTCGGGCGCCGAGCCGATGTAGATGACGGAAGCGTATTCCTTGCCGGCATGCTCGTCGGCGACGGAATGACAGATGTCGGTGTGCCACCAGACGGTGTCGCCGGGCATGACCTCCGGGATCGAGACGGTGCCAGCCATCATGTCGGCGTGCCACTCGGGCCTGATGCCGAGGGCGCGGCCCGGGGCGGCGCCGCACAGGTCGTTCTCCGGCACATCGTCCTGGAGCGCGCGGAGGAGCACGTAGGAGATGCCTTCGGCGATCGGGATCAGGCGGAGCGTCCCATCCTTCGGTCCCTGGCGGGTGAGGGCCGTCCAGCCCTGGTAGGTGCGGAAGACGCTGGCGACGGCGGGCGAAGGGATCTCCCGGGTCTCCAGCCGGTGCCTTGCGTCAAACGGATCGTAGCCGCGCCAGTCGCCGGCGAAGACCTTCTCGTAGACGCTCTGGTAGCCCGGATCGATCCAGCGCTCGACGGTGCCGGCATCCATGTGCGGCGACAGACCGAGCGTCTTGTCGCCGGGCTGGCGGCGGCGGACGCGGTCCGCGTAAGTGCACTGCAGGTCGGGATCGAAGACGCCGGCGTAATTGCTCCACAACCGGTCGAGAAACGAGCGGGTCTCGGCGAGCTTCACATCCTGGCGCGCCAGGACCTGGGGCTTTGACCAGTAGACGTTGAAAATCTGCGGGCGACCGGCCTTCAGCGCCGAAAAATACTTGTCGAGGCTGCGTTTCTCGACTTCCTTTCTCTCGTATTCGTTCTCCTCGAGATAGCGCCCGACTTCCTCGAACCACCCGCTTGCCTGGGCCTGCGGGAAGACGCCGCGGACGACGGCGACGCCGGTCCTGCGGATCGCCTGCCTGGTTGCGTCGCCTACCTTGCCGGCCTTGATGTCGGCATAGGCCAGTTCCGGCACGGTCGGCCGGCCGGCGGCGTTCGCCGCGGCGATCTCGTCGGCGGCGCGGCGGACGTAATCCCGCACGTCCGCAAAGGCGCGCTTCAGAACGTCGTGGCGCGGCCTCATCTTCCGCTTGAAGGCCACGATCTCGCCGCTCACGTCGAAGTCATCACCGGCGGGCGCTTCCATCATCGGTCTTATCCTCCCCGCCTTTCCCTCCCGGCTCCGGGCGAAGAGCGCGGGATGGACAAGGCCAGGCGATACTACGCGATCTACCGCTTCAGGGCCTCAATATTGCGGAACAGTTCGAGCGCCTCGGGATTGGCGAGGGCCTCGCGATTCTTCACCGGGCGGCCGTGAACGACCTCGCGCACGGCAAGCTCGACGATCTTGCCGGACTTGGTGCGCGGGATATCGGCGACGGCGACGATCCGCGCGGGCACGTGGCGCGGGCTCGCGCCGGTGCGGATGGCGGAACGGATGCGCTGGAGGAGCGGCTCGTCGAGCACGGCCATCTCGTGCAGCCGGACGAAGAGGACGATCCGCACGTCGCCTTCCCAGTCCTGGCCGATGGCGAGGGCCTCGACCACCTCAGGGATTTGCTCGACCTGGCGATAGATCTCGGCGGTACCGATGCGGACGCCGCCGGGATTGAGCGTCGCGTCGGAACGGCCGTGGATGACGATGCCGCCGTGCGCGGTCCACTCGGCGAAATCGCCGTGGCACCAGATGTTGTCGAAGCGCTCGAAATAGGCGGCGCGGTATTTCCTGCCGTCGGGGTCGTTCCAGAATCCGACCGGCATCGACGGGAAGGGGCGCGTGCAGACGAGTTCGCCCTTGCCGCCGCGGAGCGGACGGCCGCTCTCGTCATAGACGTCCACCGCCATGCCGAGGCCCGGCCCCTGGATCTCGCCGCGCCAGACCGGCTTCGACGGAATGCCGAGGACAAAGCAGGAGACGATGTCGGTGCCGCCGGAGATCGAGGCGAGGTGGAGGTCGCTGGCGATCGCGTCATAGACGAAGTCGAAGCTCTCGGGCGCGAGCGGCGAGCCGGTCGAGGCAAGCATGCGGAGGGAGGAAAGGTCGTGGAGATCCTTCAGGCGGATGCCCGACTTCTTCACCGCGTCGATGTACTTGGCCGAAGTGCCGAAGAAATCGATGCGCTCGGCCTCGGCATAGTCGAAGAGCGCCTCCGGGCCGGGATGGAAGGGCGAGCCGTCGTAGAGGATCAGCGTCGCATCGCTCGCCAGCGCCGAGGCGAGCCAGTTCCACATCATCCAGCCGCAGGTGGTGAAATAGAAGACGCGCTCGCCGGGACGGACGCCCGAATGGAGCCGATGCTCCTTGAGGTGCTGGAGCAGCGTGCCGCCGGCGGAGTGGACGATGCATTTCGGGATGCCGGTCGTGCCCGAGGAAAAGAGGATGTAGAGCGGGTCGCTGAAATCGGTCCGGGCGAACTCGACGGGCTTCGGGGCGAAGGGCGCGAGGAAGGCGTCGAGGGTGACGGCGCCGGGGATGGTTGCGGCGGCTTCGTCGGCGGTGCCGAGGTACGGGATGATGACCGTGGCGATCGCGACCGCCCCCTCCACCGGCTTCGCCGGTCCCCCTCCCCCGCTTTGCGGGGGAGGATGCGCCCCCTCCACCGGCTTCGCCGGTCCCCCCCGGGTCAAGCCCGGGGCAGGCTCTCCCCCGCTTTGCGGGGGAGGATTGAGCCCGGCGGCGATCTCGCGGACCTTGTCGGCGATGTCGAGGCGCTTCCCGGCGTACCAGTAGCCGTCGGCCGCGAGGAAAAGTTTCGGCGCGATCTGGCCGAAACGGTCGAGCGCGCCGCGCGGACCGAAATCGGGCGAGGCCGACGACCACACGGCGCCGAGCGATGCCGTGGCGAGCATGCCGGCGATCGCCTCGGGCAGGTTGGGGAGGAGCGCGGCGACGCGGTCGCCCTTGCCGACGCCGTGGGCCCGCATGGCCTGCTGCAGGCGCGAGACGAGCGCGTGCAGCTCCCGCCAGGTCATGCGGCGGCGGACCTTGTCCTCGCCGCGGAAGACGATCGCGTCGCTGTCGTCGTTCCGGCGCAGCAGATTCTCGGCGAAGTTCAGGCGGGCTTCCGGGAAGAAGCTGGCGCCCGGCATTTTGTCGCCGCCGGCGAGGCGGATGCCGCCCTTCTCGCCGATGACGCCGCAGAAATCCCACAAGAGGTCCCAGAACGATGCCGGATCGGCGACCGACCAGGCGTGGAGCGCGTCGTAGTCGGGAAAGCGCCGGCCGGTCCTCTTCTCAGCCAGCGCGGTGAAATGCGTCAACGGATGATCGGCAAGGGATTGCGGCGACGGAGTCCAGAGCGGGCGTTCTTCCATGGGCGCTGATGTGGCACGGAACGCCGTGCGGGTGAAGGCGGCACGGCGCGATCAGGATTTGCGATGGGCTGGTACTGCGGGGGTTATGCGAAGTGGCGCCGCTGAGGTTCCGTATCTGCGCCGCGGCATTTCGCGCCGCATCGCGCACGGAACGACAAAGCTGGGAGTTCGATGCGTGCTTCGAGGCTCGGCTCCGCCGAGCGCCTCAGCATGGCGGGCAGAGTGCGCTTCTCGGACGGACAAGCTAGCCGCCGGCGGCGGCGAGGCGCTCGGCACGCAGGCGCTCGACCTCGCGGCGCTTGGAGACGATCGAGGCGGCGAGCACGCCGAGCGTGACGAGGCCGATGAGGATCGTGCAGGCGGCGTTGATCTCGGGCGTCACGCCGAGGCGCACCTGGCTGTAGATCTTCATCGGCAGGGTGGTAGCGCCGGGGCCGGTGGTGAAGCTCGCGATGACGAGGTCGTCGAGCGAGAGCGTGAAGGCGAGCATCCAGCCGGCGACGACCGCCGGGGCGATGATCGGCAGCGTGATCTTGAAGAAGGTCCGCAACGGCGGGCAGCCGAGGTCCATCGCCGCCTCTTCGAGGCTGCGGTCGAAGGTGATCAGGCGCGACTGGACGACCACCGCGACGAAGCACATGGCGAAGGTGATGTGGGCGAGCACGATGGTCCAGAAGCCGCGGTCGAAGCCGATGGCGACGAAGAGAAGCAGCATCGACAGGCCGGTGATCACGTCCGGCATGACCAGCGGCGCATAGATCATGCCGGAAAAGAGGAGGCGGCCCTTGAAGCGGCCGAAGCGGATGAGGGCCACGGCTGCCATCGTGCCGAGGATGGTGGCGACGGTCGCCGAGATGAGCGCGACGCGGATCGTCACCCAAGCGGCGTCGAGCAGCCCCTGGTTCTGGAAGAGCGAGCCGTACCACCTGGTCGAGAAGCCGCCCCAGACGGTGACCAGCTTCGACTCGTTGAACGAGTAGATCACCAGAAGGATGATCGGGATGTAGAGGAAGGCGAAGCCGAGGGTCACCGAAGTGACGTTGAACCACGAGGCGCGGTTGTTCACGACGCGCCTCCCATCGAACCGGCGCCGGCGGTTGCGCCTCTTCGGGATGGCCTGAGCGCCGTCGGCCCGACCCTCTCCCCACCGGGGAGAGGGAATGCGCCCCGGATTGCGAGCGTGGCGTGCGTCATCCGCCCTTCTCCGTGCGGCGCTGCTCCTGGTTCTGGAAGAAGACGATCGGGATAACCAGGATGAGGAGGAGGACGACCGCCACCGCCGAGGCGAGCGGCCAGTCGCGGTTGGAGAAGAACTCGTTCCAGAGCGTCCGCCCGATCATCAGCGTCTCGGAGCCGCCGAGCAGGTCGGGGATGACGAACTCGCCGGTGACGGGGATGAAGACGAGGAAGCAGCCCGCGATGACGCCCGGCAGCGACAGGGGAAAGGTGATCTGCCAGAAGGCCTTGAGCGGCCGGCAGCCGAGGTCGGACGCGGCTTCAAGGAGCGTCCCGTCCATGCGTTCGAGCGCCGCGTAGAGCGGCAGGACCATGAACGGCAGGTAGGAATAGACGATGCCGATATAGACCGCGGTGGTGGTGTTGAGAATCGTGAGCGGGTGGTCAAGGAGACCGGTCGAAAGGAGGAACTGGTTGAGGAGGCCCTCCTTCTTGAGGATGCCGATCCAGGCGTAGACGCGGATCAGGAACGACGTCCAGAAGGGCAGGATGATCAGCATCACAAGGGTCGGCTGCCACGACTTCGGCGCGCGCGCCATGCCGTAGGCGATCGGATAGCCGATGAGGAGCGTCAGGAATGTCGAGATGACCGCGATTTCGAGGCTGCCCAAATAGGCGCGCCAGTAGAGGTCGTCCTCGACGAGATAGGTGAAGTTGTCGAAGGAGAACTGGCGGACGCCTTCGATGATGCCCTGGAACCCGGCGGAGAGGTCGAAGGTCGGCGAATAGGGCGGCTGGGATATCGCCGTCTCGGACAGCGATATCTTCACCACGATCGCGAAGGGGATGAGGAAGAGGACCGCCAGCCACGCATAGGGCAGGAAGACGACCAGCCAGCGCCAGCGATGCTGCCGGTGAAGTGCCGGTGCTGCGGTGGCGATGTCTGTTGCGGCCGTCGCGGTCATGCGCGCCGCCCGCCGTCATTCCCGCGAAGGCGGGAATCCAGTAAACATAAGTTCGCAGGATGAGCCGCGCCAGCCTGGCGATCCCTTCGGAAAACGCCGCGGATACTGGGTCCCCGCTTTCGCGGGGATGACGGTTGGTGTGGCGTCGGCGCGACGCGGATCATTTGGTGAGCACGACGCCGCTGTCGCGCGACCAGGACAGCCAGACCTTGTCGTCCCAGGTGATCGGCCGCTCGACGAGGCGCGTGCGGTTGGTGACGGTCGATTTGACCGTGGCGCCGGTCGGCAGGCGCACGTGATAGACCGAGACGTCGCCGAGATAGCCGATGTCCCAGACCTCGCCGGCGACCCCGTTGACCGGCTGCCCCTCGGGGCGGTCGAGCGAGATCGCCACCTTCTCCGGGCGGATCGCAAACCACGCCTCGTCGCCCTTCGCCGCGGTCACGTCCTGATCGACGTCGACGGTGGCGCCGGTGCCGATGCAGTCCATGCGGACCGCGCCGTTGCCGATTTCGGCGATGCGGCCTTCGAGGAGATTGATGTCGCCGACGAAATCCGCGACGTAGCGCGAGTTGGGCTGCTCGTAGATCTCGGCCGGGGTCGCCACCTGCGCGATGCGGCCGTGGTTCATCACCGCGATGCGGTCGGCCACGGTCATCGCCTCTTCCTGGTCATGCGTGACGATGACGAAGGTGAGGCCGAGCTTCTGCTGCAGGTCGGTCAGCTCGAACTGGGTCTCCTCGCGGAGCTTCTTGTCGAGCGCCCCTAGCGGCTCGTCGAGGAGGAGCACCTTCGGCTTCTTCGCCAGCGACCGGGCAAGCGCGACGCGCTGGCGCTGACCGCCGGAAAGCTGGTGGGGCTTGCGCCTGGCGAACGGGGTCAGCTTGACCAGCGCCAGCATCTCCTCGACCCGCCGGGCAATTTCGGGCTTCGCCATCCGGTCCTGTTTCAGGCCGAACGCGATGTTCTGCTCCACCGTCATGTGCGGGAAGAGCGCGTAGGACTGGAACATCATGTTGGTCGGCCGGCGATAGGGCGGAATCCCGGCAAGGTCCTGGCCGTCGAGAAAGACCTGCCCGCTCGTCGGCTCCTCGAAGCCGGCGACCATGCGCATCAGCGTGGTCTTGCCGCAGCCCGAGGGACCGAGGAGCGCGAAGAACTCGCGCTCGTAGATGACGAGCGTCAGGTCGTCGACGGCCGTGAAATCGCCGAAGCGCTTGGTGACGTTGCGGAACTCGATGAAGGGCTTCGCCGAGGGGTCGTTCCAAGGGGCGAACTTGCGCCGGACGGGGCCGAGCGCCGATGCAATGGCCATGTCGCCGCCCCCGCCCGGCCCGACGCCGGCTACTCGCCGGTCTTCACCTTCGTCCACAGCCGCGTGACGAGGCGCTGCACCTTCGGGTCGTTGGGGGTGGTGGTGAACAGCTTCGCGAAGGTCTCCGGCGGCGGATAGATCGACGGATCCTCGATGACCTCCTTGTCGAGGAGCGGCTGCGAGTCCTTGTTGCCGTTGGCGTAATAGACGTAGTTGGAGTTGCGCGCGGCGATCTTCGGATCGAGCATGAAGTTGATGAAAGCGTGCGCCTCCTCCGGGTGCGGCGCATCTGCGGGAATGGCGAACGAGTCGAACCAGATCAGCGCGCCTTCCTTGGGGACCGAGTAGCCGACCTCGACACCGTTCTTGGCCTCCTCGGCGCGATCGCGGGCCTGCAGGATATCGCCCGAATAGCCGACGGCGATGCAGATATCGCCATTGGCGAGGGCGTTGATGTACTCGGACGAATTGTACTTCTGGACGAAGGGCGCGACCTTGGCGAGGAGGTCCGCCGCCTTCTCGAGGTCAGCCTGCTCCTTCGAGTTCGGGTTGAGCCCGAGATAGGCGAGCGCGGCCGGGAACATGTCGTCGGCGGAGTCGAGGAAGTAGATGCCGCAGTCCTTGAACCTGGCGGCAGTGTCGGGATCGAAGACCAGCTTCCACGAGTCGACCGGTGCATCGGGCATCGCCGCTTTCACCTTGGCGATGTTGTAGCCGATGCCGGTGGTTCCCCACATGTAGTCGGTGGAGTGCTCGGTGCCGGGGTCGTAGTTCTCCAGGCGCTTCTCGATCGCGTCCCACTGATGCGACAGGTTCGGGATCTTCGACTTGTCGAGCTTGGCGATGACGCCGGCCTGGATCAGGCGCGCGAGGTTGCGGTCGGTGGGAACGACGATGTCGTAGCCGGAACCGCCGGCCAGCAGCTTCGTCTCGAGCACCTCCATCGAGTCGTAGACGTCGTAAACGACCTTGATGCCGGTGGCCTTGGTGAAATCCTCAAGGACGCCTTCGCCGACATAGTCAGACCAGTTGTAGACGTTGACGACCCTGTCCTCGGCTGCGGCCTGCGCGGCGAAGCCGGCCGCCAGAGCCAACCCAAGAACCAAACCCCCAGAACGACGGCGCATGTGGAGATTCCCCTCAACGACCCTAACCCGCCCGTTGTGAACGTTAGGAGCAAAAGGGCGGCCTCTCAACTCATCTTTTTCGCGCTCTCTCCCGCGAAAAAGCCAACGCGCCGAGGCGGTTGCCCGGCGGCCAAAAGGCGCGCAAAATGGCCGCACCGTCGAAATCAACCCATGCCCTCCACCGGTCGAAGAGCCCGAAGGACGGCCGATTCCGGCGGCAACGCAAGCGGGGGCACCGTGGCGCGGAAAAAGACAAGCACCAAGCCGGTTGCGACGCCGCGCGGCGTCAGCACGATCGAAGAGGCGCGCGAGTGGTTCTCCTCGCGCGGCATCGAGGACATCGAGTGCGTGGTGCCCGACCAGGCGGGGGTCGGCCGCGGCAAGATGATGCCGGCCTCGAAGTTCCTCACCGGTCCGACGATGTCGCTGCCCTCCTCGATCCTCACCCAGACGATCACGGGCGACTATCCCGAGGACGACGCCAACTTCCAGCATGATCCGGCCGACCAGGACATCCTCTTCGAGCCGGATCTCGCGACGCTCGCGGTGGTGCCGTGGGCGACCGACCCGACGGCGCAGGTGATCCACGATGCCTACCACCGCGACGGGCGGCCGGTGGAGATCGCGCCGCGGCAGGTGCTCCGCCGCGTGATCGAGATGTACAACCACAACGGCTGGACGCCGATCGTCGCGCCGGAGATCGAGTTCTACCTGGTCAAGCCGAATGCCGATCCGGACTATCCGCTGGAGCCGCCGACCGGGCGTTCGGGGCGGCCCGAATCCGGCCGCCAGAGCTACTCGATCGCGGCGGTCAACGAGTTCGACGCGCTCTTCGACGACATCTACGATTTCTCGGAAGCGCAGGGCCTCGAGATCGACACGCTCATCCACGAGGAGGGCGCCGCGCAGATGGAGATCAATCTCCGCCACGGCGATCCGCTGGTGCTTGCCGACCAGGTCTTCCTGTTCAAGCGAACGATCCGCGAGGCGGCGCTCCGCCACTCGATGTACGCGACCTTTATGGCCAAGCCGATGTCGCGCGAGCCAGGCTCGGCGATGCACATCCACCAGTCGGTGGTCGACACCAAGACCGGCAAGAACATCTTCAGCGACGCCTCGGGCGACCCGACGCCGGAGTTCTTCGCCTTCATCGGCGGCTCGCAGCGCTACCTGCCGGCGGTCACCTGCATCATGGCGCCCTATGTCAACTCGTACCGCCGCCTCATCCGCTCCTCGTCGGCGCCGGTCAACGTGATGTGGGGCTATGACAACCGCACCGTCGGCCTGCGAGTCCCCTTCTCCGAGGCAGAGGCCCGGCGCCTGGAGAACCGCATCCCCTCCTCCGACGCCAATCCCTATCTCGCCATCGCCGCCTCGCTCGCCTGCGGCTATCTCGGCCTGACCGAGGGCCACACCGTCGGCGAGCCGGTCGCCGACGCGGCCAATGACGAGGACATCGCGCTGCCGCGCGGGCTCCTCGAGGCACTCGCTTTGTTCGAGGATTGCGACGAGCTGGTCAGCATCTTCGGCAAGCGTTTTGTTGGCACCTATCGCGCCATCAAGCAGCAGGAGTACGAGACCTTCATGCAGGTGATCAGCCCGTGGGAGCGGGAGTATCTGCTGCTCAACGTTTGAAGCGCATCCTTCCTCGTGTATGGTCGTCCTCAGGGGTAGGTGGGGTGCGTCAAGACTGCGATCCTCGGCCGGGGGATTGGCGCGACCGC
>DASRGK010000066.1:0-66431 GCA_035651055.1 Bauldia sp.
GCTACATCTTTTCGGTCACAGGCTGGCTGATCACGTTCCTTGCTGCCGGCATGGCGGCGCAGGCGGTCTTCTATCTCGACCAGGCCGGCTACCTGACCATCCTCAACCAGCAGGCCTGGGATACGTCCGGCATCCTGTCGCAGGACAGCTACCTCGGCCTCTTCCTGCATACGCTCATCGGCTACGCCGACCGCCCGACGGTGATGCAGCTCGTCATCTACGTCGCGGTCATCGCCGCGATGATGGGCCTCGCCCGTTACGCCGCCTTGCCGCGGCGCGAGGTGGCCATTACCTGAGGCTGCGCGGACGCTTCGGCGTCCCGCGTTGTTATCCGGGCATCGTTCGACTAGAAGGGCGCCGGCTTTGCCGGCCGCCTCGTTGCCGGCGTTTCCTCATTCTCCGGAAGTCTCATGGCGCGCCAGTTCATCTATCACATGCAGGGCCTGACCAAGGCCTACTCGGGCGGCAAGAAGGTCCTCGAGAACATCCATCTCTCCTTCTATCCCGACGCCAAGATCGGCGTGCTCGGCCCGAACGGGTCGGGCAAGTCGACGCTCCTGCGGATCATGGCGGGGACCGAGAAGGAGTTTTCCGGCGAGGCCTGGCTCGCCGAGGGCGCCACCGTCGGCTACCTGCCGCAGGAGCCGCAGCTCGATGCGTCGAAGGATGTCATCGGCAACGTCATGGAAGGGGTTGCCGCCAAGAAGGCCATCCTCGACCGCTACAACGAGCTGATGATGAACTACTCCGAGGAGACCGCCGACGAGGCGACCAAGCTCCAGGAGCAGATCGACGCGCAGAACCTCTGGGACCTCGACGCCCAGGTCGAGCAGGCGATGGACGCGCTCGGGTGCCCCCCCAACGATTCCGACGTGAGCAAGCTCTCCGGCGGCGAGAAGCGGCGCGTCGCCCTCTGCCAGCTACTCCTCCGCCAGCCCGACCTTCTCCTCCTCGACGAGCCGACCAACCACCTCGACGCCGAGACCGTGCACTGGCTGGAGAAGCACCTCCGCGAATATCCGGGCGCGATCCTCATCGTCACCCACGACCGCTACTTCCTCGACAACGTCACCGGCTGGATTCTCGAACTCGACCGCGGCCGCGGCATTCCCTACGAGGGCAACTACTCCGCCTACCTCGAGAAGAAGGCGAAGCGGATGGCGCAGGAGGGAAGGGAGGAGGCCGCCCGCCAGCGCGCGCTCGAGCGCGAGCGGGAATGGATCGCCGCCTCGCCCCGGGCCCGCCAGGCCAAGTCGAAGGCCCGCATCCGCGCCTATGACGAACTGCTGAAGCGGAACGAGGAGCGGGCGCCCGGCACCGCCCAGATCATCATTCCGCCGGGCGAGCGGCTCGGCGACAACGTCATCGAGGTCGAGCACCTGTCCAAGGCCTACGGCGACAAGCTCCTCATCGACGACCTCTCCTTCAAGCTTCCCCCGGGCGGCATCGTCGGGGTGATCGGGCCGAACGGGGCCGGCAAGACGACGCTCTTCCGCATGATCACCGGCGAGGAGAAGCCGGACGGCGGCAGGATTACGCTCGGCGAGACGGTGCATCTCGGCTACGTCGACCAGAGCCGCGACGATCTCGCGCCCAACAAGACGGTGTGGGAGGAGATCTCCGGCGGCAACGACATCCTGCGGCTTGGAAAGCGCGAGATGAACTCGCGCGCCTATGTCGGCGCGTTCAACTTCAAGGGCGGCGACCAGCAGCAGAAGGTCGGCTCGCTTTCCGGCGGCCAGCGCAACCGGGTGCACCTGGCCAAGCTCCTCAAGGAAGGCGCCAACGTCCTCCTTCTCGACGAGCCGACCAACGACCTCGACACCGAGACGCTTGCGGCGCTGGAAGATGCGTTGGAGGATTACGCCGGCTGCGCGGTCATCATCTCGCACGACCGCATGTTCCTCGACCGGCTTGCCACCCACATCCTCGCCTTCGAGGGCGACAGCCACGTCGAATGGTTCGAGGGCAATTTCGAGGAATACGAGGCCGACAAGATCCGCCGCCTCGGCGCCGACGCCGCGAGTCACCACCGCGTCAAGTACAAGCGCCTGACGCGGGCCTGACAAAGAGCGTAGGCTATCTGGCAGCCGGGCGAATCATCGTCAGCCCATGGGGCGGCGGGATTGCCCGCGGCACACCCGGACATCGAGAGGAAGCAGCGATGCCAATCACGGCCTCTCACCTGTTCCGTCTGGCCGGCCTGGCGGCCGTCATTGCCGGCCTGTCCTACGTGGTCGTCGGCATCTTTCATCCGCCGAACGTCATCGCATCGGTCACGACCACCGCCTGGATCGCCGTGCACATCTTTGCCTTGGCGCTCGCCTTCTTCGGCCTGCTCGGCCTGACCGGGCTGTATGCCCGGCAAGTCGAAGAATCGGGCTGGCTCGGCCTCGCCGGCTACCTGATGCTCTGCCTCTGGCTTGCGCTCGTGATGGGCTTCACGTTCGTCGAAATCTTCATCCTGCCGATCACGGCATCCGCGTCGCCTGCCTTCGTCGAGAGCATCGTCGGCATGTTCACGGGCACGGCTGCGACCGTCGACCTTGGACCGCTTCCGACGCTGTGGCTGATTTCCGGGCCGCTCTATATCGTCGGCGGCGTGGCGTTCGGCATCGCCACCTTCCGCGCGCACGTATTCCCGCGCTGGGTGGGCATCCTGCTCGCCCTCGGCACGGCGATCGGCCCGGCAGCCGTGCTGTTCCCGCCCGAACTGACGGGCTTCGTGGCAATCCCGGTTGGCATCGCGCTTGCGTGGCTCGGCTATTCGCTCTGGTCGATGACCGAGCCCCGTGCGGCCGCAGCCGCGTGAGGAGGACGGGCGCCCGGAACTCGCCGAAGCGCAGCTTTCGCGTCCTTGACCTCGGTCGCCCCTTGGCGCGCTATGAGCCGCAATTCGCGATTCTGGGGAATGTCATGAAATCGAGAACGCTTGCGGCCGGTTGCGCCGCCCTGCTGGCGCTTGCGGCATCGGCGGCGGTGGGGGCCGATGACGATGCCGACAACAGGGCGCGCGCCGCCGAGTTCGCGCTCAACCATTCCACGATGGTCCTCTACCACGAGATCGGCCACCTCTTCGTCGGCGAGTTCGGCCTGCCGGTCCTCGGCAAAGGCGAGGACGCCGCCGACAGCCTGGCGACCGTCTTTCTCCTCGAGGAGGGCGACGAATGGGCCGACCAGGTGCTCCGTGACGCGGCCGACGGCTGGTACATGACGCCGTTCAATGGCAACGCGGAACCGGGCGACTGGAACTTCATGGACGAGCACAGCCTCGACAAGCAGCGCTCCTTTGCGATCGTGTGCATGATGGTCGGCCAGTCGCCGGACTATTACGCCGAGGTCGCGGACGAATACGGTCTCGACGCCGACCGGAAGGAAAAGTGCAAGTGGACCTACAAGCAGGCGTCTGACAGCTGGCATGCGCTGCTTGACCCGCATCTCCTCAACGGCCGCGAGCAGACGGGCCACGTCACGGTGGTTTACGAGGACCCGGGCGACTTCGCGGATATCGAGGCGGAGCTGAGGAACGACCAGTTCCTTGAACACGCCGCCGAGATCGTCGAGGACAACTACCTGCTGCCGCGCGACCTGACCTTTCGCGCCCGCCAGTGCGGGCAGGCAAATGCCTTCTACCAGCCGGGCGATGCCGCAGTGACTTTCTGCTACGAGTACACCCGCCATCTCGCCGAGCTCTGGCTCACCGCCGGCGAGGACGAGGACGCTGCCGCCGATGACGGTGCAGGCGGTGACGGCAGTCAGTAGCGATCCCTCCCGACAGGTTCTGCTAGTCTCTGCCGATGTCGAAGATCCGGCGCTTGCTCGGCATAGTCTCCCGCGATCGCGTCCTGAAAGGCGCGTCCGCTTCTGCGCAAACATGGCGGCAGCACCGTCGCCGCGTCGCCACAGCGACGGCCTTGCCCGGTGAGTGAGGTTTCGCCCGACCGCCCGGCAATTCGCCGGGCACAGGGTGGCTTGGTTGCCGCCTGCCTCATCGCCGACGGTGCCGACTTCCGTTCGCGCGTGGTTGCTGCGCTTGACTTCGATTTCGGCGGAATCGTCGGCGACATCCATGCCGGCCTGACGCGGAAGTCGGGCTCGCGCGAGCCGTGGTATCCGCGCGGAACCGAAATGCGGAACGACCGGCAGGTGTCGATCGTCTCCGCCGAGGAACTCGCCGAGATTGCGCGCGCCATGGAACTGGCGGAACTGGCGCCCGGCTGGATCGGCGCCAACCTCGTCCTTCAGGGAATCCCGGCGCTCTCGCAGGTGCCGGCAGGGACCAGGCTCTTCTTCGCCGGCGGCGTGACGCTCGTCGTCGAGGCGGAGAACGCGCCATGCCGGATCGCCGGCAGGTCGATCGCCGGGCATGTGCCGGACCGCGACGGCCTCGACCTTCTCTTTCCGAAGCTCGCCCGCCACAAGCGCGGCATCGTCGGCTCGGTGGAGAAGCCGGGCAGGATTGCGGCCGGGGAGGCGGTGTCGCTCCGCCCGCGGCCGCAGGGCGCGGCACCCGCCTAGTCGGCGAGCAGGCGGATGACGCGATTGCTTGCCGTCAGGCGGGCGGCCAGCATGCGCGCCATGCCGCGATGGAACGCGATCGCCGCCTCCGGCTTCGTCCGGCGCAGCATTTCGAGGCGGTCGGCGGGAAACCGCCAGGCGACCAGCGGCGTTTCGGCGATCACCGAGGCCGAGCGCGGCGTGCCCAGGTAAAAGGCGATCTCCCCGACGATCGCGCCGCGGCCGACGGTAGCGACGCGCACGCTGCCGTGCTGGCCGCTCGCCGCGAACTCGACCGCAGCCCGGCCCGATTCGATGAAGTAGATGTCATTCGAGGGCTTGCTCTGCTCGATCAGCTTGCCGCCGCGATCGATCTCGATCCGGTCGAGCGCCGCAATGATCCCGGCGGCCAGGCTCTCATCGGCGACGATATCCGCGATGAGCTTCGCTATCGGCACGGGCGTCCGCCCGACGAGGGCCGGTGCGATCCCGCGCAGCAGCTCATTCTCGCACCATTCGAGCCCGTGATCGAGGTCGGGCTCGAAGCGCACCGGCCCGCCCTCGCCGCCGTCCATGCCGCCGCGTATCAGCGCGGCGCGGATCTCCGGCGACGTGCCGGTGAGAACAAGGACAAAGCTGCCCGGCTCGGCCATCTGCGCAAGGCGGATGAAGCTCAGCACTGTCGAGGAGTCGAGTCCGCTCACGCGGCGGAAATCGATCAGCAGAAACTGGATCGGCGCGCCGACATGGCTTTCGATGCGGTCGCGAATCTGTCGGCGCAGCCGGTCCGCGGTGCCGAAGAAGATGAAGCCCTGCAGACGCAGGATCAGGATGGCCTCGCCGGCGGCACGCAGAAGCTCGCGGCGCTCCTCGGACGAGTCGTGACCGCTCTGGTAGTCCCTGCCGGTCATGAAATGGCGCACGATCTCGACCCGTCCGTATTCGACCGCGAAGAGGAGGGCGGCGGCGACGAGCCCGACGAGGATGCCCCAGCCGAAATCGATCGCACCGATGACGGCAAAGATCAGGACAACGACGGCGTATTCCCAGCGCGACAGCTTCGACCAGGAGCGGATCAGCCAGTCGAAGACCAGCCGGCCGCCGATGAAGATGAGGAGGCCGCCAAGAAGGGGAGTGGGCAGAAGGTCGAGGAGGACCTCGCCGAAGAGGAGGGCGGCGAAGCAAACAAGTGCGACTGCGACGCCGGCGAGCGGCCCTCTGGCGGCCAGCCGCGAGGCAAGCACCGAGAGCGTGACGGAATGAAATCCTGGCGAGCCGCCCCCGATTCCCGCAGCCAGGTTGGCGATCCCGGCGGTGCGCAGTTCCCGATCGAGGTCGATATCGCGCCGCGCGTCGAGCTCGATCCCGGTCGCGTTCATCAGGATGGCGATCACGGACAGAAGAGCCGCGCTGGGAAGGCCCGCCAGCGCGCCGATCACGGGGTAGGGGACGAAACGGATGAACCTGCCGAGCTTCAACCATCCGAGCGCAAATGCCGCGATCCCGATGAACAGCGTCGACAGCGCGATCGCGACCACGATGGTCGTCGCGATCTCGGCTCCCGTCCGCCCGGCCATCGCCGCAACGACGGAGGCGACAACGCCGGAGAGCGCCGCGATCGGGATTCCCTGGCTGACCGCGATCACGCCGGGTGAGGAACTTCCGAACGCGGTGATGAGCGCGATCACCGCCGAAGAGAAGAGCGTGACGCCGACGGCGACCGAAGAGAACGAAGCCGGCGCCGCGGCGGTGAGCAGCGTTCCGAATCCGGCGGATTGGACGACGGCCAGCAACCCGCAGACGAGCCCGGCAGCGAGATCGCGAAAAAGCGCGCGCGGTTGCGACGCCGCAACCGGTGCCGCGGCCGAAAGGCCCATTCTGGTCAGGTCCGATTCCATCTTCGAATGCCCCCGGGGATTGATAGGCGGCCTTCTTGTCACTGAAATGTCACCCGGAGACCGCTGCGGCGGTGCGTTTTCGGCTTATGAAGGCACGCGACGGGCCGGCCGACTCGACCCGTCGGGCGCCTTGCGGAAAAGCGCGGAAGGGGAACATGACGGTCGCGTGGAATGCCGGGCAATATGCCCGTTTCGAGGATGAGCGGAGCCGGCCGGCGGTCGAGCTTCTGGCGCGCGTTCCCGTCGCTTCGCCCCGCCACGCGGTCGATCTCGGCTGCGGCCCGGGCAATTCCACCGAACTCCTCGTCGCGCGCTACCCCGGCGCTGCCGTGAGCGGCCTCGACAGCTCGCCCGACATGCTTGCAGCTGCAAGGCAGCGCCTTCCCGGAATCGCCTTCGTCGAGGCCGACATCGCCCGCTGGCAGCCCGAGCCGGGTACCGACCTTCTCTTTGCCAATGCGGCGTTCCAGTGGGTGCCCGACCACCGCCGGGTGATCGTCCGGCTGCTTCAATCGCTGCCGGCGGGCGGCGCTCTGGCGTTTCAGGTTCCGGACAATCTCGCCGAGCCGACGCACGCGCTCTTGCGCGAGGCCGCGCTGGAAGGTCCGTGGAAGGCGAAGTTCGCGACCCCGATCGAGCGCGAAGAGGTTCCGTCGGCCCGGACCTACTACGACCTCCTCGCTCCCCATGCCCGGAACGTCGACATATGGACCACGGTTTACAACCACGTCCTCACCGGGCCGGACGCCGTGCTCGAATGGGTGAAGGGGACGGGTCTCCGCCCGTACCTGGCTCGGCTCGACGGAGAGGAGGCCAAGGCTTACCTCGTCGAGTATCGCCGGCGCCTCGCGCGCGCCTATCCGCCGCAGGTCGACGGCAAGGTCCTCCTCCGCTTCCCGCGCCTGTTCGTCGTCGCCGCGACCTGACGCGCCGGCCGGAGCCTTCTCATCGTGACGGCCTGTGAAGGTGCAGCGCCTGACTCCCTTTGATGCACGGAACGCCGATCGGGGCTATTCTGTCGGCGGAGACTGAGAATGGACCTCGACGCGCTCCTTCTATCGCGGCTGCAGTTTGCCTTCACCGTCGCGTTCCACATCGTCTTCCCCGCCTTCACCATCGGCCTTTCGGCGTGGATCGCGACGCTCCTCGTCGTCTGGCGGCGGACGCTCGACGAGCGCTACCGCGACCTCGCCCGCTTCTGGACGCGCATCTTCGCCGTCTCGTTCGCGATGGGCGTCGTCTCGGGCATCGTCCTTTCCTACCAGTTCGGCACCAACTGGAGCCGCTTCTCGGTCGTGGTCGGCAACGTCGTCGGCCCCCTCATTGGCTACGAGGTGCTCACCGCCTTCTTTCTCGAGGCGACCTTTCTCGGGATCATGCTCTTCGGCTGGAAGCGCGTACCGCCTGGGGTTCACGTTCTCTCCGCGATCCTCGTCGCGTTCGGCACGCTTCTCTCGGCCTTCTGGATCATCGCCGCCAATTCCTGGATGCAGGAGCCTTCGGGCCATGAAATCCGCGACGGCATCGCCTATCCGGCCGACTGGCTGGCGGTAATCTTCAGCCCGACCTTTCCGCTCCGTTTCGTCCACATGGTGACGGCGGCCTATCTCACCACCGCGTTCGTCGTGCTCGCCACCGGCGCGCGCTATCTCGTCCGCAACCGGCACCACCGGCACGGCATGACGATGCTGAAGATGGGGCTCGGCATGGCCGCGGTCCTGGCGCCGCTCCAGCTTCTCGTCGGCGACATGCACGGCCTTGCCGCGGCCCGCGCCCAGCCGGCCAAGATCGCCGCCGTCGAGGCGCACTGGGACGGGAGCAAGCCGGCGCCGCTCGTCCTCTTCGCCATTCCCGACGAGACCGCCGGCGCCAATCGCTACGAGATATCGATCTCGAACGGCGCGAGCCTGCTCATCACGCATTCGCTCGAAGGAACCTTCCCCGGCCTCAACGACTACGCGCCCGCCGACCGGCCGCCGGTGCTGGCGCCGTTCCTCGGCTTCCGCATCATGGTCGGCATCGGCCTCGTCATGATCGCGATGGCGCTCTACGGCGTCTGGCTGTGGTGGCGTCGGCGCCTGGAAACGTCGCGGATATTCCTGCGCCTCGTCTCCTACACCTGGCCGCTCGGCTTCATCGCGATCATTTCCGGATGGACCGTCGCCGAGGTCGGACGCCAGCCGTGGCTCGCCACCGGGATTCTGAGAACGGTCGACGCAACCTCGCCGGTCGCAAGCGGGGCGGTGGCGCTCACGCTGCTCCTCTTCCTGCTCGTCTATATCGCCGTCTTCGGCACCGGCATCCTTTACATCAACCGGCTCATCCGGAAGGGCCCGGCGCCGGAGACGCTTTCGCCGGAAGGCGTTCCGAGCCGGCCGCTCGCCGCGGTAACTTCGACGCCGGAAGCGGTTTCCGGCGGGGGAGCGTAGGCGATGGTCGACTACATCCCCGTCATCTGGGCCGGGCTCATCGTCACCGCCGTCGGCCTCTACGTCATCCTCGACGGCTTCGATCTCGGCGTCGGCATCCTCTTCCCGTTCTCGCGGCGCGAGGCCGACCGCGACACGATGATGAATTCGGTCGCGCCGTTCTGGGACGGCAACGAGACCTGGCTGGTGCTCGGCGGCGGCGGGCTCTGGGTGGCATTCCCGAGGGCCTATGCGGTGATCATGCCGGCGCTCTACCTGCCGGTGATCGTCATGCTGCTGGCGCTGATCTTCCGCGGCGTGTCCTTCGAGTTCCGCCACGTCGCCAAGCCGCGGCACGCCTTCTGGGACGCGGCCTTTGCCGGCGGATCGATCCTCGCCGCCTTCGCGCAGGGCGTGATCCTGGGCGGCATCATCCAGGGCATCCATGTCGAGAACGGCGCCTTTGCCGGCGGGCCGCTCGACTGGGCGACTCCCTTCGCCTTTCTCTGCGGCGCCGGCCTCGTCGCCGGTTACGGCCTCCTCGGCGCGACGTGGCTCGTCTGGAAGACAGAGGGCGCGCTGGCCGATGCGGCGCGGCGGCAGGCGCTTGTCCTCCTCTTCGCGCTGCTCGCCTTCATCGCCGCGGTGAGCATCTGGACCCCGCTTGGCTTCGAGCGGATCAGGGAGCGCTGGTTTACCGAGCCCAACATCTATTTTCTCCTGCCGGTGCCGGCGGTCACGGCGCTGGTCGCGCTCATCGCCTGGCGGGCGCTCCATCGCGGCGACGAGGTCGTGCCGTTCTTTGCGGCGGTCGGGCTGTTCCTCCTCTGCTTCCTGGGGCTCGCGATTTCGAGCTTCCCCTATCTGGTGCCGCCGAGCCTGACGCTCTGGGAGACGGCGGCGGCGCCGGAAAGCCAGATATTCACCCTGATCGGCGTGATGTTCCTCTTGCCGGTGATCCTCGGCTACATCGTGTTCGTCTACTGGACGTTCCGTGGCAAGGTGCGCTCCGGCGAGGGCTATCACTAGCCCGCCGCTGGTTCCCCCGGCCGACCTCCCATCGATGCACCTCGATATTTCCGATATCGTCGGCGACTTTCCCGATTTTCGCGTCGCCGCGATCGTCGTCGAGAAGCTCGAGATTCACTCCGAACGGCCGCCCGAACTCGCCGCCCTGATCAGGGCGCACGAGGACGCCTGCCGCGAGCGCTGGGGGAAGACGGAGCTCGGCGAAATTCCCGGCGTCGCCGCCTGGCGTCGCGCCTACCGCGCCTTCGGCATCAAGAAGACGAGCTACCGATCCTCGGTCGAGCGGCTCGTCAAGAACGTGCTCGCCGGGCGCGGCCTGCCGGAGATCAACGACTTTGTCGACGCGTATAACGCCGTCTCGCTGGCGCACGTCATGCCGGCGGGCGCCGACGACCTCGACCACGTCGCCGGCAATGTCCGGTTCCGCTACAGCCGGCTCGGCGACCAGTTCCTCGACATGGCGCTCGGCGGCGAGCCGGGGGTCGAGGTGCCGGACAACGACCCGCCGAAGGAAGGCGAGGTCGTCTATGCCGACGACGAGAAGCTCCTCTGCCGGCGCTGGAACTGGCGGCAGGACCGCCGTTCCCTGGTCACCCCCTGGACGCACCGCGCCATCGTCACGATCCAGTCGAACGGAGCCGGCGATCTCGATGCGGCGATTGCGGATTTCAGCGCGCTCGCCGGCCGCTTCTTCGGCGTCGATTGCATGGTCGCGGTGGCCGACAGGCGCAGGCCGGTGGCCGAGATCGGCTGAGGCACGGATTCCTGCCCACTCTGCCCATGGCCCATATCCCACTTGCGTCCCATCGAGCGGACGTATAAACATATCTTTATGTCAACCAGAACGACCTTTCAGATGCCGGCGGAAGCCGTCATCGATGCGCTGAAGGCGGCGGGCGAAACAACGCGCCTCCGCATTCTGGCGCTCCTCGGCCATGGCGAACTGACGGTCAAGGAACTCACTGCGATCCTCGGCCAGTCGCAGCCGCGGATTTCCCGCCACCTCAAGCTTCTCGCCGAGGCCGGGCTGATCGAGCGTCACCCCGAGGGGGCCTGGGCGTTCTACCGGCTCGCCGACACCGAGCCCTCCCGACATCTCGCGCGGGACCTGCTCGCGCTCGTCGCCGCCGACGATCCGGCGCTCGTGCGCGACCGCGACCGGCTCGGGCAGGTGAAGCGCGACCGCGCCGAGGCGGCGCGCCGGTACTTCGCCGAGAACGCCGCCGACTGGGACACGATCCGGGCGCTGCATGTCGCCGAGGACAGCGTCGAGCGGGCGATCGAGGCCGCGCTCGGCGCGCGTCGCTTCGACAGCCTCCTCGACCTCGGCACCGGGACCGGCCGCATGCTGGAACTGCTCGCGCCGCTCTTCAGCCGCGCCGTCGGGATCGACTCCTCCACCGACATGCTGGCGATCGCGCGATCCAATCTCGAGCGCGCCGGCATCGCCAACGCCCAGGTCCGCCTCGGCGACATCTACAACCTGCCGCTCGTCCGCGACTCCTTCGACGTGGTCTCGATCCACCAGGTGCTGCACTTCCTCGACGCGCCGGAGCGGGCGCTCGCCGAGGCGGCCCGCGTGCTGCGTCCCGGCGGCCGCCTGCTCGTCGTCGACTTCGCGCCGCACGAACTGGAGTTCCTGCGCGAGCGCCACGCGCATCGCCGGCTCGGCTTCGCGCACGACGCCATCGGCCAGTGGGTCGAGGCCGCCGGCCTCGCGCTCGACAAGGTCGTCGACCTCCCGGCCGGGGATGGCAAAGGCGACAAGCTCACCGTGACGCTCTGGCTCGCGCATGACCGGCGCATTGCCGTCGCCGGCGCCAAGGAGGTGGCGTGATGGATGCCCCTGGACGCGCCAGCCGCTTCCTCGGCAGCGACGCCGGACTCCGTGTCTCCTTCGAGTTCTTCCCGCCGAAGACCGAGGAGATGGAGAAGACCCTCTGGCGCTCGATCGAGCGCCTCGCGCCGCTGTCGCCGTCCTTCGTCTCGGTAACCTACGGCGCCGGCGGCTCCACCCGAGAGCGCACGCACGCCACGGTGAAGCGCATTCTTGCCGAGACGGCGCTTAGCCCGGCGGCGCATCTCACCTGTGTCGGCGCCACGCGCGAGGAGGTCGATTCGGTCGTCGACAGTTACGCCAACCTGGGCGTCCGCCATGTCGTCGCGCTCCGCGGCGATCCGGTTACCGGTCTCGGTACGCCGTACGTGCCGCACCCGCAGGGCTACGGCCATGCGGCCGATCTCATCGCGGGAATCAAGCGCCGCCACGCGAATATCGAGGTGTCGGCCTCGGCCTACGTCGAGCGCCATCCGGAAAGCCGCGACTGGCAGACCGAGATCGACAACCTGAAGCGCAAGGTTGACGCCGGTGCGGACCGGCTCATCACCCAATTCTTTTTCGAGAATGATTTCTTCGATCGTTTCGTCGAGCGCGTTCGTGCTGCTGGAATCGACGTGCCCATCCTGCCGGGCATTGTCCCGGTGTCCAACTTTACGCAGACCGCGAAATTCGCTGCCAAGATCGGCGCGACGGTGCCCGCCTGGCTTGCCGCCCGTTTCGACGGATTGGAAGAAGACGCGACAACCCGCCAGCTCGTCGCCGCCGCCGTGGTCGCTGAACAGGTGCTTGATCTGGTCGATCGCGGCATCACCGATTTTCATTTCTACACGATGAACCGCGCCGATCTCGTCTATGCGATCTGCCATCTCCTCGGTATTCGACCCGCCGCTCGGGCCGCCCTGACGGCAGGGGCGCCGGCATGAGCGTCGACACCGCCGCCGCTATCCGCGCGCTCGCCGCGCGGCGCATCCTTCTCCTCGACGGGGCGATGGGTACGATGATCCAGTCGCTCCGCCTCGGCGAGGCCGACTTCCGCGGCGCGCGCTTCGCCGACTGGAGGAAGGACCTCCGGGGCAACAACGACCTGCTCATCCTCACCCAGCCCGACGCCATCCGTAAGTTCCACGTCGACTACCTGCAGGCCGGGGCTGACATCGTCGAGACCAACACCTTCGCCTCGACCGCGATCGCGCAGGCCGATTACGGCCTGGAAGCCTATGCCTATGAGCTCAACCGGGAAGGGGCGCGGCTCGCCCGCGAAGCCTGCGATTTGATCGCGACGCCGGATCGGCCGCGCTTCGTCGCTGGCGCCATCGGTCCTACCAACCGCTCCGCCTCGATTTCGCCGGACGTGAACAATCCCGGCTTCCGCAACGTCTCCTTCGACGACCTCGTGGCCGCCTATGGCGAGGCGGTGCGCGGCCTCATCGACGGCGGCGCCGATATCATCCTCTTCGAGACGATCTTCGATACGCTCAATGCCAAGGCCGGGATCTTCGCCGTCGAGCAGCTCTTTGCCGAAATCGGCAGGCGCCTGCCGGTGATGATCTCCGGGACGATCACCGACCTCTCCGGCCGCACATTGTCCGGCCAGACGCCCGCTGCCTTCTGGTATTCCGTCCGTCACAGCCGGCCGCTCAGCGTCGGGCTCAACTGCGCGCTCGGCGCCAAGGAAATGCGCGCCCATATCGCCGAGCTGTCGCGCATCGCCGATACGCTCATCTGCGCCTATCCGAATGCCGGCCTCCCCAACGAGTTCGGCGAGTACGACGAGAGCCCCGAGGCGATGGCCGCGATGGTCGGCGAGTTCGCGCGATCCGGCCTCGTCAATATTGTCGGCGGCTGCTGCGGGACGACGCCGGCGCACATCAGGGCGATCGCCGACGCGGTCGAAGGCGTCGCTCCGCGTGATATCCCGACGGTCGCGCCGCGCATGCGCCTTTCCGGCCTGGAGCCGTTCGAGCTGGTCGCATGAGCGCCTCCGCCGCCACGACCTTCATCAACATCGGCGAGCGCACCAACGTCACCGGCTCGGCGCGCTTCCGGAAACTGATCACCGCCGGCGACTACACCGCGGCGCTCGCGGTGGCGCGCGAGCAGGTCGAGAACGGCGCGCAGATCCTCGACGTCAACATGGACGAGGGCCTGCTCGATTCCGAGAAGGCGATGGTGACCTTCCTCAACCTGATGGCCGCCGAGCCGGACATCGCCCGCGTCCCGGTGATGATCGACTCGTCCAAATGGACGGTGATCGAGGCAGGCCTCAAATGCGTTCAGGGCAAGGCGATCGTCAATTCGATCTCGCTGAAGGAAGGCGAGGAGGCGTTCCGCCGCCAGGCCGAGAAGGTGCGCCGCTACGGCGCCGCGGTCGTCGTCATGGCCTTCGACGAGAAGGGCCAGGCCGACACGTTCGAGCGCAAGACCGGGATTTCGGCGCGCGCCTACCGCATTCTCGTCGACGAGGTCGGCTTCGCGCCCGAGGACATCGTCTTCGATCCGAACATCTTCGCCGTCGCTACCGGCATACCCGAGCACAATAATTACGGCGTCGACTTCATCGAGGCGGCGCGCTGGATCCGCCAGAACCTGCCGCACACGCATGTCTCCGGCGGCGTCTCCAACCTGTCCTTCTCCTTCCGCGGCAACGAGACGGTGCGCTCGGCCATGCACGCGGTCTTTCTGTTTCACGCCATCGCGGCGGGCATGGACATGGGCATCGTCAATGCCGGCGCACTGCCGGTGCTAGACGATATCGACCCGGAGCTGCGCCTCCTCTGCGAGGACGTGGTCCTCAACCGGCGGCCCGATGCGACCGAGCGCCTCCTGGTAGTGGCCGAGCGCTACCGCGGCGGCGCCAGCACCAAGAAGGAGGCCGACCTCGAATGGAGGTCCTGGCCGGTCGCGAAGCGCCTCCAGCACGCGCTCGTTGCCGGCATCACCGAGTTCATCGAGGTCGACACCGAGGAAGCGCGGAAGGAAGCGAAGCGTCCGCTCGACGTGATCGAGGGGCCGCTGATGGCCGGCATGGACGTCGTCGGCGACCTTTTCGGTGCCGGCAAGATGTTCCTGCCGCAG
This sequence comes from Bauldia sp., assembly GCA_035651055.1. Classification (GTDB taxonomy): domain Bacteria; phylum Pseudomonadota; class Alphaproteobacteria; order Rhizobiales; family Kaistiaceae; genus JAFKKF01. The sequence continues at coordinate 14,748 of DASRGK010000066.1, forward strand.
GTGGTGAAGTCCGCCCGCGTGATGAAGCAGTCCGTCGCCTACCTGCTGCCCTTCATGGAGAAGGAGAAGCGCGAGCACGGGGCAGGGGAGCCGGCCCTCGCCGGCCGCATCCTCCTTGCCACCGTCAAGGGCGACGTGCACGACATCGGCAAGAACATCGTCGGTGTCGTCCTCCAGTGCAACAATTACGAGGTCATCGATCTCGGCGTGATGGTGCCGGCGACGCGCATCATCGAGACGGCGCGCGAGAAGCGCGTCGACATCATCGGCCTGTCGGGTCTGATCACCCCGTCGCTTGACGAAATGGCGCACGTTGCAGCCGAACTCGAGCGGGAGGGCTTCGACCTGCCGCTCCTCATCGGCGGGGCTACTACCAGCCGGGTTCACACCGCCGTCAGGATCAGCCCCAACTACACGCGCGGGCAGACCGTGCACGTGCTCGACGCCAGCCGCGCCGTCGGCGTCGCCTCGAGTCTGCTCGGCTCCGGCCGGCCCGCCTACGTCGCCGGCATCCGCGCCGAATATGCGCGCGTCGCCGAGGCCCATGCGAAGAGCCAGGCCGACAAGCGCCGCATCACGCTCGCCGAGGCGCGGGCCGACCGCTTTGCGATCGACTGGATGAGCTATGTGCCACCGAAGCCGGCGTTCCTCGGCACCCGCGCCTTCCGCAATTATCCGGTCGCCGAGCTGGTGCCCTATATCGACTGGACGCCGTTCTTCGCCACCTGGGAGATGAAGGGCACCTATCCGCTCATCCTCAACGATCCGACGATCGGCGAGGCGGCCCGTGCCCTCTTCGACGACGCCCAGGCCATGCTCCGCCAGATGGTCGCCGAGAACTGGCTGACCGCGCACGCCGTTGTCGGCTTCTGGCCGGCCAATGCCGTCGGCGACGACATCGTTCTCTACGCCGACGACAGCCGACAGGCGGAGCGCGCCCGCCTCTTCACGCTCCGCCAGCAGATGGCGCGGAGCACCGACCGCGGCCGCCGCCATACCGCGCTTGCCGATTTCGTCGCCCCGGCCGAGACCGGGCTGGCCGACTATGTCGGCGGCTTTGCCGTCACCGCGGGGATCGGCGAGGAGGCGGTGGCGGAGCGCTTCGCCCGCGCCAACGACGACTATTCGAAGATCCTCAGCCAGGCGCTTGCCGACCGGCTGGCGGAGGCCTTCGCCGAGCGGATGCACCAGCGCGTCCGGAAGGAACTCTGGGGCTACGCACCGGACGAGGCGCTTGCCGGCGCCGACCTCATCCGCGAGCAGTACCGCGGCATCCGCCCGGCGCCCGGCTACCCGGCCCAGCCGGACCATACCGAGAAGCGGACGCTCTTCGAGTTGCTCGGGGCCGAGCGGGCGGCCGGCATCAGGCTGACAGAAAGCTACGCCATGTGGCCGGGCTCATCCGTCTCCGGCCTCTATTTCTCACATCCGGAAAGTCACTATTTCGGCGTCGGCAAGATCGAACGCGACCAGGCCGAGGACTATGCCCGCCGGAAGGGCTGGCCTTTGGCCGAGGCGGAACGCTGGCTGGCGCCGATCCTCAACTACGACCCTATCCGCCGCGACGCGGCGTGAGCCGGAAAATGAAAAAAGCCGGCCGCGCCGCCTCGGCGCCCGGCTCCATGGCACTGATTCCGTTCTCAGATCGCGCCGAAGACGACTCCCACCACAAACAGGAAAGCGGCGCCGATGACGACGAGATTGAAGTGTCGGGCAAGAGTCAATTGCATGCTCGGCCTCCTGGTCCGCCAACCAATGATCGAAGTCTAGTCGCGGTTCCACGGATCGCGAAGAGAAGAATTTCCATGTCCCTCGGAGAGCGGGCAAAAGCATTCCCGGGTTTCCCGGCAACCCATTTGACCTGCTGGCGTTTTCGCCTGTGGAAAACCTGCGGGGCTTCCTATCTGCGGGCTGGATCCTTTTGACAGGGCTACGGCGGTACGCTTCACAAAACGTGGTGATTCGGCCGGCGCGGAGAGCTCGGAATGCAGCGCTATGACACCGCGCGCGAAGCGGCCCTGGATATGCGGCCGGACACGCCGGTCTACTGTTTTCGCCCGTCCGTCCTCGCCGCCGACGCGGCGACGTTCCTCGCGGCATTTCCGGGGAAGACCGCCTATGCGGTCAAGACCAACGGCGAGCCGATGGTGCTGGAGACGCTCGCCCGCGCCGGGGTCAGTTGTTTCGACGTCGCCTCGCCCGCCGAATGCCAGGCGGTCCGGGCCGTCGCGCCAAAGGCCGAGCTTCTCTACACCCATCCGGTGAAGGCGCAGTCGGACATCCGGACGGCGCTCGAGACCTACCGCGTCCGCACCCTCGTCCTCGATCACGAGGACGAACTGGCCAAGATCGTGAAGATCGTCCGCGGCCTCGACCTCGATCCGGAAGACATGACCATGTTCGTGCGGCTCGCCGCGCGCGGTCACGCCGCCTACGAACTGTCGAAGAAGTTCGGCGCCGGAGCCGCCCACGCGGTCGAACTGGTCGGACGCCTCGCCAATGCCGGCTTCAAGGTGGGGCTTTGCTTCCATGTCGGCAGTCAGGTCGAGGACACCGACACCTATGAGCGGGCGCTTGCCTCCGCCGCCTGGGTGCGCGCCCGCGCCGGTGCCGAGATCGTGGCGCTCGACATCGGCGGCGGGTTCCCGGCGCCCTACGGCCAGGACCCGCGCCGGAAGGCGCCGAACCTGCCGGACACGGCGGCGCTCATCGCCGAGGTGGTCGGCGAGGCGCATGCTTGGGGCTTCGCGGGTGTGCCGCTCATCGCGGAGCCGGGAAGGGTGATCGTCGCCCGCGCCTTCTCGCTGATCGTCCGCGTGCTCCTCAAGAAAGGCCGGCGGCTCTACATCAACGACGGCATCTGGGCGTCCCTCTCCGATTCGTGGACCGGCAAGATCACGCTGCCGGCGCGGCTTCTCCCCGATCCCGCGCGCCGCCGGCGGTCAGGCGATCCGGGCAAGATCATCCCGTTCAAGGTCTGCGGCGCCACCTGCGATTCGGTCGACATCCTGTCGCGGCCGTTCTATCTGCCGGAGACGGTCGACACCGGCGACTGGATCGAGATCGGCCACATCGGCGCCTATTCCATGGCTCTGCGCACGCGCTTCAACGGCTTTTATCCCGACACCTTCGTCGAGGTGACGACGCCGTTCGAGGAAGCCGGGCCGGCCGAGAGTCGCGCTGCCGTCGAAACGATGGCGGACTGAGAGGATGCCCTCGGGCAACCTGGTGTTCATCCAGCGGCTGGCGCTCGGCAGCGTCGTCGTCGCGCTGGCCGTGCTTGCCCTCAAATACGCCGCCTACCATCTGACCGGGAGTGTCGCCCTCTATTCCGACGCGCTCGAGAGCATCGTCAACGTGCTGACCGCGGTGATGGCGCTTGCCGTCGTGCGCTACAGCGCCATGCCCGCCGACGCCAACCACCCTTACGGCCACACCAAGGCGGAGTATTTCTCGGTCGTCGTCGAGGGCGTGCTCATCATCGTGGCGGCGGTGGCGGTCTTCCGCGAGGCGTGGCTCGACTTCGCCAATCCGAAGCCGCTCGAGCAGCCGGCCCTAGGCCTTGCCATCAACGGGGCTGCCGCGGTCATCAACGCCGCCTGGTGCTACATCCTCATCCGCGAGGGCCGGCGCTACCGCTCGCCGGCCCTGGTCGCCGACGGACGCCACCTGCTTACCGATGTGCTCACTTCGGCGGGCGTGATCGTCGGCCTCCTGCTCGCGCTCGCCACTGGCTGGACCGTGCTCGACCCGCTGCTCGCCGCGGTGGTCGCTGCCAACATCCTCTGGTCGGGCTGGTCGTTGCTGCGCGAGTCGGTGAGCGGCCTGATGGACGAGGCGGTGCCGGCCACCGTCCTCGACGTCATCCGCGGCGTCATCTCGCAGAACGCCAGCGGGGCGATCGAGGCGCATGACCTGCGCACCCGCCGCGCCGGCCGCATCACGTTCGTCGATTTCCACCTGGTGGTTCCCGGCGCCATGTCGGTGGCCGAGGCGCACGCCATTTGCGACGATATCGAGCGCGCCCTGCGGACCGCCGTCGCCGACGTGCTCATCACCATCCACGTCGAGCCCGAGGAGAAGGCCAAGCACCACGGCGTCCTGGTCTTCTAGCCCTGCATCTCGCGGGACGCGGCAGCTCCACGGCCGTGAAGGGTCTTCGGCTCGCGCAGCCCGGCCGTGTCCGGGCGCCACATCGTTGACGCTTCCTTAAGCCGGGCGCTCGCATTTTACCGGCATGGTCCGTCGCGTTGCGTGTCTGACGGCAGTGACCGGGCTTGCCCTCGGGCTCGCCGGCTGCGCCATGAGCTTGTTCGGCGGCGGCAATGACGGCCGCGCGCAATGGCGCGCGGACGCGGAAAACGCGTGCATGCGCCAGGTGGACAGCATGCCTTTTGCCGTCAAGATGAGCCGGGTCGACGGACGCGGCGCCTGCGGCATCAACAAGCCGCTCAAAATTTCGGCCTTCGCCGACGGGTCGATCGCGCTCGGCGCGGACGCGACCCTCGGCTGCCCGATCACGATGGCGGTTGATGGCTGGCTGCGCGAGGCGGTGCAGCCGGCGGCGATCGCCTGGTTCGGCTCGCCGGTCGTCGCGATCCGGCAGATCTCCGACTACAGCTGCCGCCCGCGCAACAATATCCACGGCGCCCGGCTCTCCGAGCACGCTTTCGGCAACGCGCTCGACGTGGCCGGCTTCGTCTTCGAGGACGGCACGGAAGTGCTGGTCAAGACCGGCTGGCGCGGCACGCCGGCCGAGCAGGGGTTCCTGCGCGAGGTCGAGGCGCTCGCCTGCCAGCGCTTCACCACCGTGCTCGGCCCCGGCGCCCGCTACCACAGCGATCACTTCCACGTCGACCTTGCCCGCCACGGCAAGTCGGGAACCTACGCCTATTGCAACCCGAAGCCGCTGGTCGTCCCGCCGGTCCGGCCGCCCTACGTTCCCGGCCAGATCGCAACGCCGGTCGATCCTGCGACGCTGCCCGCCTATACCGGCAGTATTGCGGGCGCCGGAAGCGACTAGTCAAGGGCAGCCTACCGCTTCCTGTCAGTTGTATTGTTCATGAAGGCGACCTATAGTCGTGTGATTGTAGGGAGGGTAATTCATGCTGGGATTGGGGCGGTTTGCGGTGGGCCTCGCCGGCGGTTTCGCTGGCGCGACGTCAAAGGTGTTGGCCCTCGACGTTGGCCAGTTAGCTAAGCTGCTCGATCAAGGCAATATGCAGGGTCTCAATGATCTCAAAGTGACCATATATATTTTTACGCCAGTTCTGATGATCTTGGGTGGCCTCATTGCGTGGGCGACAGCGGAAGAGAACCGTGCAAAACTGTTAGCGATTGGATGCGCCGCGCCAGCTATCATCGCTCCATGGACTTCCCACTCGCCGAGTAATCTAAGTTCAGCTTTTCAGGCGATGTTGGCTTCACCTGCGTTAGCCCAGGACGTCGGAACTTCGTACGACACAAACCCGTTTTTCACGGGCCTTAAGGCTCTCCTCGGCATCGAAACGATAGAGGATCAAAAGTACTGGGTGATTGTTGGATCAGACGCTGACATAAAACGAGCCGAAGACTATGCTAAAGCGATCAACAGTGTAGACCCCGGGCTTCAGGCCTTCGTCGGCAAGCCGCAACCTGGTAATCCATTTTTTCCTATTATTGTTGGAGGCCCGAACGCCTATTTGCCTTTGGACTCCGCCAAGGCGCTTCTCGCACGCGCGACGGAGAACCCGCTCATTCCGGGCGATGCTTACCTTTCTAATTATCCTGATCGCCTGCCCAGTCCTGCTCGTTAGCCTTTGAGTCTAGGTTCCCCGCCCGTATCCCCCGCCCGTCGGCGTCGTCAGGATCACCGCCTCGCCCGGCCGCAGCCGGGTCTGGTCGCAGCCCTTCAGCGTCTCGATCCGTCCGTCCAGCCGGCGCACGCGCGTCTGGCCAAGCGCCCCGGGCGCGCCGCCGTGTAGCCCGTGCGGCGGCACCTGCCGGTGCGAGGAGAGGATCGCGCAGTCCATCTCTTCGAGGAAGCGGATCGTGCGCTCCGTCCCGCCGCCCGCCGACCATCGTCCGCGGCCGCCGGAACCTTCGCGAACGTGGAAATCCTCGAGGAGAACCGGAAACCGGAACTCGAGGATCTCCGGATCGGTGAGGCGCGAATTGGTCATGTGGGTGTGGACCGCGTCGGCGCCGTCGAAGCCGGTGCCGTCGTTGAACACGCCCGCCGGCGCGCCCGAGCAGATCGTCTCGTAATACTGGTAACGCGCGTTGCCGAAGGTGAGGTTGTTCATCGAGCCCTGCGCCGAGGCGAGCGCGCCGAGCGCACCGAAGAGGCAGTCGGTGACGTGCTGGCTGGTCTCGACATTGCCGGCGACCACCGCCGCCGGATAGCGCGGCGAGAGCATCGAGCCTTCGGGGATGACGATGCGGATCGGCCTCAGACAGCCCGCATTCATCGGGATGTCGTCCTCGACCATCACCCGGAAGCAGTAGAGCACGGCGGCGCGCGTCACCGGTTCGGGCGCGTTGAAGTTGGTCTTCTGTTCCGGGCTGGTGCCGGTGAAGTCGACCGTCGCCTCGCGCCTTCCCCGGTCGACGCTGATCTTCACGCGGATGGTCGCGCCCTGATCGGTATCGACGGCGAACTCCGAATCCTTCAGCGCCGAGATGACCCGCCGCACGCTCTCCGCGGCATTGTCCTGGACGTGGCCCATATAGGCCTGGACGACGTCCAGCCCGAACTCGCCGACCATCTTGGCGAGCTCCTGCACGCCCTTCTCGTTGGCGGCGATCTGCGCCTTCAGGTCGGCGACGTTCTGGGTGACGTTCCTGACCGGCCAGCGATGGTCGGTGAGCAGCTTCACCAGCTCGGCTTCGCGGAAGCGGCCGCCCTCGACCAGCCGGAAATTGTCGATGAGGACGCCTTCTTCCTCGACGGTGGTGGCGAGCGGCGTCATCGAACCGGGCGCGCTGCCGCCGACGTCGGCGTGGTGCCCGCGCGAGGCCACCCAGAAGAGGATCGGCCGGTTCCCCGCACGCCCCGGATCGCCGAACACCGGCGTGCAGACGGTGATGTCCGGCAGGTGGGTGCCGCCGTTATAGGGCGCGTTGAGGGCAAACACGTCGCCCGGCCTGATCCTCCCGGCGTTGAGGCGGATGATCGTCTCGACCGAGCGGTCCATCGAGCCGAGATGGACCGGCATGTGCGGGGCATTGGCGACCAGCCGCCCGTCGCCGTCGAAGACCGCGCAGGAGAAGTCGAGCCGCTCCTTGATGTTGACCGAGTAGGCCGTGTTCTGGAGCGTCACGCCCATCTGCTCGGCGATCGACATGAAGAGATTGTTGAAGACTTCGAGCATCACCGGGTCGGCATCGGTGCCGATCGCGGTCCGTTTCGGCAGCGGCACCCGCCGGGTCAGCACGATGTTGTCCCCGGCCGTCAGCTCGGCCTGCCAGTCGGGCTCGACCACGATCGTCTGGTGCGGCTCGATGATGAGGGCAGGGCCGCGCACCCTGGCGCCCCGCGCCAGCTTCTCGCGGAGAAAGACGCCGGCCTGGTGCCAGCGGCCGGCGGAGTAGAATCGCGTCCGCTCGTCCGGCGCGGGCGCGCCGAGCGCAGCCGTGCCTTCCGGCGCGGCGATGTCGGCGCCGCCGCCCACCGCCTCGACCTCGAGCGATTCCACCATGATCGGCGTCTTCTCGAAGACGAAGCCGAACTGCTTGCGATGCGCGGCCTCGAACGCCGCCACCATCTCTGTCATTGGAAGCAGTGGCTGGGGAACACCTCTCCCGGAGGGAGAGGTCGGATCGAGCGCATCAGCGGTCGATCCGGGTGAGGGGTTAGAGCGGTGCAAGTCCGGCTCCGACTCAACCCCCTCACCCGCTCGCTTCGCTCGCGACCTCTCCCCGGCGGGGAGAGGTGACGACCCATCCTTCTTGGTTTCGTTCTTCAACGCCCGCTCCAGCACCGTCACCGGGATCGGCGTGTCGGTGCCCTCGTAGCGGAGATGGGCACGGGCAAACACGGTAATGTCCTCGACCGGCACGCCCTGCCGGCGAAGCTCACTTACGGCCTCTTCTTCAAGTTTCGATTCAAGTCCTTCAAGTCTTGAATCCGCCGACAGCCGCAACATCACGGCCTGGCTGCGGGAAGCGCGGATGTCGGCAAGGCCCATGCCATAGGCGGAGAGCACCCCCGACATCGGGTGGAGAAGGACGCTGCCGATGCCGAGCGTATCGGCAACGAGGCAGGCATGCTGGCCGCCGGCGCCGCCGAAGCAGTTGAGCGCGTAGCCGGTGACGTCGTAGCCGCGCTGCACCGAGATCTTCTTGATCGCGTTCGCCATGTTGGCGACGGCGATGCGAATGAAACCGTCGGCGATCTCCTCGGGCGCACGCCCGTCGCCGATCTCCGCGGCAAGTTCGGCGAAGCGCGCCGTCACCGTCGCCGCATCGATCGGCTGGTCGTGTCCCGGACCGAAGATCGCGGGGAAATACTCCGGCATCAGCTTGCCGACCATGACGTTGGCGTCGGTCACGGCAAGGGGTCCGCCGCGCCTGTAGCAAGCGGGCCCAGGGTCGGCGCCGGCCGATTGCGGCCCGACGCGATAGCGGCCCTGGTCGAATTTCAGGATCGAGCCGCCGCCGGCCGCGACCGTGTGGATGCGCATCATCGGCGCCCGCATGCGCACGCCCGCCACCTCGGTCTCGAAGGCGCGCTCGTATTCGCCGTCATAGTGCGACACGTCGGTGGAAGTCCCGCCCATGTCGAAGCCGATGACCTTGCCGAAGCCGGCGCGCCGCGCCGTCTCGATTGCCGCGACCACGCCGCCGGCGGGGCCCGACAGGATCGCGTCCTTGCCCTGGAAGAGGCGCGCATCGGTGAGGCCGCCCGAGGACTGCATGAACATCAGCCTCGGTGCAGGCGTCCGAGGGAAGGGTGCATCACCTCTCCCCGGCGGGGAGAGGTCGGATCGAGCCGCGTCAGCGGATCGATCCGGGTGAGGGGGCACGGCCCTTTCGGAGGTTCGGCCGTCCCCCCCACTGGTCCCTGTCACACCCACCCCCAGTTCCTCTGCCACCTGGTCGACGTAGCGCCGGAGGATCGGCGACAGGTACGCGTCGACCACCGTGGTGTCGCCGCGACCGACCAGCTTGATGAGCGGCGAGACTTCGTGGCTCGCCGAGACCTGCGGGAAGCCCATCGACCGTGCCAAGGTGGCCACCTGCCGCTCATGCTCGGGGTGCGCCCAGGCATGCATGAAGAGGATCGCGACCGACCGGATGCCCTCGTCCCACGCCGCCTGCAGATCGCGCCGGACGAGTTCGAGGTCGGGCCGCGCCTCCACCGTGCCGTCGGCGCGCACGCGCTCGGCCACCTCGACGGCGCGCTCGTAGAGCATTTCCGGCTTGACGATCTTCTTGGCGAAGATCTGCGGCCGGGCCTGGTAGCCGATCTTCAGCGCGTCGCGAAAGCCGCGCGTGACGAGGAGGAGAGTGCGGTCGCCTTTCCGCTCGAGGAGCGCGTTGGTGGCGACCGTCGTACCCATCTTTACGGCGGCGATGGCGTCTGCGGGGATCGGTTCGCCGTCGCCGAGGCCCATCAGGCGGCGGATGCCGGCGATCGCCGCATCGCGATAGGCGGCGCGGTCCTCCGAGAGAAGCTTGGCGGCGTGGATGCGGCCCTCGGGATCGCGGGCAACGATGTCCGTGAACGTCCCGCCGCGATCGATCCAGAAGTCCCACTTGCCCATGTCCGCCCCGTCGTGGCCGCGGACATGACGTCGCCCGGCGGCGGCTCACAATAGGCCGGGGGTCACGGGCGCGTAACCATTCTCCGCGCTGGCTTTTTACGGCATCCGCCCGCTACATTCGCGGCCGCATTGCGTCGGCGCCGTTCGGGAGCATCATCCGGGATGCGAGGATCGTTCCTCGGAGCACTGGTCTTTTCTGCCCTGGTCTCTCTGGCCGGGCCGGCTCTTGCCGTCTGCCAGGGGATTAACGTCCTCTACCAGGACAATTTCGACAAGCTGCAGCCCACCTGGGGCGAGCCGAACGCGGTGTTGCGCGCCGATAAAGGGCAATTGCTGGTTTCGCCGGCGGCCGGACGCAGCTTCTGGGTGGCCAACAATGCCGGGTTCTACGACGATATCGACATGTGCGTGTCGATGACCACCGTCACCGGCGTCGATCCCGAGGATGCCAAGGCCGGCCTGGTTTTCTGGTATGTCGATACCAACAACTTCTACGTCTTCGAGCTGGCGCCGAACGGCAAGGCGTCGGTCTGGCGGCGGCAGCGCGGGCGCTGGCTGAAGCAGGTCGAGTGGCAGGATGCCAAAGGCGCCAACCAGGGCGACGGGGCGGTGAACGAGCTCCGCATCACCACCATTGGCAGTCAGGCTGCCTTCTTCGTCAACGACGAGCCGTTCAAGGAGCTGACCGGCTCGCCACCCGACAATGGCCAGGAAATCGGTATCTTTGCGGCCTCGCCGGAATCGGGCGGTGCGACCTATTCTTTTGACAATCTCAAGGTAACCAAGCCGTGACTTCGGTCACATCCCCGACGCTGGCGCTGCCAACGGCCCGGGGGCAAGATAGACTGCGATAGCGTGCCGCACCTGCGGCAGGGAAGTGCCAGTCCGGATCCTGGCTTTAGGAACTAAGGAGCGAACACGATGGGTAAGTGGCAAATCGGCGCGGCGGCGGCAGTCGCACTTCTGGTCGGCGCCGGTGCGGCAAGGGCCTGCGAGGGGAGCACGGTCCTCTTCGAGGATTCCTTCACCGAACTGCAGTCGACCTGGGACGGCTCGCCGGACGAGGTGAAGGTCGAGGACGGCAAGCTTCACCTGACGACCAAGCCCGACTGGACCGTCTGGGTGCCGAATACCGCCGGCTTCTACGACGACATCGATATGTGCGTCGACGTCACCACCGTCGAGGCGGCCGACCCGAAGACGAACTTCGCCGGCCTCGTCTTCTGGTACTCCGACGACAAGAATTTCTACTCGTTCGAGTTCGACGCCAGCGGCAACGCCTCGGTCTGGCGCATGCAGCGCGGAAAGTGGCTGAAGCAGGTGTCCTGGAACGAGGTTCCGGCCCTGAAGAAGGGCAACGGCGAGACCAATCAGATGCGCGTCGTCACCGTCGGCAACCAGGCGACCTTCTATCTCAACGGAACCAAGTTCGCCTCGCTGAAGGGCGCCCCGCCGGATGGCGGCCAGGAGGTGGGCGTGATCGGCTACTCGCCGAAGGCCGGCTCGGCCGACTACGCCTTCGCCAATTTCAAGATCACCGAGCCGAGCAAGTAGCCGGTTCGCGACCGTTTGCCAGCCCCGGCCAGCACCGCTGCCGGGGCGGCTTCCTTGAGGGCGCCCTGATAGCCTCATCGGGGACAGAACCGGCGGGCTCACGCGATCCGCCGCTGCAACAGGAGCAACGATATGGCTGCATGGAAAACCGGATTGGCGTCGCTTGCGGTGGCGCTGCTCGCCGGGATCGGCGCGGCGCAGGCCTGCGAGGGCGACAAGGTCCTCTTCGAGGACGATTTCGCGACGCTTGAACCGACCTGGGGAGCCAAGAGCGAGGAGGTCGACGTCGCCGGCAACAAGCTGATGCTGACCCCGGAGGCGAACTACACAACCTGGGTGCCGAGCACCGCCAATCTCTACGAAGACATCGACTTCTGCGCCGACGTGTCGAGCGTGAAGGCGGTTGATCCCGACCACAGCTATGCCGGTCTGGTCTTCTGGTACGCCGACGACGACAACTTCTACGCCTTCGAGTTCGCGGCCAACGGCAATGCTTCGGTGTGGCGGCGGCAGCGCGGGAAATGGCTGAAGCAGATGAACTGGCAGCCGGCGGGGGCCCTGAAGCAGAACGACGGCGCCGTCAATCAGCTCCGTGTCGTCACCATGGGCAACGAAGCGGACTTCTACATCAACGGCAGCCAGTTCGGTTCGATCAAGGGCGTGCCGCCGGCCGACGGCCAGCAGATCGGCGTGATCGCCTCCTCGCCGAAGGATGCGGTCGCGACCTATTCGGTGGCCAACCTCAAGGTCACCGAGCCGTCGAAGGACCAGTCGGGCAACACGCAACAGCAATAGCTGCCCGAAATCGCGGCTCACGCTCCGGCCGGCGATCCGCTAGAAGACGGATCGTCGGCCTCTTCTTTCTTCGGGTCAGGCCAGGATCCCATGACCATCTGGCATCGACTGGGCAGCATCATCGATGACGGCGCGGGCGCCGTCGGCTCGCTGATCGACTGGGCCGGCAGCCTGTTTGCCGGCGACCCGGCTGCCCGCCGCCAGGTGGCGTTCTCGGTCGCCATGATCGCGCTTTCGGCCAAGATGGCGCGCGCCGACGGCGTCGTCACCTCGGACGAGGTCGCCGCCTTCCGCAGCATCTTCGTCGTCGTGCCCTCGGAAGAGCGGAACGTCACCCGCCTCTTCGACCTCGCCCAGCGCGATATCGCCGGCTTCGAGACCTACGCGCGCCGCATCGCCGGCCTCTATGGCGACGACCGGCCGGGCCTCGAGGACGTCGTCGACGGGCTCTTCGCGATCGCGCGCGCCGACGGTGCGATCCACGCGGCCGAGCTCGCCTACCTCGCCCGCGTGGCGGAGATATTCGGCCTGCCGCCTGAGGAGTTCGAGCGCATCGCTTCGCGCCATGTCATCCCGGAGGAGGGCGATCCCTACGTCATTCTCGGGATCGCGCGCGGGACGGAATTTGCGCTCATCCGCCGGCACTATCTGGGGCTGGTCGCGGAGAACCATCCCGACCGGCTGATCGGGCGCCGGCTGCCGCCCGAAGCCATCGCGCTCGCCACCGAGCGGCTTGCGGCGATCAACCGCGCCTACGAGCGGATCGAGCGCGAGCGCCGCTAGTCCGATGTCGCAGCCCGAGATGGAGACGATCCGCTCGCCGAACGAGGGCCCGCGCGCCCCCGGCAAGCCGCTCGACATGCTGATCCTTCACTACACCGGCATGGAGAGCGCCGAGCGCGCGCTGAAATGGCTGGTCGATCCCGAATCGGCGGTCTCCAGCCACTACTTCGTCTTCGAGGATGGCCGCATTGTCCGCCTGGTCGACGAGGACCGGCGCGCCTGGCATGCCGGCAAATCGGTCTGGGAGGGCGAGACCGACATCAACTCGCGTTCGATCGGCATCGAGATCGCCAATCCCGGCCATGAATTCGGCTACCGCGATTTCCCCGAGGCGCAGATCGCGGCGGTGACCGCGCTCTCCAGGGACATCGTCGCCCGGCTGCAAATCCCGCCGCTCCATGTGCTCGCCCATTCCGACGTCGCGCCCATGCGGAAGGAGGACCCGGGCGAGCGTTTCCCGTGGCGGCGGCTGGCGGAAGCCGGCGTAGGGCTCTGGGTCGAGCCGAGTCCGATCGTCTCCGGCCCGGTGCTGCAGGGCGGCGATCATGGTCCCGGCGTGGGGGCATTAAAGCAGCGATTCAAGAAACTCGGCTACGGGATTGGCGAGGACTCCGAATTCGACGATCTCACCGAGGCAGTCGTCACCGCTTTCCAGCGCCACTGGCGACCGGCCCGTGTCGATGGCGTTGCCGACGTGTCGACGGTCGCGACGCTCGAAAAGCTGCTCGCCGCCGCCAAAACTTGACCTGGTGCCCGCGCGATGCCTATCTCCGGCCGCCAGCAGGCCGGACGGCCGCACCGGCATGTGCCGAAAGGCCGCCGGTGAGGAAAGTCCGGGCTCCATGGAAGCACGGTGCCGGGTAACGCCCGGCGGGGGCAACCCCAGGGAAAGTGCCACAGAAAGCAAACCGCCTGCGGATTCGGTTCGCGGGTAAGGGTGAAAGGGTGGGGTAAGAGCCCACCGCGCTGCCGGCAACGGGAGCGGCACGGTAAACCCCACCGGGAGCAAGACCGAATAGGAGCGGCGCGAGGGACCTACGGGTTCCTCAGGTCGGTTTCCGGGCTGCCGCTCGGGTAGGTTGCGCGAGGCGCCGGGCAACCGGCGTCCAAGAAGAATGGCCGTCGCGCGGCGGGCAACCGCCGCCGTACAGAACCCGGCTTACAGGCCCGCTGGCGCCAAAAGCAGAATGGTGCCGCCGTCCGAAAGGGCGGCGGCACCGCCATTTTCTCCGGGCGGCTTACTTCGCCGCGGTCTTGAGGACGTTCGCCTTGCGGAACACTTCGAAGGTGACGTTCTCGCCGTGCTGCTGGGTGTAGAAGAAGCGCCAGCCGTTTTCGAACGGCGTCGGCACCTTGGCGCCGAGCAGGCCCTCGGGAGAGGCATCGCCGTCCGAGATGTGGATGCCGGTGATCTCGTTATCGCCCTCGTTCTGGAAGCCGGCGTCCTTGAGCGCAGCCAGCCCCGAATCGATGGTGGCGAGCGGATCGCGGCCTTCGGCGAGGAAGCGCACCGGCAGGGTGCCGTCCTTGGCGTAGTCCGCCGCAAGGTCGATCACCCAGCCGGAGTCGAGCGCGTTCTTCTGCGCGTGCAGGCCGTCCCCGCGGTCCTCGACGAACATCACCTGGTCGGCCGACCAGAAGGCGAGGTTGTCGAAGCCGGTATGCTCGGCATCGCCGAGGTAGACGAGCCGCAGCTCACCTTCCATGGCGGAGGCCGAAGCCTGCTTCAGCGACAGCACCGCGCCGAAACCGCCATAGGCCTGCCCGGCCTCGGTGTCGGCATTGGTGTCGCCGGTTTCGTCGAAGACGAATTCCGAGAAATCCGAACCCGGGCGGAAGAGACCGTTCTCGGGCCGCTTGAACGGCGTAGCGCCCGCCGCCTTGGCGGCGGTGTTGGCGCTGAAGGGGCCGATCCCGTCCTTGTCGGTGTCGTGGACCGTGACCCACTTCGTCTTCAGGGCAAGCCCGTAGGTGTGGATGTCCTTGACGCCGGCCGCCATGATGTCGTCGTCGGCCTTGCCGTCGTGGAAGGTGACCGGCTCGCCCTTGGCGTCCATCACCTGGAGGGCTTCGAGGCGGCCGCCCTTCAGGAGGTCGGTCTTGTCCTTCGGGATGAAGCGATAGACGAAGCTGTTCGGCTGCTTGGCGTGCTTGGCGTTCGCGCCCGTCTTGCCGCCGGAATCCTCGACGATCCACACCGTTCCGTCCTTGTCGACCTGGATGCCTTCGTAGCCGCCGACGCCGATGACGCCGGTGAGGTTGTCGATCCTGGCCGGGAAGTCGGTCGAGGCCTGCCAGATACCGCCCTTCGACACATCCTCGACGCTGAGGAGGAGGCGCCGGGCAAAGGGATCCCAGGTGCTGCCGTCGACCGGCGGCAGCGGATTGCCGTCCGTCGCGGTCTCCCCGAGAAGCGTCACCCGGTGCCAGACATCGGCATCGAGGTTGATGCGGGTGAGATAGCCCTGCGCCTTGCCGTCGGCGGCGGCGACGCCGACCTCGTGGCCCTGGAAGATGAAGTGGGTGCCGTAGTCGTAGCCGGCGTCGGGCCCGGTGAGGCCGCTCATCACGAGGTAGGTGTTCTTGTCCGGCTCGGTCTTGGTCGCCTCGACCAGGTTGTCCTTCGACTGCACCGCGTTGGCGCCGGGAACAAGCGGCCCGTTCGCGGCGAAACCATAATAGGCGAAGTTCTTGCTCGGGTTTTCGAGCGCCATCGCGCCGGTCGCCACCGGGGTCTGGATCAGTTCCGGCGAAAGCGCGCTTGGTGTGGGAACGCCGACCGCCTTCGGCATCGCCGCGGGGACCGGCGTCAGTTTCAGTCCGTCGGCGATCGCCGCCGCCGGAACCAGAATCGACGCGGCACAGAGACAGAAGAGAAAAGTCTTGGTGTTCATGGTGGCCATCCGGTTTGAGCCTCAACCCGGCGGGAGGCTAGGGCGGCAGCATGACACTCTCTTTGCGCCGGCGCGGCGGTTCGATGACGGGAGACAGATATCCCTGCGCGGGCGCCTCAGGCTTTACGGTCCGGAGCCGATCTGGCGGCTAGAACCGAGGCCTTCAGGGCCGGCAGCTTGTCATGCACGACCTCGTAGATGATCCGGTCCAGTATTTCGTCATAGTCGTGCCTCAGCACGTTGCCGATCCCCCGAACGCTCTTCCAGTCGACCTCGGGTGTCCGGGCAAGAAAATCGGGCGGCAGTCTGCGGCTTGCTTCGGAAATGACTTCGACGCCGCGTTCTACCGCCCGTCGAATTGTCCAGTTTGCTGCGTAGTCCTCGAACGACAGTCCGGCGACAGCTGCTTCGATCCCGGCGATCGATTCGAGAATATCCCCGAGGATAAGATCGAGGTCGCGGGGCATTCAGAATACGCGTCGCGCGTCGCGCTCGATGGAGGCGCGGAGCGCCTCTCGCACATTCCTTCGATCGACCACGTTGACCGGGACTCCGAGAGTTGCCTGCAAGTCCGCCCCGATACCGATCGCATCGGCAGCCTTGAAGCGGCGCTCGTCGACGTCGAGAAGCACGTCGACGTCGCTTTCGGGACCGGCCTCATCGCGCGCGACCGAACCGAACAGGTACAGCGCGTCGATCCCGCGCGCCCGCATTTCGGCCTCGCGTTCCCTCAGACGCCCAGTCACCCAATCCCGCCGGAGCGCCGGGCGCAGGATGATGCTCATCTCGATCGCCGGATCGAGCTTGCCGAGGATGGCCATCAACCGGTCGACGGTGAAGCGGCCGAGCTTGCCCTGACCGATTCGCGAGAAATCCGCGGCAGCAAATCCGGTGGCCTTCTCCGCCCCGCGGACGGTGAGGTGCCGCTCGCGCAACAGCCGTCCGATGCGGGCCGCGATCAGCTGCTTGAGTGCGACCGTGGCGGTTGCGCCGACGGTCCCAAGATCACGGAGATTGCCCGCCGCTTTCGCCGCTTCCAGAACGTCACTCATCACCACCTCGCTTTGTTGTCATATATGACAACAACCGGGTTGGCGCAATATCCGGCTCCCTCCACCAAATCTTAAGCCTAAGCGTTCTTTAATCCGCGCCAGAGCCGGACGTGGCCGCCGGCTCCGGTCCCGCGTGAATTGACGTCCCTGAAAATCCCATGCTATCCCATGTAATCCCGGAAAGGGCACAGGGAGTCGCCAGCTCATTGGCGGTTTTCTGCGAATCCGCCGCTGTCGCTCGCATCGGGGCCGAGCCGCGCCGGACCCGTCGTTCCGCGGATGAACGGGCTGTCGGCACGGCGCCGCCGGCTCGAGCGGGCGAGGGCGATGAACGGGTTCGTCTCGACCTATACCAACCGGCTCGACGCGAAAGGGCGCGTGTCGATACCCGCACCGTTTCGGGCGGTGCTGGCGGTCGACGGGTTCGACGGCCTGTTCTGTACCCCGACCCTCGACATGAAGGCCTTCGATGCGGGCGGCAATGCGCTCCGCGAGCATATCGAAGGGATGCTCGCCGGCTTTCCGCCCTTCTCGGAGGAGCACGAATATCTCTCGACGACGCTCATCGGCGGCAGCGAGATCCTGCACGTCGATCCGGACGGACGGGTGATCCTTACCGACACCATCCTTCGGCGGACAGGGATCACCGAGCGCGTCACCTTCGTCGGTCATCGTTTCAAGTTTCAGATCTGGGAGCCGGACCGCTTCGCGGCGTACTGGGAGGAGGCCAATTCCCGGTCGCGCGACTTGCGGAAGGGGCTCGGCTCCGGCCACCGCGCAGCGGGCACAGCCGCGGCGAGGCCGGAATGAGCGCGGGTCACGGCGGCGACGCCGTTGGCGGACCGGCCCGCCACGTTCCGGTTCTCCTTGCCGAGGTGATGCACTATCTCGCGCCCGCGGCCGGTGGCGTCTTCATCGACGGCACGTTCGGGGCAGGGGGCTACAGCCGCGCCATCCTTTCGACGGGCGCGTCGGTCATCGCGATCGACCGCGACCCGACGGCGATTGCCCGCGGCGGCTCGCTCGCCGCCGAGGCGGGTGACCGGCTGACGCTGGTCGAGGGGCGCTTCTCCGACCTCGATTCAATCGCCGCCGGCCACGGCCATGCCCGCGTTGATGGCGTGGTTCTCGATATCGGCGTCTCCTCGATGCAGGTCGACGAGGCAGGGCGCGGCTTCTCCTTCGCCAAGGACGGCCCGCTCGACATGCGGATGGGCGCCGACGGGCCGACTGCCGCCGATATCGTCAACACGATGGAGGGTCGCGACCTCGCCCGCATCATCGCGGTGCTCGGCGAGGAGAAGAAGGCGCGGCTAGTCGCCTCGGCGATCGCGCGTGCGCGCGCCGCGCAGCCGATCGCGACCACCGCCGAGCTGGCGTCGATCGTCGCGGGCGCCGTCGGCCGCCGCCACAGCGATCCGATTCATCCGGCGACGCGGACGTTCCAGGCGCTCCGCATCTTCGTCAACCGCGAGCTCGACGAGCTCGCCGGCGCGCTTGCGGCGTCCGAGCGTGTCCTCGCCGAGGGCGGACGCCTCGTCGTCGTCGCGTTCCATTCGCTGGAAGACCGGATCGTGAAGCGTTTCCTCGCCGACCGTTCGGCAACCCGCGATGCCGGCTCGCGCCATGCGCCCGAGCGCAAGCTCGCCCGGCCGAGTTTCGAGCTTCTCACCCGGGGCGTGGTCACGCCCCGCGAGGACGAGATCAGGGACAATCCGCGCGCCCGTTCGGGGCGGCTCCGCGCGGCGCGGCGGACTGGGGCTCCGCCGCACTTTTTCGACCGGGACGCCCTCGGCGTTCCGCAACTGCCCGCGTTCGAGTGGAGGGCGTAATGGGTCGTATCTTCAACGGCATCCTCTTGGCCGCGATGATCGTCGGTGCGGTGCTCACCTACAACATGAAGCACGGCGCCGAGGTCGAGGCCGACAAGGTCGCCCAGCTCAATGCCGAGATTGGCCGCGAGAAGGAGACGATCGCGCTCCTCCGGGCGGAGTGGAGCAAGCTCTCGCAGCCGTCGCGCCTGCAGGAACTGATCGCCAGGTACCCAGACCACTTCAAGCTCGCGCCTTTCACCGCATCGCAGTTCGCGACCATCGACGAAGTGCCGATGAAGCCGGTTTCGCCGGGCGACCTGCTCGCCAAGAAAATCGCGGCGAGCGAGTAGGGAAGGGCCAGCGATGTCCGGCATCGACATTTCCCAAATGCCCTCCGAAGCGGCCCGCCGCGGGGAAGCGGCGAGCCTGCCGAAGGCGAAGCCGGCGCGCGACCAGATGCGCGGCCGCATCCGGCTGGCGCTCGGCGTCTTCGTCCTTCTCTACCTCATCATCGCCGGGCGCCTGGTGATGCTCGGCCTGCAGGATCCGGCATCGGGCAACGGCTATGCCGGCGATTCCGGGATCGCGGCCAACCGCCCCGATCTCGTCGACCGCAACGGCGAGATCCTGGCGACCGACATCAAACGCGCCTCGGTCTATGCCGAGCCGCGCAACATCATCGACCCCGACGAGGCGACCGAGCTTCTGACCAGCGTCCTCCCCGACCTCGACGCCACCACCCTCCGCAAGAAGCTCTCGACCAATGCCGGCTTCGTCTGGGTGAAGCGCGAAGTCACGCCCAAGCAGGAAGCCCAGATCCACGAACTCGGCATTCCGGGCGTCGGCTTCATGCGCGAGAGCCGCCGCTTCTATCCCGGCGGCGACACCGCCTCGCACCTCCTCGGCCTGGTCAACATCGACAACCAGGGCATCGCCGGCTTCGAGAAATATGTCGACGACCACTGGCTCGCCGACCTGCATCAGGTCGGGTTCGCGCGCGGGGAAGACCTCGAACCGGTGAAGCTGTCGATCGACCTGCGGGTTCAGCACATTCTCCGTGACGAGCTTGCCGCTGGCCTTGCGCGCTACCAGGCGGTGGCCGGCTGCGGCATCGTCCTCGACGTCCATACCGGCGAGGTGCTCGCCATGGTGTCGCTCCCCGACTACGACCCGAACGACCCGGTCGACGCCAACAAGCCCGACCGGCTCAACCGGGTGAGCGCCGGCGTCTTCGAACTGGGTTCGGTGTTCAAGAGCTTCACGCTCGCCATGGGCCTCGATTCGGGAGCGATCACCATGGACGACCGGATCGACGCCACCCGCGGCATCTCCGTCGGGCGCTTCACCATCGACGATTTCCACGCCAAGCACCGCGTGCTGACGGTGCCGGAAGTGTTCATCTTCTCGTCGAACGTCGGCGCGGCGCGGATCGCGCTCAAAGTCGGCGCCGCCCGCCAGCAGGAATATCTCCGCCGCTTCGGTCTCCTCTCCAAGGTCGACACCAACATCCCGGAGGTCGGTTCGCCGATCGTGCCGGCGCGGTGGGGCGAACTGACCACGATGACCGTCGCCTTCGGCCACGGCATCGCGGTATCGCCGCTTGCGGTCGCCGCCGGCGATGCGGCGCTCATGAACGGCGGCCTTCTCATCCCGCCGACCTTCACGCCGCGCACCCGCGAGGAGGCGGCCAAGCTCGCCGTCCGCGTCGTCAAGCCGGAGACCAGCGAGAAGCTGAAATACCTCTTCCGCCTCAACGTCGAGAAGGGCTCCGGCAGCAAGGCCGCCGTCCCCGGCTACATGGTCGGCGGCAAGACCGGCACCGCCGAGAAGGTCGAGGGAGGCCGTTATTCCGCCACGAAGCGCCTCAATTCCTTCCTCGCCGCATTTCCGATGGACGATCCGCAATACGCCGTTCTGGTGGTGATCGACGAGCCGAAGCCGGAGAAGCCGGGGGCGGGGGCCACCGCCGCCGCCAACGCCGCGCCGATCGTCGGCAACGTCATCCGGCGCTCGGCCGCGCTCCTCGGGGTCAAGCCGCGGCTCGAGGAAAAGGACGGCGCCATTCTGGTGTCCAATTGACCAGTGACCAACCTCAGGCCGGACGGCCTGGCACAACCGGGCATGAACGGGGGCAATGCAACTCGCCGACCTCGCCGGCGCCGACCTGAAACTCGATCAGGGCGCCGCTTCACTCGAGATCAGGGGACTGACGGCGGATAGCCGCGCGGTCGAGCGTGGCTTCCTGTTCGCTGCGCTCCCCGGCTCGACCACCGACGGGGCGCGCTTTGCCGGCGACGCGGCCGCCCGCGGCGCGGCCGCCATCCTCGCCGGCCGCAAGGCCGATATCGGCGCCGTCTCCGTCCCGGTCATCCGCGCCGACGATCCGCGCCGCACGCTGGCCCTGATGGCGGCGCGCTTCCATCCGCTGCAGCCCGAACATGTCGTCGCCGTCACCGGGACGAGCGGCAAGACCTCGGTCGCCGCCTTCGCCCGCCAAATCTTCGCCGCCGCCGGCAACGAGGCCGCGAGCCTCGGCACGATCGGGGTGGTGAGCCGCCGGTGGAGCACCTACGGCGCGATGACTACGCCCGACCCGGTCGCGCTCCACGCCGCGCTCGACCGGCTCGCGCGGGAAGGCGTCACCCATCTCGCGCTCGAAGCTTCGAGCCACGGGCTCGACCAGCGCCGGCTCGACGGGCTGCGCCTCGCCGCCGCGGCCTTCACCAATCTCGGCCGCGACCATATGGACTACCACGCCACGGTCGCCGACTACCTCGCTGCCAAGCTCCGCCTGTTCGGCGCCATCCTGCCCGAGGGGGGCGTCGCCGTCGTCGACATGGACGACGGGCATTCGCTCGATGTCGTGGCGGTCGCCCGCCGCCGGCGGCAGGAGATCCTGCGCGTCGGCCGCAAGGGCGTCGAAATCCGCCTCGTCGACATCAAGCCGGCCGGCTTCCGCCAGCGCCTGCAGGTCGAGGCCTTCGGACGGGTGCGCGAAATCCTGCTGCCGCTCGCCGGTGCCTTCCAGGCCGCCAATGCCCTCGTCGCCGCGGGTCTCGCCATCGGCGCCGGCATCGACCGCGAGGACGCGCTCGCCGCGCTTGCCGGCCTCGAAGGCGCGCCCGGGCGCCTCGAACTGGTCGGCCGCACGGCGAACGGCGCGATGATCTTCGTCGACTACGCCCACAAGCCCGACGCCATCGTCAGCGTCCTGAAGGCCCTCCGCCCGATGACCCAGGGCCGCCTCGTCATCGTCTTCGGCGCCGGCGGCGACCGCGATGCCGGCAAGCGGCCGTTGATGGGCAAGGCCGCCGCCGACCTCGCCGATGTGGTCATCGTCACGGACGACAACCCGCGTTCCGAGGACCCCGCCGAGATACGCGCCGCCGTCATCGCCGGCGCGCCGAACGCGGTCGAGATCGGCGACCGCGGTGAGGCGATTGCCGCGGCGATCCGTATGCTCGCGCCCGGCGACGTGCTCTGCGTTGCCGGCAAGGGCCACGAGACCGGCCAGATCGTCGGCGGCGAGACGCTGCCCTTCTCCGACCACCACGCCATCCGCCGCGTGCTCGCTGCGGAGGAGGCCGCGTGACCGCCCCGCTCTGGACCTTCGCCGAGTTCCTCGCCGCCACCAGGGGCCGCCCGCTCGGCATCAAGCCCGAAGCCGTGACCGGCATTTCGATCGATACCCGTACGATCGCGCCCGGCGATGCCTTCTTCGCGATCAAGGGCGAGCGGCTCGACGGCCACGATTACGTCACCAAGGCGCTCGCCGCCGGCGCCGGCTGCGCGGTCATCGCCGAGGAGCGCCTGACGCGCTTCGCCGGCGTCAAGGGCCCGCTCGTCGTCGTCCCCGAAGTGCTTGCGGCGCTGGCCGATCTCGGCCGCGCCGCCCGCGCCCGCAGCGATGCCAGGATCGTGGCCGTTACCGGCAGCGTCGGCAAGACCACCACCAAGGAAATGCTCGTCCGCGCGCTGGCGCCCGAGGGCGAGGTCCACTCCTCGCCGGCCTCGTTCAACAATCACTGGGGCGTGCCGCTGACGCTCGCCCGGATGCCGCGCTCCGCCCGCTTTGGCATCTTCGAAATCGGCATGAACCATGCCGGCGAGATCACGCCGCTCACCAGGATGGTCCGCCCGCATGTCGCAATCGTCACCACCGTCGAGCCGGTCCATCTCGAATATTTCAGGAGCGTGAAAGGCATTGCCCGCGCCAAGGCCGAGATCTTCCTCGGCGTGGTCGAGGGCGGGGCCGCGCTCATCAACCGCGACAATCCGCATTATGCGCTCCTCGCCAAACTCGCCAGGGAAGCGGGCGTCGCCCGCATCATCGGCTTCGGCGAGCACCGGAAGGCGGAAATCCGTCTCGACGTCGCCAAGCTCAAGCCGGAATGCTCCTGCATCTCGGCCAACATTCTCGGCGAGCCGGTCTCGTACAAGCTCGGCGCGCCCGGCCGCCATCTCGTCCAGAACAGCCTGGCGGTGCTCGGTGCCGTTTCCCTGATGGGCGGCGATCTCGCCAAGGCGTGCCTTGAACTTGCCGGGATGCCGGCGCCCAAGGGCAGGGGCGCCCGCTACCATCTTGATGTCGGCGGTCAGGGCGCGACCCTGATCGACGAGAGCTACAACGCCAATCCCGCTTCGATGCGCGCCGCCATCGCGCTCCTCGGCCAGGCCACGCCCGGCAAGCTCGGCCGCCGCATCGCCGTGCTGGGCGACATGCGCGAGCTCGGCAAGGACGCGCCCGAACTGCACGCCGGCCTGGTCGAGCCACTGCGCGAGGCCGAGGTCGACCGCGTCTATCTCGCCGGGCCGCTGATGCGGGCGCTCTGGGAAGTCATCCCCAACGACATCCGCGGCGCTTATGCCGAGTCGGCCGCCGAGCTCCAGCCGATGATCGAGAAGGCGATCGGCCGCGGCGATGTCGTCATGGTGAAAGGCTCCAACGCCAGCCGGATGGGGCCCTTGGTCGAGGCGCTGAAGCAGCGCTACGTTCGCAACAGCGGCGAAGTCGAAGAGCGGCAGGGAGAGGAAGCCGTCTAGATGCTCTATTTCCTTGGCCAGCTCGACAACGCGATCTCGGCCCTCAACGTCTTCCGCTACATCACCTTCCGCACCGTCGGCGCGGCGATGACGGCGATCGTCTTCGTCTTCCTGTTCGGCCCGGCGATCATCAGCACGCTCCGGGTCCGGCAGGGCAAGGGCCAGCCGATCCGCGACGACGGGCCGAAAGCGCATCTCTCCAAGAAGGGCACGCCGACCATGGGCGGCCTGATGATCCTGTCCGGCCTCCTCGTTTCGACGCTGCTATGGGCGAATCTCGAAAGCGCCTATGTCTGGATCGTCCTCTTCGTCACCATCGGGTTCGGCCTGATCGGGCTCTATGACGACTACCTGAAGGTCACCAAGCAGACCCACAAGGGCTTCTCGGGCCGGGCGCGCCTCGCCCTCGAATTCCTGATCGCGGCGGCCGCCTGCTTCTTCATCACGCAGGTCGGCGCCGCCAATACCGAGCCGCTCGCCACCTCGCTCGCCTTTCCCTTCTTCAAGGACCTGCTCTGGAACCTCGGCTGGTTCTTCGTGCCGGTGGCGGCGTTCGTCATCGTCGGCGCCGGCAATGCGGTGAACCTCACCGACGGCCTCGACGGTCTGGCCATCGTGCCGGTGATGATCGCCGCGGCCAGCTTCGGCTTCATCGCCTATCTCGCCGGCAACGCCAATTTCGCCGACTACCTCCAGATCCACTTTGTCCAGGGCACCGGTGAGCTTGCCGTCATCTGCGGCGCGATGCTCGGGGCCGGGCTCGGGTTTCTCTGGTTCAACGCGCCGCCCGCCGCGATCTTCATGGGGGATACCGGGTCGCTGGCGCTCGGCGGCATGCTCGGCGCGGTCGCCGTCGCCACCAAGCACGAGATCGTGCTCGCCATCGTCGGCGGGCTGTTCGTGCTCGAGGCCGCCTCGGTCATCATCCAGGTCGTCTCCTTCAAGCTGACCGGCAGGCGCGTCTTCAAGATGGCGCCGATCCACCACCACTTCGAGGCGCTCGGCTGGACCGAGCCGCAGATCGTGATCCGCTTCTGGATCATCGCGGTGATGCTGGCGCTCCTCGGCCTGTCGAGCCTCAAGATCAGATGATGCGCCTCCGCAAATTTGAGCGCCGCCGGATCGGGCGGGCGACCTCTCCCCGATGGGGAGAGGTCGTGAGCCGGACGATCGTCCGGCGAGCGGGCAAGGGGGCCGATCCCTCTCCGGAAAGGGCCAATGTCCCTCGCCCGGCTCGCCTAACTCGCAGTCCATCGCTTCCCGGCGCCGTCGGAAGCTCGGCCAGATGATCCCGGTCGCCGCCTTTTCCGGCAAGAACGTCGCCGTCTTCGGCCTTGGCGGCAGCGGGCGCGTTACCGCCGCGGCGCTCATCGCCGGCGGCGCCAGGGTCGCTGCCTGGGACGACAATGGGCAGGCCGTGGAACAGGCGCGCACGGCGGGCCTCCCCGTCGTCGATCTCGCAAAAGCCGAGTGGAAGAGCTTCGTTGCGCTCGTCCTCTCGCCGGGCGTGCCGCTTACTCACCCGAAGCCGCACTGGACGGTCGAGCGCGCCAGGGAGGCCGGCATCGAGGTCATCGGCGATGTCGAACTGTTCGTGCGCGAACGGCGTCGCAACGTTCCCGGCGCGCCCTTCATCGCGATCACCGGCACCAACGGCAAATCGACCACCACCGCGCTTATCGCCCATCTCATCGCCGCGTCGGGACGCGACGCGCAGCTCGGCGGCAATATCGGCCGCGCCATCCTCTCCCTCGATCCGCCGCGCACCGGCCGCTACCATGTCATCGAGTGCTCCTCCTTCCAGATCGACCTCGCGCCCGGGCTCGCCCCGAGCGTCGGCGTGCTCCTCAACATCACGCCCGACCATATCGACCGGCACGGCACCTTCGAGAACTACGCCGCGATCAAGGAGCGCCTCGTCGCCAATGCCTCGACCGCGGTGATCGCGGTCGACGACGACCACACCCAGGCGGTCGCGGACCGGCTGGAGCGGAAGAACCGCCGGGTCGTCCGCGTGTCGGCGCGCCTGCCGCTGGCGAGGGGCGTCTATGCCGACGGCGGCGACCTGTTCATCGCGGATGCCGGAGCATCGCGGAGGATAGCGTCGCTGGCCGGCATCGGGTCGCTGCGCGGCGAGCACAACGCGCAGAACGCCGCCGCCGCCGTCGCCGCGGTGCTGCGCGCCGGGGTCGAGGAAGCCGCGATCCAGCCGGGTCTCCGGAGCTTCCCCGGCCTGCCGCACCGCATGGAGGAAGTCGGCCGGCGTGGCCGCGTCGTCTTCGTCAACGATTCCAAGGCGACCAATGCCGATGCCGCCGCCAAGGCGCTGGCAAGCTTCGACCGCATCTACTGGATCGCCGGCGGCCGCCAGAAGGAGGGCGGCATTGCCGGCCTGTCCCGCTTCTTCCCCAGGATCGCCAAGGCCTACCTGATCGGGGAAGCGGCGGAGCCGTTCGCCGAGACGCTCGGAAATGTGCCGCACGAAATGTCGGGGACGCTTGCGGCCGCGATCGCAGCAGCGGCGCGCGACGCGTCCGTCGACGGCGCCAGCGAACCGGTCGTCCTGCTTTCGCCGGCCTGCGCGTCATACGACCAGTTCCAGAATTTCGAGAAGCGCGGCGACCAGTTCCGCGCGCTCGTCCGTTCGCTTGATGGGATTACGAGGAAAGGGGAGGCCGCCTGATGGTCAGCCGCGCCCAGCGCACGCGCTTTTCGGAATGGTGGTGGACGGTCGACAAGATTCTCCTTGCCGGCCTTATCGCCCTGATGTTCGGCGGCATCGTCCTGTCGCTTGCCGCGAGCCCGGCCGTCGCCGAACGACTCGGCTATGACGACAGCTTCCATTTCGTCAAGCGGCATCTCTTCTTCTTCCTGCCGGCGCTGGCGGTGATGATCGCGACGTCCTTCCTCACGCCGCGTCAGGTCCGGCGCACCGCGTTCATCATGCTCGGCGTCATGCTGGTTCTCCTGATGGCGACGCTCTTTGTCGGCGTCGAGGTCAAGGGCGCCCGCCGCTGGATCGACATTGCCGGCATTTCCATCCAGCCGTCCGAGTTCATGAAACCGGCCTTCGTCGTCGTGGTCGCGTGGCTCTTCTCGGAGAGCAAACGCCGCACCGACATCCCGACCAACCTCTTTGCGCTCATCCTGCTGGCGGTGGTCGTCTCGCTGCTCGTCGCCGAACCCGATTTCGGCCAGACCATGCTGGTCGCGGCGGCATGGGGGGCGCTCTTCTTCATGGCCGGCGTGCCGTGGATCTGGATCGCCGGCCTCGGCGCCGCGGCGGCGGGCGGTATCGTCGCCGCCTATGCCGCGCTGCCGCATGTCGCCGGCCGTATCGACCGCTTCATTTCGCCGGCCTCGGGGGACACGTTCCAGATCGACACCGCGCTGGAATCGATCCTGCGCGGCGGCTGGCTCGGCCAGGGTCCGGGCGAGGGGACGGTGAAGCGCATCCTTCCCGATGCGCATACCGATTTCATCTTCGCGGTGGCGGCCGAAGAGTTCGGCATCATCGTCTGCATCGCGCTGGTTGCCGTCTTCGGGCTCGTCGTAATCCGCGGGTTGTCGCGAAGCCTCAAGACCGAGGATTCGTTCACGCGGCTTGCCGCGGGCGGCCTGGTTGTCCTCTTCGGCGTCCAGTCGCTCATCAACATGGCGGTCAACCTGAAGCTCATCCCGGCGAAGGGCATGACGCTGCCTTTCATCTCCTATGGCGGCTCCTCGATGATCGCCGTCGCCTTCGGCATGGGCCTTCTCCTGGCGCTGACCCGCCGCCGCCCGGAGACGCTCCGCATCACCCCGCGGATCGCGGCGGAGGTCGCCGCCGACGAAGCCCCGGCGCCCGCCTGACCTGACGGCGATGGCAGGGGTCGCGCTCATCGCCGCCGGCGGGACCGGCGGCCATCTCTTTCCGGCCGAGTCGCTGGCGCTGGCGCTTGCCCGGCGCGGCTGGCGCATTCACCTCGCCACCGACCATCGCGCCGAGGGCTACGGTCACGACTTCCCGGCCGAGAAGATTCACATCGTCCCCGCGGCGACGATCACCCGCTCGCCCGTCGCTGCGGCCAAGGCAGTGATCCAGCTCGGACGCGGCTACATGGCCGCCCGCCGGCTCGTCCGCGCGCTCCGTCCCGATGTCGCCGTCGGCTTCGGCGGCTATCCGACCGTGCCGCCGATGCTCGCCGCGGCGCGCGCCGGTGTGCCGACCGTCATCCACGACCAGAACGCCGTGCTCGGCCGCGCCAATTCGTTTCTCGCGCCGCGGGTCTCGGCGATTGCGGTGAGTTTTGCGCGCGTCGCCGGCGCCGGGGACAGGCGCATCACCGAAACCGGCAATCCGGTCCGCCCGGCGGTGATGGAGGCGGCGTCTGTTCCCTATCCGCCGCTGTCGCCCGGGGGGGACTTCCGGCTCTTGATTTTCGGAGGAAGCCAGGGCGCTCGCTTCCTGTCCGAGGTGGTTCCGGCGGCAATCGGTGCCGTTCCGATGCCGATCCGGAGCCGAATCCGCGTTGTCCAGCAGTGCCGCAGGGAGGACCTCGAGGCTGTGAAAAGTGCCTATGCGCGCCTTGACGTTCCCGCGGAATTGCAGCCTTTCTTCCGCGACATGCCGTCCCGCATCGCTGCCAGCCACCTCGTCGTCTGCCGCTCCGGCGCGTCCACCGTCGCCGAGCTCGCCGTCATCGGCCGCCCGGCCATCATGGTGCCCCTTCCCGGTGCGCTCGATCAGGACCAGAAGGCCAATGCCGAGGTGCTTGCGGGCGCCGGCGGCGGCTGGATGATCGAGCAGAAAGACATGACGCCGCAACGCCTTGCGGGCGAGCTTGCCGACCTCGCATCGCATCCCGAGCGTCTCAGTGCCGCGGCCGCTTCGGCCCGCAGGATCGGCCGGCCGGAC
Organism: Bauldia sp.; assembly: GCA_035651055.1. Classification (GTDB taxonomy): domain Bacteria; phylum Pseudomonadota; class Alphaproteobacteria; order Rhizobiales; family Kaistiaceae; genus JAFKKF01. Next base: position 43,326 of record DASRGK010000066.1, read on the forward strand.
GCCGTCGAGCGCCTCGCCGACCTCGTCGAACGTGTCGCCAGAAAGGCCGCCTAGATGAAGCTTCCCCGCGACACCGGTCCCATCCATTTCGTCGGCATCGGCGGCATCGGCATGAGCGGTATCGCCGAGGTGCTGGTCAACCTCGGCTATCGCGTCCAGGGCTCCGATGCCGCGGAGAACGCCAACGTGCTGCGCCTGCGGGAGAAGGGCGTCAGGATCGCCATCGGCCACGACGCAGCCAACCTCGGCGAGGCGCACGTGGTCGTCGTCTCGTCAGCCATCAAGCGCAACAATCCGGAACTCGTCGCGGCCCGCGAACGGCTGCTGCCGGTCGTCCGCCGTGCCGAGATGCTTGCCGAGCTGATGCGCCTCAAGCAGGCGATCGCGGTTGCCGGCACCCACGGCAAGACAACGACCACGTCGATGGTGGCGGCGCTGCTGGTCGCCGGCGGCCTCGACCCGACCGTCATCAACGGCGGGATCATCAACGCCTACGGCACCAACGCGCGCATGGGCGCCAGCGACTGGATGGTGGTCGAGGCCGACGAGTCGGACGGCACGTTCGTGAAGCTGCCGGTCGACGTCGCCCTCGTCACCAATATCGACCCCGAACATCTCGACTATTACGGCACCTTCGACCGCGTTCGCGATGCATTCATGCACTTCGTCGAAAACGTTCCTTTCTACGGCTTCGCCGTGATGTGCATGGACCATCCCGAGGTGCAGGCCCTTATCGGCCGGATCGAGGATCGCCGCATCATCACCTACGGCGCCACGCCGCAGGCGGATGTCCGCTACGTCGATCTGAAGGTCGAGGGCCGCACTTCGCGCTTCACCGCGCTCATCCGCGACCGCGTCAGCGGCAAGACGCATGCGATTCCCGACCTCGTCGTGCCGATGCCGGGCATCCACAACGTCCTCAACGCCACCGGCGCGGTCGCCGTCGCCCATCACATCGGCATCGCCGACGCGGCGATCGCGGCCGGCCTGGCGGGCTTCGGCGGCGTCAAGCGCCGCTTCACCCATACCGGCACCTGGAACGGCGTCGAGGTGATCGACGATTACGGCCATCACCCGGTCGAGATCGCCGCCGTCCTCAAAGCCGCGCGCTCCGTGGTCGACGGCCACCACGTCATTGCCGTGGTGCAGCCGCACCGCTTCACGCGGCTCCGCGATCTCTTCGACCAGTTCTGCGCCTGCTTCAACGATGCCGACACGGTGATCGTCGCGCCGGTCTATCCGGCGGGCGAGACGCCGATCCCCGGAATCGACCGCGACGCGCTGGTCGAAGGCTTGCGGCTGAGCGGCCACCGCGATGCGCGCGCGCTTGCCGGCCCCGAGGCGCTGCCGGAGACGATCGCCGGCCTCGCCAGGCCCGGCGACTATGTCGTCTGCCTCGGCGCCGGCTCGATCAGCCAGTGGGCCAACGCCCTGCCGGCGCAACTGGCGAAAATCGCTCCGAGCGCATAGATTCCGCGCATGAGCGATGCAGCATTGAGGGCAAGGAGCGTCAGCCGCGAACAACTGATCGCGGAGCTGCGGGCGCTCATGCCGGAGTTCATCCGGGCCGGCGTCACCCACATGACGCTGTTCGGCTCGCGAGCGCGGCAGGATAATCGTCCGGACAGCGACGTTGACGTCGCGATCGAGGTCGACCCGAAACGCAAATTCTCGCTGGTCGACCTGATCGGCGTCGAGCATGTGATCGTTGACAATGTCGGCTTGGTCGCCAACGCTCAGATGCGCCGTAGCCTCTCGCCAAAATTTCATGAAGAACTCGCACGTGACGGCCTAGATATTTTCTGATGGTCGACCGGGTGAAAGAGCGGCTGCTTCACATTCAGCAGGCCATTCAGAAAATTCGCGACATGCTTGCGGGGAGGTCGCTTGAGGAGGTCGCCCGAGATCCCGTAATTCAAGCGGCGTTCGAAAGGTTCTTGGAAATCATCAGCGAGGCCGCGCGGCACGTTCCCGAGCAGCTCACCACCCGAAGCTCTCAGGAGATTCCATGGCGCCGCATTCGTGACCTCGGCAATCGCCTTCGTCACGAATACCAGCGTGTCGATCCGCAGATTCTCTGGTCGGTCTACGAGAACGATCTCGACCCCTTGGAAAAGGCGGTGGACGCAATGCTTGCCGCGCACGCCGGTTCGCAGGGCGGAGCATCGTGACCGGCCCGAGCGTCGCTCGCCTCGGCGATCTCTCCGGCATCCGCGGACGCCTCACCGCCGATGCGGCGCTGGCGCCTTTCACCTGGTTCCGCGTCGGCGGGCCCGCCGAGTACCTGTTTCAGCCGGCGGACGAGGACGACCTTGGCGCCTTCCTTGCCCGCATCCCGCCCGACGTTCCGGTGAACGTCTTCGGCGTCGGCTCCAACCTGCTCGTCCGTGACGGCGGCGTGAAGGGCGTGGTCGTTCGTCTCTCCGCCAAAGGCTTCGGCCAGGCGCTCGTTGAAGGCGAAACCCGCATCCGTGCCGGCATGGCGCTGCCCGACAAGCGGCTCGCGGCGGTTGCCCTCGAAGCCGGCATCGGCGGTTTCGCCTTCTATCACGGCATCCCCGGCACACTCGGCGGGGCTCTCCGCATGAACGCCGGCGCCAACGGGGTCGAGACGCGGGAGCGCCTGGTCGAGGCTAGCGCCGTCGACCGGGAAGGGCGCTATCATCGCCTCTCCAATGCCGACATGGGCTTCACCTACCGGCACAGCGGCGCGCCGGAAGATCTCATCTTCACCTCGGCGCTCTTCGAAGGGCCGAAGGCGGACCGCGCCGCCATCCAGGCCGAGATGGACGCCGTCCAGCGCCACCGCGAAACCGCCCAGCCGATCCGGGAGAAGACCGGCGGTTCGACCTTCACCAATCCGCCCGGCAGGAAGGCGTGGCAGCTCATCGATGCGGCCGGCTGCCGCGGTCTCCGCGTCCGGGGCGCGATGGTCTCGGAGATGCACTGCAATTTCCTGATCAATGTCGGCTCCGCGACCGCCCACGACCTCGAACTGCTCGGCGAGACGGTTCGCGCGCGCGTCTTCGAGACGAGCGGCGTCCGTCTCGAATGGGAGATCAGGATGCTCGGGCGGCCAAAGCCCGGCGAGGCCGTGCAGCCGTTCCTCGGCAAGGCCTGAAATATAGGGTCATCGCGGCGCGGCCCCGGAGCCCGTCCGGGCGGCGGCTGGGTGGGGCGGAGGTCGACCTGAAATTCGCGCGGCGGGCGCCCGCGAAACGCCGTTTGGTTAACGTTTCTTAACCACTTTTCTCCGCATAGTGCGGCCGACGGATTTTCGTCCAGGGTCGTCGCGCTTGGCCAAGCATGTCGCGGTCTTGATGGGGGGCTGGTCGAGCGAGCGGCCGGTCTCCCTGTCCTCGGGGAACGCCTGCGCCGATGCCGCCGAGGCGGCGGGCTACCGCGTCAGCCGCGTCGATGTGGCGCGCGACATCGCCGAGGTGCTCGCAAAGCTGAGGCCCGACGTTGCGCTCAACGCGCTCCACGGCCCCTTCGGCGAGGATGGCTGCATCCAGGGCGTCCTCGAAATCCTGGCCATCCCGTACACCCATTCCGGCGTGCTCGCCTCGGCGCTGGCGATGAACAAGCCGAAGGCCAAGGACGTGATGAAGGCCGCCGGCATCCCGGTCGCCGAAGCGCTCCTGATGAACCGCTTCGAGGTGGCCAAGGCGCACGTCATGCCGCCGCCCTATGTCGTCAAGCCCCCGAACGAAGGATCGAGCTTCGGCGTCCTCATCGTGAAGGAGGACGCACCCCATCCGCCGCAGGAACTCTACGGAGAGGAGTGGAAGCACGGCGACACGGTGATGGTCGAGCGCTTCATTGCGGGGCGTGAACTCACCTGCGCGGTGCGCGGCGACGAGGCGCTCGGCGTCATCGACATCCTCACCGACCAGCGCTTCTACGACTACCATGCGAAATATGCCGCAGGCGGGTCAAAACACGTCCTTCCCGCGCAAATTTCACCAATTGTTTACCAAAATGTACGGATGCTCGCGCTGCGGGCCCATCAGGCTTTGGGCTGTCGTGGGGTCAGTCGCGCCGACTTCCGGTTCGACGACAGGCCGGGCGGGTCGGGCGAACTGATCTGTCTCGAAGTCAACACGCAGCCGGGCATGACGGCGACCTCGCTGGTCCCGGAAATGGCGGCGTATGCCGGCATGGATTTTCCGTCTCTCGTGCGTTGGATGGTGGAGGACGCGTCTTGCAATCGGTAGGGGTAGATCGCCCTGATCTTGAGGCAGAGGATGCACCGGCCAACCCCGGCTGGGCGTACCGCATCGTGCTGCCCCGGTTTCTGCGCAGGCCGGTGCGCGCGCTTCTGAAGCTGCAGCCGCCGCGCTATTTCGGCCTGAAGGGCCTGGCGGCGCTGTTCGGGTTGACCGCCGTCGCCGGCGTGGTCATCGGCGGCCACTCCACCGCGGTAGTCGCAGCCCTCACGTCCTGGGGCGGCCTGGCGATCGAGAACGTCCAGATCACCGGTCAGAGCGAGACCGCCGAGACGGACGTCCTCAACGCTCTTGCCATCGATACGCTGCCCTCGCTGGTCACCTTCGACGTCGATGCGGCGCGCGCCCGCGTCGAAGCGCTGCCCTGGGTGCAGCAGGCGACCATCAAGAAGCTCTATCCCGACACCCTGCAGGTCGCGGTGGTCGAGCGAACCCCCTACGCGATCTGGAAGCACGACGACGTGATTTCCCTGGTCGACAAGGACGGCAAGGTCATCGTCGACGATGTCGGCGACCGTTACAGCGCGCTGCCCTTCGTCGTCGGCCCCGGCGCCGGCAAGCGCGCCGCCGAATTTGCCGCCCTGGTTGCCGGGGCTCCGACGCTGGCGCCGCGCATCCGCGCCGGCGTGCTCGTCTCCGAGCGGCGGTGGAACATCGCGCTCGACAACGGCGTCGAGCTTCTTCTTCCCGAGGAGGATCCCGCCGGTGCTCTCGTCGCCGCCTCTGCGCTCGACGGCGAAAACGGCCTGCTCTCGCGCGACATCGCCGCCGTCGACCTCCGCCAGCCCGACCGTCTCGTGGTCCGTCTCACCGACGCCGGGCTTTCCGCACGCGACGCAACGATCAAGGCCCGCGACAAGCTGATGAAGAAGGGCAAGGCGACATGAAGCTCTTCGGGGTCAGCGAGGAGAGGGGCCGGGGGCTCACCCGGCGACGCCAGATCGTCTCCATCCTCGACATCGGCTCGACCAAGATCTGCTGCCTGATCGGCGAGATGCGGCCGCGCCATCCGGAGGAAGGCGATTCCCTCCGCGCGCGCACGCACTCGATCGAGGTGCTCGGCATCGGCCACCAGCGCTCGCGCGGCATCAAGTCGGGCTTCGTCGCCAATCTCGACGCCGCCGAGCAGGCGATCCGGCTGGCGGTCGACGCCGCCGAGCGGATGGCCGGGATCACGGTCGAGTCCCTCATCGTCAACCTGTCTGCGGGGCGGCTGGCGAGCGAGACCTATTCGGCCAGCGTCAATCTGTCCGGCAACACGGTCGGCGAAGCCGATATCGGCCGCGTCCTGTCGGCCGGACGCCGTCACTCGGTGAGCAGCGGCCGGTCCGTCGTCCATTCGCTCCCGATCGGCTACTCGCTCGACGCCGATTCCGGCATCGCCGATCCGCGCGGCATGGTCGGCGAGCGCCTCGGCGTCGACATGCACATGGTGACGGCGGAAGCGCCGCCGCTCCGCAATCTCGAACTGTCGATCAACCGCTGTCATCTGTCGATCGAGACGCTGGTGGCGTCGCCCTATGCCAGCGGCCTTTCGGTGCTCGTCGACGATGAGGCCGAGCTCGGCTGCGCCTGCATCGATTTCGGCGGCGGCACCACCACGATCGCGGTCTTCATGAAGGGCCAGTTCGTCCATGTCGACGCCATCGCCGTCGGCGGTCATCACATCACCACCGATATCGCCCGCGGCCTCTCGACCCGGATCGAGGACGCCGAACGGCTGAAGACCATGCACGGCAGCGCGCTGCCCAGCGCCGCCGACGACCGCGACGTCCTGTCGGTGCCGCCGATCGGCGATGACGAGCACGACGTCCCGAACCAGGTGCCGCGCTCGACGCTGACCCGCATCATTCGCCCGCGCATCGAGGAAATCCTCGAACTGGTCCGCGACCGCCTCAACGCTTCCGGCTTCGCCCCGCTGGTCGGGCGCCGGATGGTGCTGACCGGCGGCGCCAGCCAGCTCACCGGGCTCGCCGAAGCGGCGCGCCGGATTCTGGCGCGCAACGTCCGGCTCGGCCGTCCGCTCGGCATCACCGGGATGCCCGAGGTGGCCAAGGGGCCGGCCTTCGCGACGGCTGCCGGACTGCTCATCTACCCGCAGGTCGCCGAGATGGAACAGCTCGACGCGGCCGGGGAGCCGAGGCTGGCGATGACCGGCACCGGCGGCAACTACTTCTCCCGCGTCGGCCAGTGGCTGAGGGAAAGTTTCTAGACGCCGGGTGGCGTCGGGCGTCCGCGGCGGCGGCGCCTGTCTGAGGCAAGGCAAGGCCGCTGGGACGCCGGCGGTCGGAGAGTTCGAGACGAGGGTGCCCATGACCATCAATCTGACACTGCCGGAAATCAAGGAACTGAAGCCGAAGATCACGGTGTTCGGCGTCGGCGGCGCCGGCGGCAATGCGGTCAACAACATGATCCGCTCGGGCCTCGTCGGCTGCGAGTTCGTCGTCGCCAATACCGACAGCCAGGCGCTGATGTCGTCCAAGGCCGAACGCCTGATCCAGATGGGCGTCGCGGTCACCGAAGGACTTGGCGCCGGCTCGCAGCCCGAGGTCGGCAAGGCCGCTGCCGAGGAGGCGATCGACGAGATCACCGATCACCTCAACGGCTCGCACATGGTCTTCGTCACCGCGGGCATGGGCGGCGGCACCGGCACCGGCGCCGCCCCGATCATCGCCCGCGCCGCCCGCGATCAGGGCATCCTCACGGTCGGCGTCGTCACCAAGCCGTTCCAGTTCGAGGGCGCCCGCCGCATGCGCGTCGCCGAGGCCGGCATCCGCGAACTGCAGGCCTGCGTCGACACGCTCATCGTCATCCCGAACCAGAACCTCTTCCGCATCGCCAACGAGAAGACGACCTTCGCCGACGCCTTCGCGATGGCCGACCAGGTCCTCTTCTCCGGCGTCGCCTGCATCACCGACCTGATGGTCAAGGAAGGCCTCATCAACCTCGACTTCGCCGACGTCCGCTCGGTCATGCGCGAGATGGGCAAGGCGATGATGGGCACCGGCGAAGCCTCGGGCGAGCGCCGCGCCATCCAGGCGGCGGAAGCGGCGATCGCCAATCCGCTCCTCGACGAGACCTCGATGAAAGGGGCCAAGGGCCTCCTCATCTCGATCACCGGCGGCAAGGACCTCACCCTGTTCGAGGTCGACGAAGCCGCCACCCGCATCCGCGAGGAGGTCGATCCGGACGCCAACATCATCCTCGGCGCCACATTCGACGAATCGCTCGAAGGCGTGATCCGCTGCTCGGTGGTCGCGACCGGCATCGACAGCGAGGCGCGCGAGGACACCACCCCCGCAGAAGTGCGGATGGCGGAACTCAACCAGCGCCTGCGCAGTGTCGCCGCGCCGGCGCCTGCCGCGAGGCCCGCCCCGGCCCGCCCGGCTGCCGCGGCCCCGGCTGCTGCCGGTCCGCGTCCGGCGCCGGCGCCCGCTCCGGCCGTGAAGCCTGCGCCGGTCGCCACCGCGCCGGCGCCGCAGCCGGCGGTCTCGGCTCCGGACTACGGTGCCGACATTGCCGCCATCTCGGCCAGCCTCGAACAGCGCGCCGCCGATCCCGACGTGACGATCGCGCCGTTCACACCGGCGGCCGCCCATCTCGCCGCCGGCGAGATCGATATGGAGGCCGAGCCGGCGGGCGAGCAGGGCGCCGAGGAGCATGCCCAGCCCTATATTCCGCCGGTCGCCGAGGTGCCGCCGACCCGGATGCCCAAGGTCGAAGACTTCCCTGCCGTGATCCAGCGCCAGATCGAGCAGCGCCAGAAGCCGGCAGAAGAGGACCGCGGCCCGCTCGGTCTGCTGCGCCGGCTCGCCGGCGTCGGCCTCGGCCGTCGCGAGGAGGATCCGATCGGCGCCGGCAAGCCGGTGGCGACGCAGCGTCAGCCGGTCCGTCAGCAGCCGCGGGTTGCAGTCCCGCCGGCGCCGCCGCCCTCGGCCGACTACGCCAAGCGTCCGCCGCAGCCCCGCGTCGCAATGCCTCAGCCGGCGGCCGGCAAGCCCCAGCAGGCCGAGCTCGATCCGCACGGCCGGCACGTGCCGCGCGAGCAGCGCTCGGCGGATGACGAACTCGAGATTCCGGCCTTCCTGCGGCGTCAGGCGAACTGAAACAGTGGCGCTCTGCGCCGTTTAACCGGCTTCCGAAAAGAGCCCCGGCGGCATTTGCCGCCGGGCTCGTATCCGTATGAGATTCCGTAAGAATTGCGTTCCGCTCGGCGTTCCGGCGTAGCCGGCTCATCGGTAACATTTCGATAGAATTCGTGAGTTTGTGAACCCTCTTGCCTATGGCACCTTCGGGCCGTGAGGGGAGCTGGGTGATCTGAGTCGTCACCGCCGCGCGCCGGCAACCGGGCCACGGCATTGTCGAGCAGGATCGAATCCCGGAGTCCAGCACGGGCCGCGATGTAAGCGGCGGGGTTCGACCAGGGGCGGGTGCGACTTTATGGCGAGACGGCTGGCGGGCGCGCAGACTACGCTGCGGCGGCGTGCAACTCTTTCGGGCGTCGGGGTGCATTCCGGTCAGGAAGTGACCGTAACGCTGCATCCGGAGGAGGTGGACAGCGGCATCTACTTCTACCGCAGCAATCTGGGCGACGGCCGCGAATACGAAATTCCCGCAGACCATTCCTATGTCCGTGCCACCGACCTGTGCACGACGGTCGGGGTCGATGCAGTCAGCGTCGCCACGATCGAGCACCTGATGGCGGCGATCCGCGCGCTCGAGATCGACAATGTCATGGTCGAGGTCGACGGGTCGGAGATCCCGGTCCTCGACGGCAGCGCGGCGCCCTTCGTTCAGGCGATCGAGCAGGCCGGGGTGCAGCCGCAGCAGGCCCGCCGGCGCTACGTGCGGATCGAGCGGGCGGTCCGCGTCGAACTCGGCTCGTCCTATGCCGAATTCCTGCCTTATGACGGGACGCGGATCGAGGCCGCCATCGACTTCGCCAATCCGCTGGTCGGCCGCCAGGCTTTTGCACTCGACGTCACGCCCGATACCTTCCGCCGTCAGCTCGCCCGCGCCCGCACCTTCGGCTTCCTCGCCGATGTGGAGCAGCTGTGGGCGCGCGGCCTTTGCCTCGGCGCCTCGCTCGACAATGCGGTCGTGCTCGCCGAAGACCGGGTTCTCAATCCGGAGGGACTCCGCTTCCCGGACGAGTTCGCGCGGCACAAGGTGCTCGACGCGCTTGGCGACCTGGCCCTCGCCTCGGCGCCGATCCTGGGTTGTTACCGTTCGTGGCGCGGCGGCCACAAGCTCAACCACCTGGCGCTCCAGACCCTTTTCGCCGACCGGACGGCGTGGAGCGTCGTCGAGGTGGCGGCGCGCCGCGACGTGCGCGGCGAGGCCCGTGCGGCCGACCTCGCCGGCAGCCTGGGTCTCGCGGCCCTCAGCCCGGAAGCATCCTGAGGCTCGCCGGACCGGCCCCCGGCCGGTCACAAAAATGCGCCAATAGGCTGGCACCCGGATTGGCGCTTGTTGCCGGATTCGGCTAGACAGGCTGGCGGGCCGTCCGAATCCTTTGTGCTCGGCGGTCCTACGAAAGGGCGGGGTTTCCCGATGCAGGCAGGTGGACGCTGGTATCGTCCGGTAGCCGGAACGCGCTGGCGTGCCGTTGCCCTGGCGGGCGTGCTGGCTGCCGCCTTTGCGGCGGCGGGCTGCTCGCATTCGGTGGTCGGGACCAAGGATGCCTACGAGCCCGACGAGCCGGCGGGAAATCTCTACAATCGCGGCCTCGGCTACATGAATGCCGGCAAGTACAAGGACGCGATCAAGGAGTTCAACGAACTCGACCGTCAGCACCCGTACTCGGAATCGGCCCGCAAGGCGCTGATCCTGGCCGCCTATACGAGCTTCCAGCGCGGCATGTACCCGGAGACGATCGCGACCGCGAACCGCTACCTGACGCTATATCCCGGCAGCCCGGACGCCGCTTACGCGCAATACCTGCTCGGGCGTTCCTATTTTGCGCAGATTCCGGACGTGACGCGCGACCAGGCAAAGACCCAGCAGGCGATGCAGGCCATGCAGGACCTGATCGACCACTATCCTGACTCCGAATATGTCGACGACGCGCAGAAGAAGATTCTGATCACGCGCGACCAGCTCGCCGGCAAGGAGATGCAGGTCGGGCGCTACTATCTCGAGCGGCGCGAATACACCGCCGCCATCAACCGCTTCCGCACCGTCGTCACCGACTACCAGTCGACCCGCCATGTCGAGGAGGCGCTCGAGCGCCTGGTCGAAGCGAACCTCTCGCTCGGCCTCATCAACGAGGCGCAGACGGCGGCGGCGGTCCTTGGCCACAACTACCCGGACAGCCGCTGGTACAAGGACGCGTACAACCTCCTCCGGCGGAAGGGGGCGGCCCCGCTCGACAATGGCGGCGTGGTCAGCGAAGCGTTCAAGAACAAGAAGACCGGGTGACGGCCTGAAGCCGGAACATGCTGGTTGGCCTTGCGATCCGCGATATCGTCCTGATCGATCGCCTCAGCATCGAGTTCGAGCCGGGAATGACCGTGCTGACGGGCGAGACCGGCGCCGGGAAATCCATCATCCTTGACGCACTGTCGCTCGCCCTTGGCGGGCGCGGCGATGCCGGCCTGGTGCGGAGCGGGGCAGGGCAGGGCGACGTTACCGCGGTCTTCGACGTGCCGGCCGCCCATCCCGTCCGCGCGGTCCTGGCGGATAGCGGTATCGAGGCGGAATGCGACCTGATTCTCCGCCGCGTCCAGGGCGAGGACGGCCGCAGCCGCGCCTTCGTCAACGACCAGCCGGTATCGGTGAACCTGCTGCGTGTTCTGGGCGCGCATCTGGTCGAGATCCACGGCCAGCACGACGACCGCGCCATGGTCGACGGGAGCACGCACCGGACGCTCCTCGATGCTTTCGGAGGCCTTTCCGCCAATGCCGCTGCGGTTGCTGCCGCGCATCGTTTCATGGGCGAGGCGCGCGCCGCCGTCGCCGACCTCGAACGCCGCATCGCGGCGGCGCGTGCGGAGAGCGAGTACCTCACGGCCGCCGTCGCCGAACTCGCCAAGCTCGCGCCGCAGCCGGAGGAGGAGTCCGCGCTCGCCGGGCGTCGCCAGACGATGATGCGGGCGGAGAAGATCGCCGGCGACATTGCTGAGGCGTTCGAACTGGTCGCCGGCGGCGCGTCGCCGATCCCGTCGCTGTCCGGACTTCTCCGCCGGCTCGAGCGGAAGTCCGGCGAGGCCGGCGGTCTGCTCGACGATGCCATTGCTGCGCTCGATCGCGCCGTGCGCGGCCTCGGCGAGGCCGAAGATGCGCTCGCCGCCGCGGCACGCGCCGCCTCGTTCGACCGGCGTGAACTGGAGGAGGTCGAGGAGCGGCTGTTTGCGCTTCGCGCCGCAGGCCGCAAGTACAATGTCCCGGTGGCCGATCTCCCGGCGATCGAGGCCCGGATGGCGGCCGAGCTGCGCGAGCTGGAATCGGGCGAGGAGCGCCTGGCGGTTCTCGTCGCCGAGGCCGATGCGGCAAAGGCGCGCTACGACCGCGAGGCGGCGGCGCTGAGCGCGGCCCGCAGGAAGGCGGCGAAGGCGCTGGAAAAGGCGGTGGCGGCCGAGCTGCCGGCGCTCAAGCTGGAACGCGCCGAGTTCAGCGTCGCGCTCGATGCCGATCCCGAACGTCGCGCCGAGGCGGGCATCGATGAGGTCGCTTTCACCGTGCGCACCAACCCCGGTTCGCGTCCCGGCCCGCTGATGAAGGTCGCCTCCGGCGGCGAGCTGGCGCGGTTCCTGCTGGCGCTGAAGGTGGCGCTCGCCGATCGCGGCTCGGCGCCGACCCTGGTCTTCGACGAGATCGACACGGCCGTCGGCGGCGCCGTCGCCGATGCGATCGGTGTGCGCCTGGCGCGTCTGGCGGAACGGGTTCAGGTCCTGTCGGTCACCCATGCGCCGCAGGTCGCCGCCCGCGCCAGCGCGCACATGCTCGTCGCCAAGGGTCAGACCGGCAGCCGCCCGGTCACGACCAGCGTCGCCAGGCTGGACCAGCGCCGCCGGCGGGAGGAGATTGCCCGCATGCTCGCCGGCGCAACCATTACCGAGGAGGCGCGCGCCGCCGCCGACCGTCTCATCCTCGGCGCTGCGTGACGCGTTCATGAGCTCCCGCAAAACGATCCTTGCGGTCGTCTTCTGCATCGTCCTCGTCGACATCATGGGCTACGGCCTGCTGCTGCCGATTCTGCCGCAACTCGTGCAGCAGATGCTCGGCGGCGATGTCGCCAGCGCGTCGACGACCTATGGCCTTCTCGTCGCTGCCTTCTCGCTCATGAACTTCATCTTCAGCCCGCTTCTTGGCGCGCTGGCGGACCGCTTCGGCCGCCGCCCGGTGCTGCTTCTGTCGCTGTTCGGGCTCTGCATCGACTACCTGATCCTCGCTTTCGCGCCGAGCGTCGGCTGGCTCTTCCTCGGCCGCATCGTCGCCGGCATCTGCAGCGCGACGCTCGCCGTCACCTCCGCCGTGATCGCGGACACCACCCCCATCGAAAAGCGGGCCGCCGCCTTCGGCGTCACCGGGGCGGCGATAGGTCTCGGCTTCATCGCCGGGCCGCTTTTCGGCGGCCTCCTCGGCGAACTTGGCGCACGGATGCCGTTCTTCGCCGCCGCGGCGCTGGCGCTCGGCAATTTCGCATGGACCTGGTTCAGCCTGCCCGAGACGCTGAAGCCGGAGGACCGGCGCAGCTTCCGGCTGGCCGACGCCAATCCGATCGGGGCTATCGCCTCCGCGGCGCATTCCCGCGTGATCGTGGTTCTGTTCGTCGTCTGCGTCCTCATGAATCTTTCCGCCCGCATGCTGGAGAGCACCTGGGTGCTGTTCACCGGCTACCGCTTCGCGTGGGGCGCATTCGAGGTGGGCATGTCGCTCGCCGTTTTCGGGCTGTTCTTCGCCGGTTTCCAGGGCTTCATCGTCCGCTTCCTGGCGCGCGGGATCGGGGAATGGGCGACGCTCCTGCTGGGGCTCGCCGTCGGCGCCGGAGCGCTCACGATCTTCGGGATGGCGACGGCGCCCTGGGCGATGTACGCGACGATCCTCCCCTATGCCTTCGGCGCCGCCGTCACCGGCCCGTCGCTCCAGGCGATCGCCACGCGCAACGCCCGCCGCGACGAGCAGGGCCTCCTCCAGGGCGCGATTGCGAGCCTCATCACCGCGACGGGCGTGATCGGCCCACCGATCGGGGCGTTTCTCTTCGGCCACTTCGTCGGCGAGGAATCGGCCCTCGACCTGCCCGGCATCGCCTTCTTCGCCGGGGCGGGTCTCCTTGTCGTGGCGTTCCTCACCATGATCCTGCAGCGCAAGCGCATCCCCCACGAGCACGTCTAGCGCCTCACTCACTTGCCCGGAGACGCGGGCGCGGTACCTTCGCCGCGATGGCACGCAAGACAATTCCCAAGCCGGTTGAGGCGCTGACCGACGCGGAGGCCGCGAAGCGGCACCAGGCGCTGTCGGTCGAGATCGCCGAGCACGACCGGCTCTACCACCAGCTCGACAGGCCGAAGATCTCCGACGCGGCGTACGATGCGCTTCGCGCGGAGCTTGCCGCCATCGAGGCCCGCTTTCCCGACCTCAAGGGCGCGGTCAGCCTGTCGGTCGGTGCGGCGCCCTCCGCCAAGTTCGCCACCGCCCGCCATGCGGTGCCGATGCTGTCGCTGGAAAAGGCCTTCACCGATGACGACGTGCGTGCCTTCCTCGATCAGGTGCGCCGCTTCCTCGGCCTCGGCGATGAGCCGGTCGCGCTCACCGCCGAGCCAAAGATCGACGGTCTCTCCATCTCGCTCCGCTACGAGGAACGCCGACTGGTGCAGGGGCTGACGCGCGGCGACGGCGTCACCGGCGAGAACGTCACCGCCAACGTCCGCACCATCCGCGACATTCCGCAATCGCTGCCGAAGGGGGCGCCCGACCTCATCGAGGTGCGCGGCGAGATCTACTTCCGCAAGGAGGACTTCCTCGCGCTCAACCGCGAGCAGGAGGCGCGCGGCGAGGAACTCTACGTTAACGCGCGCAACACCGCCGCCGGCTCGTTGCGGCAGAAGGATCCGGCGGTGACCGCGTCGCGCCCGCTCCGCTTCTTCGCCTATGCCTGGGGCGCCTACAGTGCGCTGCCGGCGGATACCCAGTTCGGTGTCGTCCAGGCGTTCGGCAAGTGGGGCTTCCCGGTCAATCCGCTCATCCGGCGCTGCGCCGATATCGAGGCGGCGCTCGCCGCCTATGCCGAGATCGAGCGGCAGCGCGCATCGCTCCCCTATGACATCGACGGCGTCGTCTACAAGGTCGACTCGCTGGCCTTCCAGGAGCGCCTCGGCATCCGCAGCGCCAGCCCGCGCTGGGCGGTGGCGCACAAGTTTGCCGCCGAAAAGGCGACGACCAGGATCGTCGGCATCGACATCCAGGTCGGCCGCACCGGAGCGCTGACGCCCGTCGCCCGGCTCGAACCGGTCAATGTCGGCGGCGTCACCGTCGTCAACGCGACGCTGCACAACGAGGATTTCATCCGCGGCTACGGACGGAACGGGGGGATCCTGCGCCAGGACGAGAGGGGCGAGCCGGTCGATATCCGCATCGGCGACACGGTCACCATCCAGCGCGCCGGCGACGTCATTCCTCAGGTGCTCTCGGTCGATCTCGCCCTCCGCCCGAAGGGCGCAGAGCCGTTCGAATTTCCCAGAACCTGTCCCTGCTACCTGCACACGCCGATCGTCCGGGAAACGACGGCGACCGGCGGGGAGGGGATCGTCCGGCGCTGCTCCGGCGAGTTCGCCTGTCCTTTCCAGCGCAAGGAGCATCTCCGCCATTTCGTCTCGCGCGCCGCCTTCGACATCGAGGGCCTCGGCGAGAAGCAGATCGAGTATTTCTACGAGAGCGAAGACCTGCCGGTGAAGGCGCCGGCCGACATCTTCACGCTTCGCCGCCGCGACGAGGCGAATCTCAGGAAGCTCCGCGACGTGGAGGGCTTCGGCGCGGTTTCCGTGCGCAACCTCTTCGATGCCATCGATGCCCGCCGCACTATCGCGCTCGACCGCTTCATCAACGCCCTCGGCATCCGGCATGTCGGCGAGACGACGGCGCGGCAGCTCGCGCGCGGCTACGGCTCATGGGCGGCCTTCCACGATGCGGCGCTGCGGATCGCCCGCGGCGATCCTGCCGCGCGCGAGGAAATGGATGCCATCGACCAGATCGGGGAGACGGTGGTCGATGCCGTCGGACGCTATTTCGGCGAGGCGCATAACCGCAACCTGGTCGAGGCGCTGGTTGCCGAGGTCACGATCGAAGATGCCGAACGGGTCGCGACCGAATCGCCGGTTGCCGGGAAGACCGTGGTTTTCACCGGGTCGCTGGAGAAGATGACCCGCGACGAGGCGAAGGCGATGGCCGAGCGGCTCGGCGCCAAGGTGTCCGGCTCGGTTTCGAAGAAGACCGACCTGGTCGTGGCCGGACCGGGTGCCGGCTCGAAGCTAAGGGACGCCGAGAAGCATGGCGTCCGGGTCATCGACGAGGAGGCATGGCTGAAGCTGGTCGGCCCGTCCTGAACGTTGTTCTTGAACGTCGTTCAAAATGATGCTAGCGACGATGCCCTGGTCGTTCCCGCTAGGTGCCGGGAGGAGGGCGATATGGCAAGAGGCAGGTTCTGGACGCTTCTCACCGCTATGGGCGTGGCGCTGTCGGCAGCGGGCTCGGTGCGCGCCGACGAGGCGGCGCAGAAGCTGACGGCAGAGCATCTCGCCGCGGGAACGCTGGCGGCGGGAGACGTCGCGCTGTCGGCGCTGGTCGAACGCGATCCCGCCGATAACGACGCGCGCTTCGGGCTCGGCGTGGTCCGTTTCGTCCGCGCCGTCGAGCACCTGTCGCAGGGCCTCTACCGATACGGGATGCAGTCACCGCAGTTCGCGATGTTCCTGCCGATCGTCCGCCTGCCGGTGCCGCCCAACCCGTCGCCGAAGCCGATCACCTATGCCGACTTCCACGGACTGCTCGCCGATTTCGTCGCCGACCTCGGCAGGGCCGAGGCGACACTGGCCGGGATCGGCGTGGGGCCGGTGTCGCTGCCGCTCGACCTCCGCCGGGTCAGCTATGACGTGGTCGGCGACGGCAGCGGGCGCGAGCCGGTCATCGTCGCCTTGCAGCGGGTCACCGGCCTTTCCGACAACGACCTCGCGGTGTCGCTCGCCTTCGGCTTCGACCGGGGCGATGTGTACTGGCTCCGCGGCTACATCCATCTGATGATGGCCTTCGGCGAGTTCTTCCTCGCCCATGACTGGCACGAGAGCTTCGACGACACGTTCCACCTCTTCTTCCCCTCGGCGAACCTCGCCTTCTCGCACGCTCTCTTTTCGGCCGATGCCATGGACTGGGGCCCGATCGCTGACCTCATCACCTTTCTTCACATCCGCTGGCCGGTCGCCGAGCCGGAGCGGATGCGCGCCGTCCGCGATCACCTCAAGGCCGTGATCGCCCTGTCGCGGCAGACCTGGGACGCGGTCGAGGCGGAGACCGACGACGACCGCGAATGGCTTCCCAATCCGCGCCAGACCAGCCCGTTCGCGCTGCTGCGCGTCGACCAGGCGCACATCGACGCCTGGCGCGCCATCCTCGACGAAGCCGAGCTTCTCCTCGACGGCAGGAAGCTGGTGCCGCACTGGCGCTTCGGGCGCGGCATCAATCTCCGCCGCGTCTTCGAAGAGCCGCAGGCGTTCGATTTCGTCCTCTGGTTTACCGGCCCCGCGGCCTTGCCCTACCTCGAGGACGGGCCGGTTGAAACGTCCGCGAACTGGAGCCGGATCGTCGCCGCCTTCGGCAGCCAGTTCGGCACCTACGCCGCCTGGTTCAACTGAACGGCGGAAACGCGAAGCCCGCCGGCGGGTGCCGGCGGGCCCCATGCGTTCGGCCTTCCCGGACTACTGGGCCGGAGCCGGGGCGGCCGGCGCCATCGGTGTGACGTCGGTGGCGGGAGCCTTCTGCGCCCTCAATTCGGCGAGGGTCATGAATTCAGGCGCCGCATCGAGCTGCTCCTTCGTCGCCTGAAGCATCAGCTTCAGCTTGCCGTTGGCGTCCGTCGACACGGTGATCGCGCCGAACGGAACCGCGACGTTCTTCTCGCCGATGCCGAGGAAGCCGCCGACGCCGATGACAATCGCGTCGACCTTGCCGTCCTTGCCGATGACGAGGTCGTTGACGTCGCCGAGATTCTCGTCGGCCGAATTGTAGATCGACTGCCCGATCCAGTTCGAAGCGAGCTGCTCCTCGGCGGCCTGCTGACCGATGAAGTTGCCCGGGGCCGCAGCGACAGCCGCCGGCGGTTTGGCGGGATTGGTGGCCGCGGGCGTTTCAGCCGTCGCCGGAGCCGTCGGCTCGGCATTCGGCAACGGCGCGGCCGACTGGTCGGAGGCGGCCGGCGGATTGGCCGGGTTCAGCAAATCGGGATTGGCCGGGGTAGCCGGATTGGCGGCGTCGGTGGCCGCGGGCGGGGTGGCCGGAGCTGCCGTCGTGTCCTTCGCAACGGCCGGCGCCGCGGCGAGCAGGGCCACGAAAGCGGCGGATGTAAGTAGCTTCTTCATGCGAGACTATCTCCTCTTCGGGGCCGTGAATGGACCCTCGCCGCTCGAAGGCTGGCTGCCCGCCGCATGATTGCGAAACGCAAAGAAGCGGTCAGGGTTCCGGAAAAAAGGCAGGCCCGCGGGATGCGGCTAAGCGCTAGAGCGGACGGGTCTTTTCGCGCAGCCACGCGCGCTCGGCCGGATCGAGGAGATGTCCCAGTCTGCCGGGCAACGCCGCGTGATAGGCGTCGATCCAATTCCGCTCCGGCGGCGTCAGCATAGCCGGGTCGATGAGGTTCCGCTCGATCGGGCAGAGCGAAATGGTCTCGAAGCCGAGCATGGGCTTGTCGCCGCCTTCGATCGGCGCCGGCGGCAGGACGACGACGAGGTTCTCGATCCGGATTCCGTAGGCGCCCGGCTTGTAATAGCCGGGCTCGTTGGAAAGGATCATGCCCGGTTCGAGCGGTGCGGTGCCGAGCTTGGAGATCCGCGCCGGTCCTTCATGCACCGACAGGAAGGCGCCGACGCCGTGGCCGGTGCCGTGCTCGTAGTCGCAGCCGGCCTGCCACAGCGCCTGGCGGGCAAGCGCGTCGATCTGGGCCCCGCTGGTGCCCGCCGGGAAACGCGCGGTGGCGATCGCGATGTGCCCCTTGAGGACGCGCGTGAACCGGTCGCGCATCTCCGCGCTCGGCGTGCCGATGGCGACGGTGCGTGTGATGTCGGTCGTGCCGTCGCGGTACTGTCCGCCCGAATCGACCAGGTAGAGCGAATCCGTTTCGAGCTTGCGGTTGGTCGCCGGCGTCGGGCGGTAGTGGATGATCGCGCCGTTCGGTCCGGCGCCCGAGATGGTGGTGAAGGAGAGGTCGACCAGTTCGGATCCGTCGCGGCGAGCCGTGTCGGCGCGGAGTTCGGCCAGCTTCGCCGCGGCCTGCAGTTCGTCGAGATTCCCCGGCGCGTTCTTCTCCAGCCAGGCGAGGAAGCGGACCATCGCCGCGCCATCCCGAATGTGCGCCTTGCGCGTGCCGGCGAGTTCGACCGAATTCTTTCTTGCCTTCGGAAGGACCGCCGGGTCGGCGCCTTCCACGATCGTCCCGCCGGCTCCCTCGATCGTGCGCGCGATCGCTTCCGCGGTGGTGGCGGGGTCGAGGAGGACCTTGGCTTTGTTCCCGCCAAGGCGCGTCAGGTTCGCCCTGAAGCTCGCCGGCGACTCGATGTCGGCGATGTCGGCCAGCTCGGTCCGCACGGCGTTGGAGAGCTTCCGCCCATCGATGTGGAGGACCGGCTTGCCCGCACCCGGCAGCACCATGAAGGCCAGCGCGACCGGATTATGCGCCACGTCGTTGCCCCGAATATTGAGCGTCCAGGCGATCGAGTCCGCGTTGCCGGTGACGGCCGCATCGGCTTTTCTTTCGGCCAGGGCCGCCTGCAGCACCGCGATCTTCGCCGATGCCGTCTCGCCGGCGAGCGAGACCGGCTGCATCGTCACCTGCCCGAGGGGCGCCGCCGGCCGGTCGTCCCAGATGCGGTCGAGCGGATTCGCTTCAACCGCGACCAGCGCGGCGTCGGCGCCTGCGCAGGCTTCGGAGAGCCGCTTCACCTCCGCGACGGTGAGCAGCCACGGATCGTAGCCGATGCGGTCGCCGGCTTTCGCTTCTCGGGCCAGCCACCTCGCCGGCGGGTTGTCGACGAGGCTTTCCAGGGCGAAGACGGCGGTGTCGGTCTGGCTCCGGGCCTGCAGCGTGTAGCGGCCGTCGACGAATAGCGCCGCCTTGTCGGCGAGCACGATCGCCAGCCCCGCGGAGCCGTCGAAGCCGGTCAGCCAGGCCAGCCGCTCCGCCGAGGGCGGCAGGTACTCGCTCTGATATTCGTCCGCGTGCGGGACGATGAAGCCGGTCAATCCGAGCTTCCCGAGTTCCGCACGGAGGCGGCCGGCGCGTTCACGAATGGGGGACGGGGCGGCTGCGATGTCCATGAGGCGTTCCGGTTCCGCTGGGCTCGGCCGCCTTCTAACAGCACCGCCGAGTCGAATTCCAACGGGAAGAGTTGCTGCATGGCAGCATGATGACGCTGCGCTGCAATATCGACATATCTCTCATGCCGATCAACGGGTTCCGAAGGGTGACCGGTCCGGCCCATAAAGGAGGCGTCTGGGAGGATTCTTCGGGACTGCGACAAGGAAGGATCATCGCCATGACGAACCCGCGCTTTGACGGCATTAGCCTCGCGCCGGCGGTGCGATTGCGGGGGCACGGCGCCTGTCGCCGTATCCTCCATCGGCTGGTCAGCGTGCGGGAGGTGCATGCGCGGCGGGCCGCCGCCCTCCACGGCCTCATTCTGGACGATGCCGGCTACGCGGTCGGCGCCGGCGGGCGCGCCGGGATCGAGCGGTGCGAGACGCGTCCGGCAGCGATGTAGCCCGCGGCGAACCGGCGGCGGCGCGTCCGGATGCTCCGCGTGAAGACCAGCGTCAGCCACTCGCCGAGGCGGTGCTCGCCGGTCAGCCGCAGTCCCTCTGCCCGGTAGGCCGCAAGCACGCGCGCCCGCTGCGGGATGAGCAGGCCGGAAAGAATCACCGTGCCGCCGGGCGCAAGGTGCTTGCGAATGGCGGGCGCCAGGCGGACCAGCGGGCCGGCGAGAATGTTCGCGACGATCAGATCGAACGGCCCGCGCTCGGCGAAGATCCGCGCCGACAGCCCGGCGGCCGTCGCCGTTCGCACCCATCCTGCCGCGCCGTTCAGCCGGATATTCTCCCTCGCCACGCGCACGGCGACCGGGTCGATGTCGGTCGCAAGAACCGGCGCGTGGGCGAGCCTGGCGATGGCTATCGCCAGAACGCCGGTGCCGGTGCCGACGTCCAGCGCATTTTCGATTGGGCGGGTCGCGACCAGCCGGCCGATGGCGATGAGGCAGCCCGTCGTGGTCCCGTGGTGGCCGGTGCCGAAGGCGAGGCCGGCCTCGATTTCGATGCCGATGTCGTTCACCGCCACCCGGTTTCGCTCGTGGGCGCCATGGACGACGAACCGCCCGGCACGGACCGCAGGGAGTCCTTCAAGGCTCCTTGCCACCCAGTCGGCGTCCGGCAGTTCGGCAACGATGATCGCCGGGGCCGGCCGGCCGATTGCCTTGGCGACAGCCTCGCCAAGCCGCTGCCGGCGCGCCGCGTCCGGACGGTCCTCGAAGTAGACGGCAACCGTCCATTCGCCGGCCGCGATCTCTCGGAGGTCGAGCGCGCACGATTCGAAGTCCGGATGGTTGTCGAGCGCGGCGGCGACGGCATGCGCCTGCGCCTGGTCGAGCTTGAATGTCGCCGTGTAACTCATGGCAGAATGGTGCCGCATCGGTTCTGGTCTTGCGGGGAAGGAGCACCGGAATGGACGCCGTGGTCAATCGCCTGCCGAGCGCAAAGGACGCCGACCGGGGCGCGGACGCCCGGCGCTCCCCGTCCGGCCCGGCCCTCCGTGTCCACTGCGATGCCGACGGCGGGTCGCAGTGACCCGGAAGCCGCGCATTCGTAGTGGCTGGCAGCCGCTTGCCGAAACGAGCGGCCGGCGCAGCTTTCGCCATGAATCCCCCGCGCTCGGCGATACGCTTCGCGTCACCGTGGTTCCGCCGGCAGGCCAGACGCCGCGCGGCGGCGAACCGGTCATCGTCGTCCTCGATGCGTTCCTGACCCTCGATACCGTGGCCGGCTGGGCCGGCGTCTACGGCCGTTACGCCGGCGGCGCCGTTCCGCCGGCCTGGGTCGTCGGCATCGGTCACGATACCGACGACGAGGGCGATTTCCTCGCCCGACGCATCCGCGATCTCACCCCGACGCCGGTGACCGGGCGTGAATGGCGCCCGCCGCTCGGGGCCGGCAACGCCGGACGGCTGCTCGATGCCATTGCCGGGGAGATCATCCCCTTCGTCGAGGGCGAGTTCGGCGCCGGCGGCGACCGTACCCTGATCGGCTGGTCGCTCGGCGGGCTCTTCGCCCTCGATTCGCTCTTCCATCGCCCCGGACTGTTCGGCCGCTACCTCATCGTCAGCCCTTCGCTGTGGTGGGAGGAGCGCCTGCCGTTCCGCTGGGAGCGCGAATGGGCGGACGGTCACGATGACCTCGATGCCCGCGTCTTCATGGCGGTCGGCGCCGAGGAGGAGGCGCCCGGAGGAGGGTGGCTCAGCGAAGATTTCGCCGACGAGGTCATCGCCTGGTTCAGGCAGGTGACCAACTTCCGCGCCTTCACCCGACGCCTCAAGGCGCGACGCTATCCCGGCCTCCGCCTCGACACCGCGGTCTTTCCGGACGAGTACCACATGACCGTCTATCCGGCGGCCGTGGCGCGCGGGCTGGTGAGGCTGTTCGCACCCTGAAACGTCAGGTCGCGTGGCGCGCGACGAAGGAGTCGAGGACGCGCTTCTCGCCGGCCTTCTCGAAATCGACGGTGAGCTTGTTGCCCTCGATCGCAGTGATCTTCCCGTAGCCGAATTTCTGGTGGAAGACGCGCTCGCCGGTCTTGTAGGCCGAGCCGCCGCTGACGACCGACTTCGCCACCAACTCGCCTTCGAGGAGCCGGCGCTCCGTGCGCGGGCCCGAATTGTTGCCGTAGCCGCCCATGGTCGAACCCGCTGAGGAGCCGCCGCGGTTGCGCTGCGCGCGCTGCCAGCCGGGCGTCGCGTAGGCGTTCTCGAAGGGATCGCGGGTATCGAAGCGCGAGGCGCCGTAGGCGCCGGTGCCGTAGCCGCCGTAGCCCGTCTGGTCCTCGGCCACATCGACATGCGCCTCGGGCAGTTCGTCGACGAAGCGCGACGGGATGCCCGCCTGCCACATGCCGTGCATGCGCCGGTTGGAGGCAAAGCGGACATAGACGCGCTTGCGCGCCCGCGTCAGTCCGACATAGGCGAGGCGGCGCTCCTCTTCGAGCCCGGCGCGGCCGTTCTCGTCGAGGGTGCGCTGCGAGGGGAAGAGGCCTTCCTCCCAGCCGGGCAGGATCACCGTGTCGAATTCGAGGCCCTTCGCCGAGTGCAGCGTCATGATCGAGACGGCGTCGTTGCCGGCCTCGGCATCGGCATCCATGACCAGCGAGATGTGTTCGAGGAAGCCGGTCATCGTCTCGAACTCGTCCATCGAGCGGACGAGTTCCTTCAGGTTTTCCAGCCGCCCCGGCGCATCGGCGGAGCGGTCGGCCTGCCACATCTCGGTATAGCCGCTCTCCTCCAGAATGAGTTCGGCGAGTTCCGTGTGCGGCAGCGAACCGGCCTTGGCCCGCCAGCGCGCGAACGCCGTGACCAAGTCGCGGAGCGCGGCCCGCGTCCGCGCATTCAGCTCGTCCGTCTCGACGATATCGACC
>DASRGK010000067.1:0-2106 GCA_035651055.1 Bauldia sp.
GGGCGCGGCAGCGGCCGAGCCGGGTGAGGGGGAAAAAGCTCGGAAAGCGCACCTGAGCCGGCGTGCAAAGAGGCCCGGCGGTCGAGCCCCCTCACCCGCTCGCCGGACTATCGTCCGGCTCACGACCCCCGATCCAGTCGGGGGCAGGCTCTCTCCCCCACCGGGGAGAGGTGACGCCAATGCCTGAGGTCGCGCCTCGCAAGCTCGCTCCGACTTGCGAGAGGTGGCGCCAACGAGTGAGGTTCGGCGAGGTTCGCTCGAAGGTCACGCGGGCATGGGGCTGGTGGTGCCGAGCACGGCGGCCAGAAGCAGGACGGCGAAGCCGAGGCCCTGCTCGACAAGGACGGTCCGCCGGAAGAGATGCAGGACATTTCGCCGGCGGTCAGGGCTCGCGTCGAAAAGGCCGGGCGTCAGGCGGAAGCGGTTGAAGAGCGCCAGACCGACCATGGCGAGGAACACCGCAAGCTTCAGCCCGAGCACGAGATCGTAGTCGTCGGCCGGAAGCGATAAGCCGGGCAGCTTGCCGGCGACGAACCAGGTGCTCGCTTCGCCGCTCAGCACAATCAGCGCGACGCTGACCACGCCCATCGCCGAAAAGCGGAGCACCGCCCGACGCGCGCCCTCCTCCGCCGACGCGCGACGGGCGCCATCGCGGAGGACGAGCGCCAGCGGCAGCAACCCGCCGAGCCATGCGCCGGCGGCGAGCAGATGGACGATCTGCACCAGCCGCTGCACGCCGCCGCCGGCGGCGGCGTGGCCGATCCATGCCTCGCCGGCCAGCAACAGCGTCGCCACGGCGACCAGCGCCAGCGGCTTCGGCCGGATCGCCGCGACCAGAAGGAAAAGGAGAAGCGCAGCGAACCGGAATAACCAGGCGGCGCCGAAGCTCGTCTCGAAGAGGATGAGCCGGATGGTCGCGATCAGATCCGTCCCCTCGCCGGCGCTAAAGTCGGCGGCAAGCGCCGCGATCCATCCGAGCGCGGCCGCCATGGCGATGCCGCCGAGGGCAAGCGGAAAGACACGAAGGGCCGCGGGATGACGCTCCGCGATGCCATCCGCGCCGGCATAGAGCGGAAAGAGAGAAGCGCCGAAGGCAACCATGGCGGCGGTGAAGAAGAACCACCGCGCGACAACGACGGCGACATCCATGGCTGCGCTATTTGACCGTGAAGGTGAAGTCTCCCTCGCTCTTATGCATGTCGGAAGCCACGACACGCCAGTGGACGGCGTAGATGCCCGGGACGAGCGGCGCGGCAAAGGAGAGGGTCAGCTCTTTCGGTCCGGTCGCCTGCAGGGTTGCGGAAACGGCGGCCCCGGACAGGCTGACCTCGACCTTCGCCAGAGGCGGCTCGACCGGTTCGCTGAAGGAGAGGACAAGGGCCGGAACGGCGGGTCCGGCGGAGTTCGCCGCCGGCGCCGACGCGACGAGGCGGGCATGGGCCTCCGCGGCCGGGCCCGCCACCGTCAGCAGGGCGGCCAATACGGCGCCGCCGGTCCACCGCTTCCCCATCCTGCCTCTTCCCTTCCCGGTCCGGCCCGAAAAGTTGCGGGTGCGGCGGGGTCACCGCCGCACCCGGTCGTCGCCGGCTCTGCCGGACAGTCTAGTGGGTGGTCATCTCCTCGGCAGCATCCTTCTGCGGCGTCGCGAGGAAGATGGTCGGATCGGCCGGGCCATCGACCTTGAGGATGCCGACGAGGCCCCGCATCGCCCGCGACAGGGCATGGTCGACCAGCATGTAGTTGCCGGGGACCTGGACCTTGAACTCGACCATCGCCGCGCCACCCGGCGGGACGGTGATCGTCTGGACGTTGGTGAGCGGCGGCGCGGTCAGCGCGCCGAAGGCATAGGCACGGTCGAAGATCTCGCCGATGACGTGGAAGGACGAAGTGGCGTTCGGACCGCCATCGCCGAAGAAGATGCGGACGGTCTCGCCGACCTTGGCGGTGAGCGGGTGCTGCTTGGAGATGCCGCCGACCGCGCCGTTGAAGACGAAATATTCCGGCCGCTCGTTCATCAGCTTGTCGATGCTCTGGGTGAGCTCGCCCTTCGTGCCGAAGGCCTCCTCGGTATAGATCTCGCCCTGCATGACGTAGAATTCGTGATCG
>DASRGK010000068.1:0-58730 GCA_035651055.1 Bauldia sp.
CGGCAGCTTGTACATCGGCCGTTCCTCCCCGCATTCCGAATCGCGGGGAAGCATCGCAGACGAACCGGCAGCGGCAAAGCGACGCGGCGGGCACGACGGCCCGCCGGGTCGAGTTCCCCGACAATGATGCCGGGCGGCGCGGTCAGACCTGGGCCAGCGCCTGGTCGAGATCGGCGATGATGTCGGCGATGTCCTCGATCCCGACCGAGAGGCGGACAACGTCCGGGCCGGCGCCAGCGGCGATCTTCTGTTCCGGCTTCAACTGGCTGTGTGTGGTCGAGGACGGGTGGATGATGAGGCTGCGCACATCGCCGATGTTGGCCAGGTGCGAGAACAGTTTCACCGAGGAGACGAGCTTCACGCCCGCCGCGTCGCCGCCCTTCACGCCGAAGGTGAGGACCGCCCCGGCACCCTTCGGCGAATACTTGAGCTGAAGCTGATGATACTTGTCGCCCGGAAGGCCGGCATAGCTGACCCAGGTGACCTTCGGGTGCGCCTTGAGGTACTCGGCTACGGCAAGCGCGTTATCGCAGTGCGCCTGCATCCGCAGCGGCAGAGTCTCGATACCGGTGAGGATCAGGAACGCGTTCTGCGGCGCGATCGCCGGGCCGAGATCGCGCAGGCCGAGGACGCGGTTGGCGATCGCGAAGGAGATGTTGCCGAAGGTCTCGCCGATGACGAGGCCGTTATATTCCGGCCGCGGGGTCGACAGGAGCGGGAAGCGGCCCCTCTCCCCGGTCCATTCGAAATTGCCGCCGTCGACTATCGCGCCGCCGATCGAGTTGCCGTGCCCGCCGAGGAATTTGGTGAGCGAATGGACGATGACATTGGCGCCGTGCTCGAACGGCCGCACCAGGTAGGGCGTCGCCAGCGTGTTGTCGACGATGAGCGGGACGCCGGCCTTCTTCGCCACTGCGGCGACGCCGGCAATGTCGGTTATGACGCCGCCCGGGTTGGCGATCGATTCGATGAAGATCGCCCTGGTCTTCGGCGAGACCGCTTTTTCGAAGGAGGACAGGTCGTCGATGTCGGCCCACTTCACGTGCCAGCCGAAGCTCTTGAACGAGTTGTTGAACTGGTTGACCGAGCCGCCATAGAGCTGACGCGCCGCGATGAACTCGTCGCCGGGCTGCAGGAGCGTGTGAAACGCGATGACCTGCGCGGCATGACCCGAGGCGACGGCGAGCGCGGCGGTGCCTCCCTCCAGCGCCGCGATGCGCTGCTCGAGCACATCCTGCGTCGGGTTCATGATGCGGGTGTAGATGTTGCCGAAGGCCTGCAGGCCGAACAGCTTGGCGGCGTGCTCCGCGTCGTTAAAGACGTAGGAGGTGGTCTGATAGATCGGTGTCACCCGCGCATTGGTCGCGGGGTCCGGCTTGGCGCCGGCATGGACCGACAAGGTCGCGAAGCCGGGAACGCGTTCGCTGGCCATTATGAAGCCTCCGTTTCTCTCTGGCCCGCAGCGGACGCGCAGGCGGGCGTATCGATATCCCTGCGGGCAGCCGGGGCCAACCAATGGCTGCCCATTGGCGGGCGGCCGGAAGGAATAGGCTTTCGCCAAAGCGGCTTCGGGGCGGACGCCTTTTGCGGCGTTAGCTCAGCGGCGCATCAGCCGCGCGTCCTCGATCTTGGTGCAGCGATCCATGACCACCTTGACGCCGGCGGCCTCGGCCCGCGCCGCGGCAGCGTCGTCGCGAAGGTCGAGCTGCATCCAGATCGCTTTCGGCAGCGGCTTCAGGGCGAGCGCCTCGTCGACGACGCCGGAGAGCGCCTCCTGGCGGCGGAATATGTCGACGAGGTCGATCGGCTCGGGGACGTCGGCCAGCCGCGCATAGACGCGGTTGCCGAGGATCGTCTTCCCCTCCTGTCCCGGATTGACGGGGATGACGCGGTAACCGCGGGCGATCAGGTACTGTGATACGCCGAAGTTCGGACGCGCCGGATTGATGCTCGCGCCGACGATCGCGATCGTCCTGGTCGCGGCGAGAATCGAGCGGATGTAGTCGTCGGCGTAGCGGTCGTGATTCATCGGCGGCTCCAGATTTTCCGGCCGGAGCCGCCGGCGGTCGAGCGTCGGCTCAGGTCTTAGCCTTCGGCATCACCTGATCGATCATCGGCTTCAGGAGGTTGCCGATGAAGAAGTAGGCGCCGGCAGCGATCACGACAACCATGATGACCAGCAGGATCCAGTTCGACCAGCCGGGCTTCATCACCATGTCGGCGACGACGACGAAGAGGACGACGAAGTCGAACTTGGCGAGCTGCAGGATCTCGCGACCCTGCCGCAGCGTGTCCGGCGTGATCCCGCTGGCCGCGATCTCCTTGGTCACCTTGTCGGAACGCGGACCGAGGACGAGGGCGCCCAGGGCGAACGTCGCCGCGAAGCCGAGCAGACCGATGTAGGTCCACAGGAAATCATAGAGGCCGTAGATGAAGAAGATGAGCAGGCCGAAGACCAGCGCGATCAGCGCCGACGGGATGAAAACGTGGCCGGACATGTAGACGACGTTCTTCAGAATCGCCGCGAAATCCGCCTCGTTGTTGGCGCGGTCGGCGCGCACCCCCAGGACCACGAGGCAGAAGCCGCCGCCGAGCCAGACGATCACGAACAAGACGTGGATGTATTTGAGGATCACATACCAGTCCATGATTGCACCCTCTTGCTGCCGGCCTGTTCGGCCGCGACCTCGGGAATCGTTGCCCGCACGTGTTTCGGGCATCCTAGCGGCGGCATACGGCTGCGATCAATCGAACAAAGGCGCAAGCTGGGTAAGGTAGGGCGTGATCGCGTCGATATTTTCCTGCGGCGGGCGGACCCCGGCGATCGCCGCGGACGAGGCCTGCATCTGCTGCAGCATCATCTGCTTCTGCGCTTCCGGGATGCTCGGGTTGTTCTTGATCTGATCGATGGCCTCGGCCATCTGCGTATCCATCTGCGGCCCTTCCTTGGCAAAGGAATAGGCCATCGCCACGCTCATCGTGGTCTGCAGCCAGTTGCCGAAATCGCTGAAGCCGTACTGCTGCACCATGCCGTTCAGTTCGCCCCAGGCCTGGGTCGCCATCATCCATGCGCCCCAGCCGGCGGCGGAATCGTCGTCGCCGTCGATCCCGTATTTCTTGCCGATGGCGGGCGCCGCTTCCTTGATCGCCGGATAGCTCCTGATGAAATTCTCGATGACGGCCGGCGTGAGCGGGATCGACTGCATCATGGCCGGCATCTGGGCGGCGGCGGGTGCGGCCACGACGGCTGCCGATAGCGGCAGGGCGGCGATGGCGAGCGCGGCGAAGGCCGCCTTCATGGCAAAGCGTTTCATCGACATGGTCTCCTCGGGTATTCCCCCAACCCCTGCCCGGGACGATGCGGCCGGGCCGCCCACCGGAATATGACGCCGGTCACAGCTCTACGGTATCATGATACCACAGTGCTATCGGACTGATTTTCCTCGTTTAATTTCGACGAATCTGCTTGACGCGCGCAGGCTCGCTGGGTAGAAGCACCCCGACCGGCGGCGCCCTGGCGCCGCCTTGGCTTTGGTGCCTCGCACCAGGACAGAAACCAAGAGCAACGAGCCATGAAGACGTACAACGCCAAGGCCGGCGAGATCGAGAAGAAATGGGTGCTGATCGACGCCGACGGGCTCGTGGTCGGCCGCCTCGCCTCACTCATCGCGATGCGGCTGCGCGGCAAGCACAAGCCCGGTTTCACGCCGCATGCCGACGACGGCGACAACGTCGTCGTCATCAATGCCGCAAAGGCGGTGCTGACCGGCCGCAAACGCGAGCAGAAGGTCTATTACTGGCACACCGGCTATATCGGCGGCATCAAGGAACGGACGGCGCGCGCGATCTTCGAGGGCAAGTTCCCGGAGCGCGTCGTCGAGAAGGCGGTCGAGCGCATGATGCCCGACGGGCCGCTTGCACGCCGCCAGCTGCGTAACCTGCGCGTCTATCCCGGCGCCGAGCATCCGCACGACGCCCAGAAGCCCGAAGCGCTGGACGTCGGTGCGCTCAACCGCAAGAACAAGAGGGTTGCCTGACCATGGCCGATCTCCAGTCCCTCCAGGGCCTTGCCGTGGCGCAGACGCCGGCCGCGCCGACCTACGTCCAGAAGCTCGACAGCCGCGGCCGCGCCTATGCCACCGGCAAGCGCAAGAACGCCGTTGCCCGCGTGTGGGTGACCCGCGGCGCCGGCCGCATCTTCGTCAACGACAAGGAATTCACCGAGTATTTCGCGCGCCCGGTGCTCCAGATGGTCGTGCAGCAGCCGATCCTCGCGGCCAACCGCAACGGCCAGTACGACGTCCGCGCGACGGTCACCGGCGGCGGGCTCTCCGGCCAGGCGGGGGCGCTCCGGCACGGCATCTCGAAGGCGCTCACCTTCTACGAGCCCGAACTGCGTTCGGTCCTGAAGAAGGAAGGCTTCCTCACGCGCGACTCGCGCGTGGTGGAGCGCAAGAAGTACGGCAAGGCAAAGGCCCGCCGTTCCTTCCAGTTCTCCAAGCGCTGATCGCGCACCCCTCCATTTCCTTCAAGGGGCGGGCCGATCGGCCCGCCCCTTTTTGTTTGCGTACCGAATGTCGTCTCTCACTACGTGTCATCCCCGCGAAAGCGGGGACCCAGTAAACGTTGGGCAAGCAGGCCAAGGCGCCCGGTCATAGCGAGCAATTCTGCAACCTCGCGGATACTGGTTCCCCGCTTTCGCGGGGATGACAGGTGGAGTAAGGGCTTCAGGACGATGGGTGACACGAACAAACCACTCACCAACGACAATGCGTTCCGCGGCCCGCTGAAAGGCGGGAGCATGGAGCCGACCTTCGGCGGCGCGCTGTCGTTCATGCGGCGGCGGTACACGCGCGACCTGACCGGCGTCGATGCGGTCGTGTGGGGCATTCCGTTCGATCAGGCGACCAGCAACCGGCCGGGGGCGCGGTTCGGGCCGCAGGCGATCCGGCGCGCCTCGGCGATCTTCGACGGCGACCCGCAATATCCCTTCGGCTTCGACCCGTTCGAGACGCTCGCAGTCGTCGACTACGGCGACGCCGCGTTCGACTACAGCCGGCCGATGGAATTCGCCGCCGCGATCGAGAAGCAGGCGGCGACGATCATCGCCGGCGGCGCGGACCTGTTCACGCTCGGCGGCGACCACTTCATCACCTACCCGCTGCTGAAAGCCCACCACGCCCGTTACGGGCAGCTCGGGCTGGTCCAGTTCGATGCCCACCAGGATACCTGGCCGGCCGCCGCCGATCACATCTCGCACGGGTCGTTCGTCAAGCGCGCGGTCGACGAGGGGCTGATCGACCCGGCCCGCTCGATCCAGATCGGCATCCGCACGGTCGCGCCGGAAGATTGCGGCATTGCGATTATCGGCGCCGAAGAAGTCGACAGGATCGGCATCGCCGGCGTCATCGAGCGCGTGCGCGAGCGGGTCGGCGAGCGCGACGCCTACATGACCTTCGACATCGACTGCCTCGACCCGGCGTTTGCGCCGGGTACCGGCACGCCGGTGGCCGGCGGCCTGTCGAGCCGCGAGGCGCTGGCGATCCTCTCCGGGCTCGGCGACATCGATTTCGTCGGCGGTGATGTCGTCGAGGTTGCGCCGCCCTACGATCATGCCGATATCACCGCCGTCGCCGCGTCGACGGTGGCGATGTACTACCTCGGGCTGCTCGCCAAGCGACGACGCGAATAGCCGTTCCGACACTTCGCGTTCTCTCGTTTCAACGACACCTGCCCGAACGGAGGCACCCTTGGCAGCGACGGTCTTCATCGACGGCGAATCCGGCACCACCGGCCTGCAGATCCGGCAGCGGCTCGCCGGCCGCAGCGACATCGCAATCGCATCGATCGATCCGGCGAAGCGGAAGGACCCGGCGGCGCGCGCGGAGATGCTGAACAATGCCGACGCGGTGATCCTCTGCCTCCCCGACGATGCCGCGCGCGAAGCGGTCGGCATGATCCGCAACAACAAGGTGAAGGTGATCGACGCCTCGACCGCGCACCGGACCGCGAGCGGCTGGACCTACGGCTTTCCCGAAATGGACACGGGCCAGCGGAAGGCGGTGACGCAATCCGGCCGCGTTTCCAATCCGGGTTGCTATGCAACCGGCGCGATCGCGCTGCTGCGCCCGCTCGTCGGGCGGGGACTCGTTCCCGCCGGCCTGCCGGTGACGATCAACGCCGTGTCCGGCTATTCGGGCGGCGGCAAGCAGCTCATTGCCGCGTTCGAGGACCCGTCCTCGCCGCATGCGACGATGGACAATTTCCGGCTCTACGCGATGGGCATCGTGCAGAAGCACATCGAGGAGATCCAGGTCTATTCCGGCCTCTCCGGCCGGCCGCTATTCGTCCCGAGCGTCGGGCGCTTCGCACAAGGGATGCTCGTCTCGATCCCCCTGCAGCTCTGGGCGCTCGACAGGAAGCCGACGCTGGAGGACCTGCATGCCGCGCTCGCCGAGCACTATCCGGACGAGCATTACGTCAGCGTCGCGCCGCTCGAAGAGACGATCGAGATCGGCCTCGCCTCCTCGCTCGACCCGCGCAATCCGGAGCCGGAGGCGCTCAACGACACGAACCGGATGCGGCTCTTCGTCTTCGGCAATCCGAAGCACCAGCAGGCCGTGCTGCTGGCGCAACTCGACAATCTCGGCAAGGGCGCCTCGGGCCAGGCGGTGCAGAACCTCAACCTGATGCTGGGGCTCGGCGAGACGACGGCGCTGAGCTAGGGGCGCGCCGGCCTCAGCCCCTCCACCATGCTGCGCATGGTTCCTTTCCCCCGCTTCGCGGAGGAGGATGCACGCCTCTTCTTGCCCGGGTCGTGGCGTGCGCCGGTCAGGTCAGTTCGAGTGAGGCCTCGCCGAGGCCGGCGATGGAAATGACGGCGCGGTCGCCGCGCTCCATCCATTTGGTCTCGACGACGCTGCCGGTGGTGACGATCTCGCCGGCGCGGAGAAACGTGCCGCGGGCGACGAGGCTTTCGGCCAGCCAGGCCAGTACGTTGAGCGGGTGACCGAGCACGTCGCTGCCCCGTCCGGTGCCGACGACCACGCCGTTGATCGTGGTGGTGCCGGTCATGTTGGCGATGGCTTCCGGGGTCGCCTGCGCCTCCGGGCCGAGAACGCCACCCCAGTTGAAGAAATCGTCGGCGACAAGCGTGTGCGGATCGATCCGCCGGAAATCGCCGAAGCGGTCCTCGACGATTTCCATGGAGGGCATCCAGGCGGCGACCTCTCCGGCCATGCGCTCCGCGGTGAAGGGACCCGTCGGCACGTCGCGGGCGATCCGGGCGGCGATTTCGCATTCGATACCGACGCGGACGAATTTGTCCCGGGGGATACTGATGCGGTCGCGCGCGACCGTGCCGTCGAACATCCCGCCCGAGCAGGGATGGCGGAACTCCAGGTAATCCTGCATCACCTTCGAAGTTGCGCCGATCTTGTAGCCGATGCGCTGCCTGCCGAGACGGCGATGGACGGCATCCTGGATGCGGTAGGCCTCGGTCTCGTCCGACGGGCGCAGGTCCGGCGGCAGGGCCGTCAGCTTGCGGCCCGTCCAGCGAGCCGGCGCAATCAGGTCGGCTGCGGCGCTGATCTTGTCCAGGACTCGCCCTCCTTCGAGGCCGGCACCATGGCGCGCCAGTTGATCACGGCGAGGCTCAATACGAGCACCGCACCGAGCTGGTGCAGGATCGCCAGGTGAAGCGGCACGCCGCTCACCACCGTGGCGATGCCGAGCGTCGCCTGCCCGGCGACGAGCAGCGCCAGCGCCAGCGCACCGGCCGCGTGCGCGGTTCGCCGGGCGCGGACCGCTTGCACGAGTGCGACGATGAACACGATGTAGGCGAGCAGGCGATGATCGAATTGCGCGGTCAGCGGATTCTCGAAGAAGTTCGTCCACGCCGGCGCCTGGGCCAACAGGCCCGGCGGCACCAGCGCGCCGTCCATCAGCGGCCACGTGTTCGAAACAAGACCGGCGTTGAGACCGGCCACAATGGCGCCGAGGAAGATCTGGCCGAGGACGAGGACGACAAGCGCTCCAGCGGTTGTGCGCAGGCCGCGGGCCGCCGGCACAACGGCGCTGCCGAGGCCGCGGGCGACCCAGAGGATCGCGGCGAGCAGCGCGCAGGCGAGGGTCAGGTGAACCGCGAGGCGGTACTGGCTGACATCGGTGCGCTCGATCAGACCGCTCGCCACCATCCACCAGCCGACCACGCCCTGCAGGCCGCCAAGGACAAACAGGCCTGCCAGTTTCGGGATGAGCGGGCGCTCGATCCTTCCGGTGGCGGCGAAGAAGACGAGCGGCAGGAGGAAGACGATGCCGATGACGCGCCCGAGGAGCCGGTGCGCCCATTCCCACCAGAAGATGCCCTTGAACTCGGCGAGCGTCATGTCCGGGTTGAGGAGCTTGTATTCGGGGATCTGCCGGTACTTGCCGAACTCGTCCTGCCATTCGGCGCCATTCATCGGCGGAATGACGCCGTGGATCGGCTGCCACTCGGTGATCGACAGGCCGGAATTGGTGAGCCGGGTTGCGCCGCCAACCACCACCATGCAGATGATGAGGAAGGCGACGCCATAGAGCCACGCGCGGACGCCGGCGTGGTTCCGGTCGCGGTCGCGCGGCGCGGCAGCGAGGGCGGCAGAAGCGGCGCCGGTCATTGCTTGAGGTCCATGGCCATTCGATATAGGCCTCGGCGCCGGCGGGCAACCGCCGGCATGTCGCAACGAGAAAGGCCGGCAATCCCTTGCGTCAGCGCACCCGGAAACTGATAGGCGCGGCGTTCCTCGCCGTCTTCGTGCCATTCTATGCGCTGACCGCGATGTCGATCGCCGGCGCGCGCCTGCCGGGCACGTCGCCGCTGACGCAGACGATCTTCTACGCGGTCGCGGGACTGCTCTGGGTGCTCCCCGCCGGGGCCGTCATCACCTGGATGCAGCGGCCGGAACGGAACGGCGCAGGCTAGGCCGCTGCCTCACCGTCGAGCGTCGGAAGGGACTCGACCCGCGCCGAGGATGCCGGATCGACCATGAGCAGGAGGATCGACGCGATCGAGGCGGTCGTCACGCGATTGAAGGCGCGGACGGTGCGCGGGTCAGCCGGCCCGAATTCGGTCACCACCATGGCCGCCTGAGCGGCCGAGCCGATGACGGGAATCATCTCGTCGGGGGCGTCGATGACCAGGTGATCATAGGTGTGGTCGAGCGCGGACAGGATCGTCTTGAGGCGTTCGCCGTTCTGCACGTCCGGCGCGACCGGCTTCCGCCCGGCCGGAATGAAGTGGGCGCGCGATTTGCGGTCGCGGAAGATGACCTGCGCGAAGGAGGCGTCGCCGGCGAACAGGTCGGTGAAGCCGGGGAGCCCACTCCCCTCGCCCATGGTCGTCGCGTTGGCGCCGTCGCTGCGCAGATCGAGGAGGAGCACGCGCTGCTCGGCGCGCGACAGCGCCCGCACCAGCGCCGCCGCGGCAAGCGGCCGCCCCGCCGCATCGGATTCCTCCGCGAGCGTGACGATGATGCAGCGCTTCTTGTCGGCGATCACCTGCGCGGCGATGGCCGAGAGCGAGCGCTCGACCTCGCTCATCGCCTGGGGCGCGATCGTCGGTTCGCTCGGCATCATCCGCCTGAGGCCATGATCGTCGGCCCAGCGCACGTGCCCATCGGCGGCGACCGGACGTTCCGGCGCCGGGCTGGCGACGACGGCCGGAGCGGGCACCGCCTCGGCGATCACCACCTGGCGCATCGGACGCCCGCTCGCCAGTTCGCGGATCAGCACAAAGGCGATGGCGAGCAGCAGGAAGACGACGGACACGGTCGCGGTAAGCGGCACCTTCTTCGGGAAATCGGGCTCGATCGGGACCGCCGCGCGGGAAATGATGCGGGCGTCGGCCGGCAGATAATCGCCGTTGGTGCGCGACAGCGCCTCGCGATAGCGGCGGAGATAGGTGTCGAGCAGGTCCCGCTGGGCATTGGCCTCGCGTTCGAGCGCGCGCAGCTGAACCTCGGCGTCGCTGGCGGTCGAGGCCCGGGTCTTCAACTGATCGACATTGCGCTGCAGCTCGGCCTCGCGGGCCGCCGCCAGCTTGGCGTCGGCTTCCAGCGAGTCGACGATCTTCCTCGCCTCGGCGGCGATCTGGCGGTCGAGCCCGGCGAGCTGCGCCTGCAGTTCCTGCATCTTCGGGTGACCGGGCAGGAGCGTCGCGGAGAGCTGGGCCAACTGGGCGCGGAGCGTCACCTGCTGCCCGACCAGCTGCTGGATGAGCGGCGAGTTGATCACATCGGCCTGGTCGAGCGGCGCGCCGGTTTCGAGGCGCGAGCGGATCGTGGCGGCCTTGGCTTCGGCGTCGGAGCGCGCGGCGCGGGCGCGGCCGAGTTCGGCGCTGAGATCGGCGAGCTGTTGGGTGGGGAGCGTGGTCGGCGTCGTCCCGCCGCTCGAGAAGAGGTCGTGGCTCGACCGGAATGTCTCCACCTGCGCCTCGGCGTCCTTCACCTTCCCCTGCAGGTCGGCGATCTGCGCCTCCAGCCACTTGGTGGCGTCGTCGGTGGTGTCGCGCTTGGCCTCCCGCTGCAGCGCCAGGTATTCGGTGGCGATGGCGTTGGCGGCGTCGGCCGCGAATTTCGGGTCGGTCGAGGAGAAGTCGATGGCGATGACGCGCGTCTTCTCGATGGTGGAGACGGAGAGGTTCGAGAAATACTGACCGAGAATCCGCTCTTCCTGCGAGGAGTCCGACGGATTGCGGGCAAGCCCGATACGCGCGAGCAGGTCCGTGAAGAGCGACGTGCCGTTGGCCGGATCATATTCCGGCCGTCCGGCCAGGTTCAGCTTCTCCGCGACCCGGCGCGCGAGGTCGCGCGACTTGATCAACTGCACCTGACTGGCGACGGCCTGCTCGTCGAGGACGCCGGAATCAGTCCCGGTCGCGCCGGTCGGCCGGGTGAGGTCCGACTCGCCGGAGGCAATCAATACGGTCGCCTCGGACTTGTAGACGGGCGCCATCCGCGACAGGAGCACGTAGGTCCCGGCCGCCACTATCAGCATCAAAACAATGATGTATGGCAGCGCCCTCCACAAAGACTTGAAGAGAGCCCCGACATCCATTTCGACGTCGATCGAAGGGGCGGCAGAACGGTTCGTCATGGGCGAGACTCGGGTAGCATCGGCACCGGATGATCCCGGCTTATGGTAATCACATGGTTAACAAGGGCCTGCGGCACCCTCGCCCTCGGTTAACAAAACTTAACGTTCGATTACCTGCCGGAATACTTGGCGTCCCCCCGGCGATGCTTTTACCGGCCATTAACCATACCCGCCGAATAGTCGCTACGAAGGCCGGCCGCCCGGATACCGCCCGTAATGAAAATCACCAAATGGATCAATGCGCTGGCCGGGCTGCTGTTGCTCGGTTCCTGTTCGACCTACCGGCCAGCCTCGTACGCCGTCCATTCCGAACTGGTTGCGCCCTACCGCCTCGATTCCGGCGACCAGTTGAGGGTTATCGTGTTCGGGCAAGCTGACCTTTCCAATACCTACGAAGTCGACAAGGCCGGCATGATCTCGATGCCGCTCATCGGCTACGTGCCGGCGCGCGGCCACACCACGGCCGAGGTCGAGCGCGCCGTGGCGGCGCGCCTGCGCGAAGGCTTCGTCAAGAATCCCGACGTTTCTGTGGAGGTCGGCCGTTACCGTCCGTTCTATGCAATGGGCCAGGTCAATGCCGGCGGACAGTACACCTATGTCGCCGGGATGACGGTGCAGGCAGCGATCGCGGCGGCCGGCGGATTCACTCCCAGGGCCGACATGCACAGCGTGACGGTGACGCGGAGCGCCAACGGGCGGATCGAGACGGCCCGGCTGCGGCTCACCGATCCGATCATGCCGGGCGATACCCTGTTCGTGCGCGAGCGCATCTTCTAGCGATGCGGATGACCCCGGCCAGGGACTTCGCCGCGAAGGGCACGGCGCATGCGTCGCAGCGTCCGCTCCGCATCGTCCACTGTTTCCGCTCGCCGCTCGGCGGCATCTTCCGTCACGTCGCCGACCTCGTCGAGGAGCAGGCGCGGGCGGGTCACGCCGTCGGCGTCATCTGCGACTCCACAACCGGCACCGCGCTCGAGGAAGACGTGCTGAAACGCCTCGCGCCGAAACTGGCCCTTGGCATCCGGCGCACGCCGATGCGCCGCCAGGTGTCGCCGTCCGACCTCGCCGCGACCTGGCGGCTCCTCCGCGAGGTGCGGTCACTCAATCCCGATATCCTGCACGCTCACGGCGCCAAAGGCGGCGCCTATGCACGGACGATCGGCACGCTCTTGCGGGCATTTGGTTTACGCGTAGCCCGCATCTATTCCCCGCATGGCGGGAGCATCCACTACGACCCGAAGTCGCTGAGCGGACGGGTCTACTTTGCGCTCGAGCGCGTGCTCGGCTGGATGACGGATGCGTTCATCTTCGTCAGCCATTACGAGGCGGACACTTACGCCGCCAAGATCGGCAAGCCGCGAAGCCCTTCAGCGATCGTTTTGAACGGACTGCGACCCGACGAATTCGAGCCGGTCGCCCCCGCCCCCGAAGCCCGCGACTTCCTGTTCATCGGCGAGTTTCGCGACCTCAAGGGCACCGACCTCTTCATCGAGGCGCTCGACATCATCGGCAGGCACACCGGACGGCGGCCGACGGCATGGCTGGTCGGCTCGGGCCCCGACAAGACGCGCTTCGAGGCAATGGTCGCCGAGCGCAATCTCGGCGACGCGGTCACCTTTCGCGAGCGGATGCCGGCGCGCCAGGCATTCGCACTCGCGCGCGTCGTGGTGATGCCGTCGCGCGCCGAGTCGATGCCCTACATCGTGCTGGAAACGCTCGCCGCAGGCGTCCCGCTCATCGCGACCAATGTCGGGGGGATTCCGGAAGTGTTCGGCGAATTCAAGTCCGAGCTTGTCCCGCCGGGGAACGCCCAGATGCTGGCCGCCGCAATGCAGGCCAAACTCGCCCGTCCCGACGAAGCGCGCGCACTTGCCGCGGCCCTGCGGGAGCGGATCAAGCCGGTCTTTTCGACCGAGGCCATGGCCCGGAAAATCGCCGCCGTCTATGCGAGCGTGACTGCCTGAACGGCACGTGCAACGGAGTAAGGTTAACTCCGGCGAATTGTCGAAATAATGCGCATCCTTTGTTAGCTCAAATGCCGTAGGGCTCCGCCTCGCGGAGTTCGAGGCAGATGAGCGGCGCCGACATGACTAAGCAGAATCTCGGATCCGACTTCCGGTCGGGTGCGATTGCCATTCCCCACCCCGCCGAAATCGCGAAGCCGGAGACCGCGCTGCCGGATGCCGGCAAAGCGGTCGAGGCCAAGCCCGCGCCTTCTCTCAACGCCGAGGCGCGCGCCGCCGCCGCCAGCCTCAAGCGGATGCCCATCTCGCCGGTTCTGGTCAGCGGCTTCGCGCGCCTGATCGAGTTCGCGCTCGTCGCGGTGACCGGCTTCGTCGTCTATGTGCTCTACGTGGAGCAGGATGCCCAGCTCGATTTCTGGTACTCGGTCCCCGTCGTGGCGGCGGCCCTTCTCAGCGTCGGGTTCATCCAGATGGCGGGCGGCTACCAGATCGCAGCGCTTCGCGGCACGGGCCCGCAGCTCGTCCGGGTTTTCGCGGCATGGACGCTCGTCTTTGCGCTGATCGCGGTGGGGGTATTTCTCGCCAAGGTCGGCGAGACCTTTTCGCGGGTCTGGTTCGCGACCTGGTTCCTCACCGGCTTTGCCGCGCTTGCGCTCTTCCGCGTCGCGCTCGCCGGGCGCGTGCGCGCCTGGACCCGGGAAGGCCTTCTGGAACGGCGCGCGGTCATCGTCGGCGGAGGGCCCAGCGCCGAGCAACTGATCCAGGCGCTCGAAGCGCAGCCCGACAACGACGTCCGCATCTGCGGCATCTTCGACGACCGCAAGGACGAGCGTTCGCCGGCGAGCGTGGCCGGTTACCGGAAGCTTGGCACGGTCGCGGAGCTGATCGAGTTCGGGCGCATGGCGCGCGTCGACCTGCTGATCGTGTCGCTGCCGATCACCGCCGAGAACCGGCTTCTCCAGATCCTGAAGCAGCTCTGGGTGCTGCCGGTCGATATCCGGCTGTCGGCGCATACCAACAAGCTCCGTTTCCGGCCGCGGACCTATTCCTTCGTCGGCAAGGTTCCGTTCCTCGACGTCGTCGACAAGCCGATCGCCGACTGGGACGTGGTGGCGAAGTGGCTGGTCGACCGCGTGCTCGGCGCCTTCCTGCTTCTCCTCGCGCTGCCGGTCATGGCGCTGGTGGCGCTGGCGGTCCGGCTCGACAGCAAGGGACCGGTGCTGTTCAAGCAGAAGCGCTACGGCTTCAACAACGAGCTGATCGAGGTCTACAAGTTCCGCTCGATGTACACCGACATGACCGACGCCAACGCGGCCAAGCTCGTGACAAAGGGCGATCCGCGCGTCACCCGCGTCGGCCGCATCATCCGGAAGACCAGCCTCGACGAGCTGCCGCAGCTCTTCAATGTCGTCTTCAAGGGCAACCTGTCGCTGGTCGGCCCGCGTCCGCACGCCGTGCAGGCCAAGGCCGCCGACCGGCTCTATGACGAGGTCGTCGACGGCTACTTCGCGCGGCACCGGGTGAAGCCGGGCATTACCGGCTGGGCGCAGATCAACGGCTGGCGCGGCGAGACCGACACACCGGAGAAGATCCAGCACCGGGTCGAGCACGACCTCTACTACATCGAGAACTGGTCGGCGCTTTTCGATCTCTACATCGTCGCCATGACGCCGATCCGGCTCCTCTCCAAGACGGAGAATGCCTATTGAGCGCGGTCGCGCCGGCGATCGCCGCGCCATCGCCGGTCAACTGGCCGGCCGGCCGCATGGCCGGCAACTGGATCATCGCGATCATCGCGTTCCTCGGCGCCTTCGTCATCGACGAGCCGGCACCGTATGAGCTTCTGCTCTGCCCGGTCATCCTCGTCTGGTCGTTCTTCGGGCTGAGGCTCAACCGGCATTTCGCGCCGATGGTCGGGCTGATGCTGTGCTATGTCGCGGGCGGTTTCCTGTCGCTGACCCAACTGCCCGATCCGACGAGCGGCATCGTCTACATGCTGACGACGACGTTCCTCGTCCTGTCGTCGATCTTCTTTGCCGCGGTGATCGCGGTGGCGCCGGAGAAACGGATCCGGATCATCAAGAACGCCTACATTGCCGCGGCGATCATCGCCTCGCTGCTCGGCATCGCCGGCTACTTCCACCTGTTCCCGGGCGCGGACATCTTCCTCCGCTACGACCGCGTCAAGGGCACCTTCCAGGACCCGAACGTGTTCGGGCCCTTCCTCGTCCTGCCGATCGTGTTCCTCTGTCAGGACCTGCTGACCCAGCGGCTGCACCAGTCGCTCGGCAAGATCGTCCTCCTGCTCATCCTCGTCTTTGCGGTGTTCCTCGCCTTCTCCCGGGCCGCCTGGGGCATGACGGTGTTCGCGCTCCTCTTGGTCGCCTTCCTCGGTTTCCTCAACGAGAGGCGCCAGATGGCGCGCTTCAGGACGGTCGCCTATTTCGCGGCCGGCGCCGTAGTGATCGCGCTGCTCGTCGCGGTGGCGCTGTCGGTCCCGGAAGTGGCAAACCTGTTCAAGCAGCGCGCCCAGCTCGTCGAAGACTACGACGCCGGCAACCTCGGCCGCTTCGCCCGGCATGAGCTCGGCTTCTTCCTCGTACAGGAGCGTCCCCTCGGCATCGGGCCTCTCGTCTTCGCCAAGCTTTTCGGCGAGGACGAACACAACATGTGGCTGAAAGGCTTCACGACCTATGGGTGGCTGGGCGGCTTCGCCTACATCACCCTGGTCATCTGGACGATCGCCGCGGCCGGCCGGCTGATCTTCAAGCCGCGTCCCTGGACCAAGTACCTGCACTGCGTCTTCGCGGTCTATCTGGGGCAGGTGATGATCCACAACGTCATCGACAACGACCACTGGCGGCATCTCTTCCTGCTTTACGGAATGCTGTGGGGAATGGTGGCGGCCGAGAAGATGTTCGTCCGCGATCTGCGCCGCGCCGGCGCAAGGATGGCCGCAGCGCCGCCGCCGATGCCGTCATTGGCTCAAGAACCCATCTTCGAGCGTGCGCCGGCCCCCGCCGCCGGCCGCGCAATTTAAGCCTAATTCTAAAGAAACCCGGCCGATCGGCGGTTCGGCTGCCCGCGCGATGGCAGAATGCTGCGGAATCCCGGAGGGTCCCGCCATGTCAGAAACAACCGCCCAAAGCTCCGCCTCGCATGCCCGCGTCCAGGCGCTCGACCTTCTCCGCCTCTTCGCCGCTCTGGCCGTCGTCTCCTACCACTACTCCTTCCGGGGCGCGTCGGCGGACGGGATGACGTGGCTGTCGCTGCCTGCGGTCGTGCCGGTGACCAAGTACGGTTTCCTCGGCGTGCAGCTCTTCTTCGTCATCAGCGGGTTCGTGATCGCCTACTCGGCGGAAGGCCGGACGGTGCGGCAGTTCTTCATTGCCCGCTTTGCCCGCATCTATCCCGGTTTCCTCGCCTGTATGACGCTGACCTTTCTCGTTCTCTTCTTCCTCGGACCGCCCGAAGCAACGGTTTCGCCAATCCAGTGGCTGGCCAACCTCGTCATCGTGTCGCCGGCGCTGAAGCAACCGTTCGTGGACGGGGTGTACTGGTCGATCGTCTATGAGCTCGTCTTCTATGCCTGGATTGCCGGGCTTATCGCCGGCGGCTTTTTCCCCCGGCGGCTGCCCGCGTTCGTGGCCGGCTGGCTGGTCCTGTCGCTGGCAAACGATCTCTTCCTCGATATCGGCGCGCTGCGGCGGGTCCTGCTCACGGACGACAGCGGCTTCTTTGCCGCCGGCATCATGCTCTACGTCCTCCATTCCGGCCGCCGCACGATCGCCAATTACGGTCTCCTCGCCGCAGCGGTTGCGGTCGCGGTTCTCCAGGGCAACTGGGGGGCGGACTGGGTGCGCGATCACTTCAGCATCGTGCTGTCACCGGTGGCCGTCGGCGCAATCTCCGTGACGGCGGTGGCGCTGGTCGCGGCGTGCCTGTTCATCCGGCGGCTGCCGCTATCGGCCGGCGCGATCCTCGCAATCGGCGGGCTCACCTACCCGCTTTATCTGATCCACCAGATGGCCGGATTCGCGATCTTCAACCGCCTCGCGGGCTTCGCGTCCGCGCCGGTACTGGCGCCGGCGGTCCTGGCCCTGATGCTCGCCGTGGCCTTCCTCGTTTACCGCTACGTCGAGCGCCCCGGGCAGCGGGCAACGAAGCGGCTGCTCGACCGGTTCCTGCCGGGCGCAAAGAGGGCCGCGTCGCCGCGGGAGGTGCCGATCCGCGTTTTTGGCCCGGTCAGAATTCCCCGGGCGGTAACCCGCTGAAGCAACCGAAGCCGGCGCGCGGTCAGGAAACCCGCCGAGGCCGGACATCCATGCGGTCGAGGCGATCGCGGCTGGCCGCCTCATGGAGAAAGCGGGCGCGCCATTCCTCGTTCATTTCGTTCCGCTGGCGCTTCAGCTCGACCGCGGCGACATCAACGACGATCGGCTCGTCGAGGCCGAGCGAACCGGCGATGGCCCGCACGGCCGACACCGGATCGGCCTCGAAATCCTCGTACCAGAGGGTCAGCGGATCAATGCCGTTCCGTGCAAAATAGAGGTCCCAGCGCGCCTCATCGGAAGCGATACGTCTCAGCGTTGCGTCGATGGCCGCAACCTCGAAGGCCGGCACCCGGTTGTTCCTGAACCGGCTGTCCCACACATCGGTCTTGGCGGCGATGGCGAGCGAGATGGCCTGACCCAGCCGGTCGCGCCGCCGAACGCGAACGAAGCTCGGATCGGGGAACCAGTCGGTCAGCCGGATGTGTTGCTGGATGGCGTCGAAATGTTCGGGGAGCAGCTTGAACGAAACGACGCCGTTGGAACTGCGGCCCTTCGTGGCGGCAACGCGGCAAAGCTTCCGAATGTCGCCCTCAGCCTCGGGATAGGCCTTGGCGGCGAAGCCGAGATTGAAGAACTCCGCCGGCATGCCAAGGCGCTGCGTGGTCCGCATCAGGTGGGCAAGGTACGTCGATCCGGTGCGCGGCGTGAAAGCGATGATGCAGGTCTTGTCCGGGCTTGACCAATCGGCGGGCGGGCCTGCGTTCCCGGACGGGCGTTTGATCGCGGCAGTCCCCGGCGCGTCGGCGATCAATTCGTCGAGCCGCTCGCAGAACCGCTGCGGCGAGTGCCTCGCGGCGAAGGTCTTCGCCGCGCGCCCAAGCGCTTCCGCCTCGCCGACGGCGCCGAGGATAGCATCGGCAACGTCGGCAGGACTGGCCGACGCTTCGACAAAGCGGACGGCCTCGCCGAACTCCTTGAATGCCCCGATCCGTGTGACGATGACCGGCTTGCCCAGCGCCATCAGCATCGAGACGACGCCGGAAGTCTCACCGCCATTGATGCCACGGAGCTGC
The DNA here is from genome assembly GCA_035651055.1 of Bauldia sp. Classification (GTDB taxonomy): domain Bacteria; phylum Pseudomonadota; class Alphaproteobacteria; order Rhizobiales; family Kaistiaceae; genus JAFKKF01. The sequence continues at coordinate 18,445 of DASRGK010000068.1, forward strand.
ACGGCGACATCGACGGCGGCAAGCAGCTCGACGAAGCGCCGATCATCGGGATTGTCGTGAATTTCGAGGAACCCGCCCGCTTCATGCCGGATCACCGGACCGATGCGGGCGGTGTCGTATCCCGCCACCGTCAGCCGAACATCCCGGCCGCGCGCCCGCAGCACCTTGACCGCCGCTAGGACGACATCGAGGCGCTTGCTGTCCGTGGCCACGCCGAAGCAGCCGATGCGCATCGGCCGTGCCGGATCGCTGCTGGGCACAGGCGGGCTGACGGACACCGGAAAGACCGGATGGAACAACCTCGCGATGCGATCGCCGGCAAACTCGGGATCGTCCCGGCGAAGCATCTGTTTGGCGGCCTGCGAATTGACGATCACGTGGTCGATCCGCGCAGCCCGGCTGATCGCGCGCATGCCCGTGATGCCACGGTCGACGAGAGCACGGTGATGGCGCCTTTGGAAATCGGCAAGCGGCGCACGTCCATAGGCCCGGCGGAACAGTTCGTCCGGACGAAAACCGGCGGCGCTCGAGGCACGGCGCAGCACTTCGAGCACGATCGGATCGTGGACGTAGGCGACGATCGGTCCACGGAACATGCCTCCAAGGCGGAGCAGCCACTGCACCGCGGGGACGTTGTGGGGCGAGTTGCCGAAGGAGACGACGACGGCCTGGTAAGGAACCCGCCGCAGGGCGTCTTCGAGCACGGAATGGTGGAAGACGCGGTGTCCGGCGTCACTCAGTTCGGGATCGGCATTGGCCGCGTCAAGCAGCCGCCGAGACTCGAACATTCCGAAGAAATCGACGCCTCGGGTGCGGGCGATGAACGTTCGCCTGGTCGCCGTGGCTACGCCGGTCGCGGCCGGCGGAAAAGGCGTCACGACCCGTTCGCGCAGCAGTTCGCGCGAACGGGTCGTGACCTGGGCCTGCCGCGCCGCGAAGCCGGAGGAACCTGCATCCTCCGGCTCGATCTCCGGCATGGTGAATTCTTCCGCCAGCCGAAAGGCCCGATCGCGGAACTCAACCGAGGCGACGATCCCTTCGACGATATCGCGAAGGGAGCGGCCGCTTCGCAACGCCTTGCTGAAATAGTCGAGGCCCGAGGGATCGGGCGGGCGACCGAGCAACGCCAGATAGAGCTGCCAGACCTGGCGCTCGATTTCCTCAGCGTGTCGATCAACCATTCCAGCCGCCCCAGCCGGCCGGAAAAAAGCAAAGCTGCAATGTAAGACCGCACAGTGCCGCTGCGGCAATTTGCTTGACCAGCCGTCGAAACACCTACCGCGGGTTTTTCGCTCCGGGCAAGGTGTTCGCGGGCCTCAATCCCCGGCAATCCCGGTACTGTGGATTAGTCGTCACACGCGGGAGCCGGCAACCCTTGGGCGTGAGCAGCGCGTGCGCGCGCGAGGATTGGTCGGAGTAGCAGGATTTGAACCTGCGACCCCCTGACCCCCAGTCAGGTGCGCTAACCAGGCTGCGCTATACTCCGCCGGCGCGGACTATAGTGAGGCCGTCCCCACCGCGCAACGAAGCTAACGGGCCTGATCGAGGATGCGTTTGCACTCGAGGAGATCCGCCAAAACGGACCGAAGGCGATCCGTATCGGCGGCCGCAAGAGAGGCGGCGTGGCGAGGCTCGCGGGACTCATCCGCGACGGCCACCGGCCGGCGCGGGGGCGCGTAGATCGGGACGTCGTCCGGCTCACGGTCGTCCGGCTCGATCTCGTCCATTCGAACGGAAGGCCGCACCGGGCGTTCCGGCGGAAGGAAGGGCTCGACGCGGCGCGGAGGCTGCTCCGCGGCGGGTTCGGCATCGGCCGGATCGGGCGGGGCCGGCCGGCTTTCCCCGCGGCCGACCGCGATGATCGACCGCGGCCCCTGCTCCTTCAGGATGCGCTGGACGCCGCGGATCGTATAGCCCTCGCCGTAGAGCAGATGGCGGATGCCGCGGAGGAGTTCGACATCCTCCGGGCGATAATAGCGCCGGCCCCCGCCACGCTTCATCGGCTTGATCTGGGTGAAGCGCGTCTCCCAGAAACGAAGGACGTGCTGCGGCAGGTCGAGGTCGTCGGCGACCTCGCTGATGGTGCGGAAGGCGTCGGGGCTTTTGGACAAGACGGCCGAAGCTCCCAAGTGCGGCGAAAGCGCAGCGCCGACGGTGCTAGCTATCCGCGGGCGGCGACCTGCCGTTGGCGAGCGCGCCGTTGATCCGCTGCTTCAACACGTTGCTCGGCTTGAACACCATGACGCGGCGGGGGGAAATCGGGACTTCCTCGCCGGTCTTCGGATTGCGGCCGACCCGCTGCCCTTTGCTGCGCACGATGAACGAGCCGAACGAGGACAGCTTCACCGACTCGCCCCGCACGATGCAAGCACTGATTTCGTCGAGAACGAGTTCGACGAGTTGCGCCGACTCCGTCCGCGACAGGCCCACCTTCTGATAGACCGCCTCGCACAGATCGGCGCGCGTGACCGTCTTGCCCCCCATGGCCTCAGGTTCCCCGCTCCGGAGTGCCGCTGCCGCGTACTTCTCAATTAATCCAACGGGATAAACCCTATTGCCTCGGTTCGGGAGAATCAACCGGAGATCGGAGCGGGTGCCTAAGGCGAGCCTACCAGCGAAGCAGGACTGCTCCCCAGGTGAAGCCGCCGCCCATCGCCTCGAGCAGGAGAAGGTCGCCGCGTTTGATCCGCCCATCGCCTGCAGCGACCGAGAGGGCGAGCGGAATCGACGCAGCCGAGGTGTTGCCGTGCCGGTCGACGGTGCGGATGACCTTCTCGATCGGGATGCCCAGCTTCTTCGCCGTTGCGTCGATGATGCGGATGTTGGCCTGGTGCGGCACGAACCAGTCGACATCGGCGGCGGTGAATCCGGTCGCCTTGAAGGCATCCTCGATCACGTCGGTGATCATGTGGACGGCGTGCCTGTAGACCTCGCGACCCTCCATCCGGAGGTGCCCGACGGAGCGCGTCGCCGAGGGTCCGCCATCGACGTAGAGCTTGTCGCGAAACCGCCCGTCGGAGCGAAGGTGGGCGCTCAGCACGCCACGGTCGCTCCGCCATCCCGCCTGCGGCTCGGCGCCGATCACCACAGCCCCTGCCCCGTCGCCGAACAGGACGCAGGTAGAGCGATCGGTCCAGTCGAGAATCCGGGAAAAGGTCTCGGCCCCCACAACCAGCGCGCGCCTCGCCTGACCGGACCTGATCAGCGAGTCGGCGGTGGTCAGAGCGTAGAGGAAGCCGGAACAGACTGCCTGCACGTCGAACGCGTGACCGTGGTGCATGCCGAGCTTTTCCTGGACAGTAACCGCGGATGCCGGAAACGTGTGATCGGGGGTCGCCGTCGCGAGCACGATCACGTCGATATCGGCGGGCCGCAGGCCGGCGTTCTCGAGGGCACGCTCAGCGGCGCGGACGGCAAGGTCGGAGGTCAGTTCGCCGTCGGCGGCGACATGCCGCTCGCGGATTCCGGTGCGCTGGACGATCCACTCGTCGGTGGTATCGACGATCTGGGCGAGATCGTCGTTGGTCAGAACCTTCTTCGGGAGATAGCCGCCGACGCCCAGAACGATCGAACGTACTTCAGTCACATCGCACCCGCCTGGGCAGCGATCTTCTCCTCGACCTCGGTTCGCTCCGGAACGTAGCGGACGAGGTCTTCGTTTATCTTCGCGAGAAGGCCGTTGCGGACCATGCTGTAGCCGATCTCGATCGCCGACGCGAAGCCCTCGGGATCGCTGCCGCCGTGGCTCTTGATGACGATGCCGTTGAGGCCGAGGAGGACGCCGCCATTGACCTTGCGCGGGTCCATTTTCATGCGCAGCCGCTCGAACGCGTCGCGCGCCAGGAAGTACCCGATGCGGGCGAGCAGTGTCCGGTTCATCGCCGAGCGCAGATAGCCGGCAATCTGCTTGGCCGTGCCCTCGGCGGTCTTCAGCGCGATGTTGCCGGCAAATCCTTCGGTGACGACGACATCGACCGTGCCCTTGCCGATGTCATCGCCTTCAACGAAGCCGTAATATTCCAGGCTCTGCAAATCGGCTTCCTTGAGGAGCTGGCCGGCGCTGCGGACTTCCTCGAGGCCCTTCACCTCCTCGACGCCGATATTGAGGAGGCCAACCGTCGGGCGGATGATGTCGAAAAGCGCGCGCGCCATGGCGCCGCCCATGATCGCGTAGTCGAAGAGCTGGCGCGCGTCGGCGCCGATGCTCGCGCCGCAGTCAAGAACGACGCTTTCGCCGCGCAGCGTCGGCCAGAGCGCGGCGATCGCCGGGCGCTCGACATTGGCGGCCATGCGCAGGCAGAATTTTGCCATCGCCATGAGAGCGCCGGTATTGCCCGCCGATACCGCCGCCTGGGCGCCGCCTGCCTTCACCGCGTCGAGCGCGCGCCACATGCTCGATCGCCAACGGCCGTGACGGAGCGCCTGGCTCGGCTTCTCATCCATCTTCACGGCGATGTCGCAATGCTCGAACTCGGAAACCGCCTTCAGCGCGGGGTATTTCTCGAGAAGCGGGTGAACCACGGCCTGATCGCCGTAGAGGCGATAGCGCAGATCCGGCCGGCGGCTCAGCGCGATCGCGGCGCCCGGAATGACAAGCCGCGCGCCGTCGTCGCCCCCCATCGCATCGAGCGAGATGGTGATCGTCGCCGTCATCCGGTCCCTACGCCGTCAGCCGCTCTGCTCGCCGCGCCCGAAAACGGCGACGCGGCGAAGATACAGGGTTCACCTGATGAAACAATGCCAATCTGCCCAAAGGCTTGGGTTTCAGCCGCGATCAGGCAGCCGCGCGCGGAGCGCAGCGAGCTTGGCGAACGGCGAATCAGGAGCAACCTGCCCGGCCTGCCCGTCCGGCAGTTCCGCTCCCGGCGCGCGCGGATAGGGGTCGATGGCGAGGACGAAATGCTCCGCCGCAATCGCGCCGAGGTCGAGGTCCGGCCCCGACATCAGCTCGGGCGGCTCCTCGATGCCCTCCCCGGCCTCGGCAGCGGCGCCGGCGGCGCTCCTCCCGGCCGGCGCGTAGCGGGCGAAGATCGGCTCGTCGATCGTTTGGGAGACGGGCTCGAGCGAGACGACGCAGGCCTGAACGATCTCCGCCCGGACGCGCCCTTCGACGGTGACGATCCCGCGAGGCTCAGGTCTTGCCGAAACGGTCGCGGCGAAGGCGTTCACTTCGAGGAGGCCGTAGGCGCGCGCCAGCGCCCGGCGTTCCACCTCGGTCGCGACGATTTCCCGCTCCACACCACCGGCAGGAATTGAAGCAACCGGGACCGGACGGGAGATGACAAAGTCGCTCATTGTAGCCCTGCCCTTTCCGGCGCGACGGCGGCCGGCATGATGACGCGCCCGGCGAGTATCTCGCTGCCCGCCTGCCCGCCGAGGTCCGTGAGGATGGTCAACGCGTACTCGGCCATCGGTGCGGCCCCGCCCGCCGCCGTTCCGGCAAACACGTTCCGCGCAAATGCGTCGGCGAGCGCCTGTCGGTCGCCCGCGTCGATCGCCGCATCGTACGCGGCGGCGCGCCCGTAGAAAGCCTCGCCCATCTTCTTCATCCGCTTCGGCACGCCGAGGTCTCCGACCCCCATCGCACGCAACGAGCGGTCCATGTCGGCGCAGAAAAGGTCGAAGAGGTGCTGCCCGGCCGCGCGACCGGCTTCACCCTCGCCGCGAAGCCGCCGCAGCAGCAGAGCCAGGTGAAGCACGACCATCTCGAAGCGCCCTTCGACAGTGTCGGGAACGCCGAAATCCGCGTAGAGGGCCGGCTGGCGTGCCTGCGCCACGATGGCGCCGTAAAGGGCGTGCGCTATGTCGCCCGCGCCGCGGTCGCGTCGGAATATGCCGAACATCAGCGGGCGTCCCCCAGCGCGGGCACAGCGCCGACGCCGCGGCGTTGCGTGGTCGGGTGGGTCGGGCTAGGGGAAGAGGCCGTCACGGCGATTCCTGGGGTGGTTTCACTTGAAGATTTGGGTGCGTCCGAAGGCCGATGCAAGCATGGCGCGGCTCGTCTGGCTGATCGGCGTGCCGGTCGTCCTTTCCCTCTCCGCCTGCATGGGCCGGGTCGGCATCGCACCGATCGCCACGACCTCGATGCACGGATATGTGGCCGCCGAGAACGCACTCGAGCAAGTGCCGATCGGATCGAGCCAGGACCAGGTGCTCACCGCACTCGGGACGCCCTCGACCACGGGCAATTACGAAGGCGATGTCTATTACTACATCAGCCAGACCCGCAAACGGAACGCCGCCTTCATGAAGGACAAGATCGTCGACCAGCGGGTCATTGCGATCTATTTCGACAAGAACAAGAAGGTCGAGCGGATCGCGAATTACGGCAAGAAGGACGGCAAGGTGTTCGACTTCGTCAGCCGGACGACGCCGACCGGCGGCCGCGACGAAACCTTCATCCAGCAGATCTTCTCGGGCGTGGTCGGGATCGGGGCCAATCCGTTCGGGCGGTAAGCCGGCGTCCGCCGGCGCGAGAAACGCGCCGACATGACGAAAAAGCCCGCGGGCGACCGCGGGCTTCTTCGTTTGGAACGCCGGCTGCCGTCAGTGCGCGAGAACCGCCAGAAGCAGCAGCGCGACGATATTGGTGATCTTGATCGCCGGGTTGACCGCGGGACCGGCAGTATCCTTGTAGGGGTCGCCGACCGTGTCGCCGGTCACCGAGGCCTTGTGCGCCTCCGAGCCCTTCATGTGCTTGACGCCGTCCTTGTCGACGAAGCCATCCTCGAACGACTTCTTGGCATTGTCCCAAGCGCCGCCGCCCGAAGTCATCGAGACGGCGACGAAGAGGCCGTTGACGATGACGCCCAGCAGCGAGGCGCCGAGCGCCGCGAAGGCCGAAGCCTTCGAGCCGGAGATCAGGAGGACGCCGAAATAGGCGACGATCGGCGCTAGGACAGGGAGCAGCGACGGCACGATCATCTCGCGGATCGCGGCCTTGGTGAGGAGGTCGACCGCGCGGCCGTAATCCGGCTTCTCGGTACCCTGCATGATGCCGGGATGCTCGCGGAACTGCCGGCGGACTTCCTGTACGATCGAGCCTGCCGCGCGGCCGACCGCGGTCATCGCAATGCCGCCGAAGAGGTACGGGATGAGGCCGCCGAAGATGAGGCCGGCGACGACATAGGGATTGGACAGGTTGAAGTCGACCGTTCCGATGTCGCGGAAATAGGCGAACATATCTGGGTGCGCCGCGAAATAGGCGAGGTCGTTCGAGTACGCCGCAAAGAGCACCAGCGCGCCGAGACCGGCGGAGCCGATGGCGTAGCCCTTGGTGACCGCCTTGGTCGTGTTGCCGACCGCGTCGAGCGCGTCGGTGGTGTGGCGGACTTCCTTCGGCAGGCCCGACATTTCGGCAATGCCGCCGGCATTGTCGGTGACCGGGCCGAAGGCGTCGAGCGCGACGATCATGCCGGCCAGGCCGAGCATGGTGGTGACCGCGATCGCCGTGCCGAAAAGGCCGGCGAGCTGGTAGGTCACGATGATCCCGGCGACGATGACGATCGCGGGCAGCGCGGTCGATTCGAGCGACACCGCGAGGCCCTGGATGACGTTCGTGCCGTGCCCGGTCACCGAGGCCTGGGCGATCGAGACGACCGGGCGCTTGCCGGTGCCGGTATAGTACTCGGTAATCCAGACGATGAGGCCGGTGACGATAAGACCGATGATGCCGCAGATGAAGAGGCTGGTTCCGTTGACGAGGATGCCGTTTGGCGTGCCGAGGTCTCCCCAGCCGACGGTAAGCCATGTCGCCAGCGCAAGGCCGACGACGGAGAGCAGGCCGGTGACGATGAGGCCCTTGTAGAGGGCGCCCATGATCGAGTTGCTCGGGCCGAGGCGCACGAAGAACGTGCCGGCGATCGAGGTGATGATGCAGACGCCGCAGATCGCGAGCGGGTAGATCATGACGCTGTCGAGGATCGGCGCGCCGGCAAAGAAGATCGCCGCCAGAACCATCGTCGCCACGGTGGTGACGGCGTAGGTCTCGAACAGGTCCGCGGCCATGCCGGCGCAATCGCCGACATTGTCGCCGACATTGTCGGCGATCGTCGCCGGATTGCGCGGATCGTCCTCGGGGATGCCCGCCTCGACCTTGCCGACGAGGTCGGCGCCGACGTCGGCGCCCTTGGTGAAGATACCGCCGCCGAGACGGGCGAAGATCGAGATGAGGGAAGCGCCGAAGCCGAGGGCGACCAGCGCGTCGACGACAGTGCGGTCGTTGCCGGCATAGCCGACGACGGTTGTCAGGATCCAGTAATAGACCGCAACGCCCAGGAGCGCGAGGCCAGCGACCAGGAGGCCGGTGATCGCGCCCGAGCGAAAGGCGATCGACAAGCCGGCCGCGAGGCTCTTCATTGCCGCGGCAGCAGTGCGGACGTTCGCCCGGACGGACACGTTCATGCCGATGATGCCGGCGGTGCCGGAGAGCACCGCGCCGATCAGGAACCCGATCGCGGCCGTGAAGGAAAGGAGAAGCGCGACGAGAATGAAAATGACGACGCCGACGGCGGCGATCGTCATGTACTGGCGGCGGAGATAGGCCGTGGCGCCCTCGCGAATGGCAGCCGCGATCTCCTGCATGCGCGCATTGCCGGCGTCGGAGGCAAGCACCTCGCGCGTCGACCACACGCCATAGGCGACTGAGAGCAGCCCGCAGACAATCACCACGTAAATCAAGTTCTCTTCTCCGTTCGCCGTTCAGGCCGATACCGGGACGCGTTCACCAGCCCGAGTTTGCTTGGAAAACAGCCGGGAGACCCCTCCGGCCGCTGAATGGGCGCCGGTATGTACCGTCACCGGCGGAACGTCAAGGTTTTCGCGGCAAAGCCCGGAGGCTTCACGATCGGAATTTTCGCCGCCCGGAACCACGCTTTCGCGGCGCCGGTCCGGTCAGCCGCGCCGCCCCGTCCAGCATGAAGTCCAGGCCGAGGAGGAAGGTCTTTTCGTGCTGGTCCTTCTGGAAAAACGGGTTCACGGCAGCGACCGCGGGGAAATCCCGGGCGACGACGTCATCCGGAACCGGCTCGGCGGCCGACTGCCCGCGGGCATAGCCCGAAGTCTCGTCGAGAGCGGCGCCGGTGATGTAGTAGCCGAAGGCCCGGAACAGGCGCGCCGTCACTTCCGTGCCGCCGCCGAGCCGCGCCACGACGGCCAGGACCCCGGCGATCCAGCGGATGCCGCCAGGGGTATTCAAGCGGTGGAAGGCAAAATGGCGCTGGAACTCGGGGTAGCGGAGCGCCATTCGCCGGTAGCTGATCGCGAGCTCCCGTATCTGTTCGAGCGGAGTGAGCTCGTCCGTAGGGATGGCGACCTCGGCCAGCATCCGGTCGACCAGCGCATCCATGATGTGCTGCCTGCTCGGGAAGTAGTGGTAGATGCTCATCGCCTCGCAGCGAAGCTCGGCGGCGAGCTTGCGGATCGAGAAGTTCTCGTACGATTCGCGCTCGATGAGCCCGATCGCGGCGGCTTCGATGCGCTCGCGCGACAGCGGCGCCCGCGGCGCGCCTTTTCGCGAACGCGGATGAAATCCTGCTCTCGGCAAAGTGACGGCACTCCCGTTTGGCTTACGCCGTAAGGCCATTGACACCTTACGCCGTATGGCTAAGCTTCATAGCACGCCTTACGTTGTAAGGCATTACCAATCAGGAGGACCTTTCCATGATCGCAGCCGCTACCAAGCCGACGGGGAAACGGGTGCTCGGCCTCGCCGCAGCAGCCGTTCTCTTCGCCGGCGTCACCGTGTCGTCGTCGCCTGCCGTCAGGGCCGCCGCCACCCTGGCGCCGGCCATGTCCGCCGAGGACGTCTACAAGGACATCGAGAAGACCTGGGGGTCGGTGCCGGCTTTCATCAAGCAACTCCCCAAGGCCATGCTCGCCGGCGCCTGGCAGGAGGAAAAGGACCTCGAACTCAGCGACAAGACGGCGCTCTCGCCGAAAGTAAAGGCGCTCATCTCGCTGGCGGTCGCCGCCCAGATCCCCTGCTCCTATTGCATCTGGGCCGACACCAATACCGCCAAGCAGATGGGGGCCACGGACGAGGAAATCGGCGAAGCGGTGGCGATGGCGGCGCTCACCCGCCACTGGAGCACGTTGTTCAACGGCCTGCAGGTCGATTTCGCGCAGTTCAAGAAGGATTTCGGCGGGTAGCCGAGCCGTTCTTCCGTCCCCGCCGCCGTCCCGCCACAGATCCCCGCTTCCGGCCGCCACGCGCGCTTTTCAGCCCGGCGGCCGGATGCTATAGCGCGCCTTCCTCCCTTTTGCGCCGCAGACCCTCCCCCGCCGGCGCTGCCGCTCGAAGGTCCGCCATGCAGAAAATCAAGGTCGCCAATCCGGTCGTCGAGATCGACGGCGACGAGATGACCCGCATCATCTGGCATCTCATCCGCGACAAGCTGATCCGACCCTACCTCGACATCGACCTGCTTTATTTCGATCTCGCGGTCGAGAATCGCGACCGGACCGCGGACCAGGTCACCATCGAGGCGGCCGAGGCGATCAGGCGCGTCGGCGTCGGCGTGAAATGCGCCACGATCACCCCCGACGAGGCGCGCGTCGAAGAGTTCAAGCTGAAGAAGATGTGGCGGTCGCCGAACGGGACCATCCGCAACATCCTCGGCGGCGTCATCTTCCGCGAGCCGATCATCTGCCGGAACGTGCCGCGGCTGGTGCCGGGCTGGACGCAGCCGATCGTGGTCGGCCGCCATGCCTATGGCGACCAGTACCGGGCCACCGATTTCAGGTTTCCGGGCAAGGGCAAGCTGTCGATCAAGTTCGTCGGCGCCGACGGCAAGGTCATCGAGCACGACGTCTTCGACGCGCCCGGCTCGGGGGTGGCGCTGGCGATGTACAACCTCGACGATTCGATCCGCGACTTTGCCCGCGCCTCCTTCAACTACGGCCTGGCGCGGAAATACCCGGTCTACCTCTCGACCAAGAACACGATCCTCAAGGTCTATGACGGCCGCTTCAAGGACCTCTTCCAGGAAGTGTTCGACAAGGAATTCGCAGCCGATTTCAAGAAGTTCGGGCTGACCTACGAGCACCGCCTCATCGACGACATGGTGGCGTCATCGCTTAAATGGTCGGGCGGTTACGTCTGGGCCTGCAAGAACTACGACGGCGACGTGCAGTCCGACACCGTCGCCCAAGGCTTCGGCTCGCTCGGCCTGATGACCTCGGTGCTGCTGACGCCGGACGGCAAGACGGTCGAGGCGGAAGCGGCACACGGCACCGTGACGCGGCACTACCGCGAACACCAGAAGGGCAAGGACACTTCGACCAACTCGATCGCCTCGATCTTCGCGTGGACTCGCGGTCTGGCGCACCGCGCCAAGCTCGACGGCAACGCCCAACTCGCCAGGTTCGCGGAAACGCTGGAACGGGTCTGCGTCGAGACGGTCGAGGCCGGCTTCATGACCAAGGATCTGGCGCTTCTGGTCGGCCCCGACCAGAAGTGGCTGTCGACTACCGGCTTCCTCGACAAGATCGACGAGAACCTGAAGCGGGCGATGGCATAGACCAACCGTGCCCGCGCCGCCTCAGGCAATCACCCGCGCTCGCAGCTTCGGCACCAGCCGCTCGCCGATGCCCGGATGCCGCTCGACCAGGCGGACGAAATCGATGCTTTCGAGGACGAGCAGGCGCACCGTTGTCAGCGCGTAAGTCGGATGGCCGGGCTCCGTCAGGTTGAGGCTCGGCAGCCCACCGAAAGCATCGCCGCTGCCCAGTTCGCGCGCACCGTCCGGACGCGATAGCTCGACACGGCCGTCGACCACGACATAGAGGGCATGATGGTCGGTCCACTCCCCGGTGATCGTCGCGCCCGGGCCGACGGTCACGGCGCGGAAGAGCGGGAGGAGTGACTCTATGTCCTCGCGTTCGAGCACCGAAAAAAGGGCGACCCGCTCGATCATCGCGGAGGTGATGACGAAGCCTTTCTGGCGCACCACCTCGGCAAACGAACTCGAAATGATGGCGACCGGCAGCGCGATCATCGCGATGCCCGACATCATGGTGAGACCGGCGATCACGCGGCCGAGCGTGGTGATCGGAACCACGTCGCCGTAGCCGACCGTGGTCACGGTCGCGATCGCCCACCACATCGCCGCGGGGATCGAGGCAAACACCTGCGGCTGATAACTGTGCTCGGTCGTGTACATCAGCGCGGCAAAGACCAGAACGACCGAGATGAGGATCAGGACGCAGGCAAACAGCGCGTGCCGCTCGCGCCGCACGGCCTCGAACAGCGACTGGAATCCGGTCGAATAGCGCGCCAGCTTGAACAGGCGAAGCAGCCGAAGCAGCAGGATGACTTCGAGGTCGAGGCCGAACAGGAGCGAGGCCACGAAAGGCGCCAGAGCCAGAAGGTCGATGATCGCGCTCGGTGTCACCAGGTATTCGAGGCGGGCGATCCACGGGTTGAGGCGGCGGGCGCGCGGATGCTCGACCGATGCCCATGCACGAACGACGTACTCAACCGCGAAGACGACGAGCGATATCGTTTCGATGACGCGGAACGCGGCGCGTTCGCCAGGGCCCATGTCGGGCATCGAGTCGAAGACCGCGCCGGCGACATTGATGACGATCAGCAGGACGAGGCTGGTCGCGAAAAGCCGGGAGAGACCGCTCTTCTCATCGACACGCTCGACGATTTCGTAGACGCGGCGCCGGAGGGAGATGGGGCGCGCGCTCATCGCCTTCGTCAGGGAGCCGAGGCCAGGGCGCTGGCAATCGCCTCGATGGCGGCTTCCGCCTTGGCGCCGTCGGGGCCGCCCGCCTGGGCCAGGTCCGGGCGACCGCCGCCGCCCTTGCCACCCAGCGCTTCCGCGCCGCGCCGGACGAGTTCGACGGCGTTGAACCGCGCGGTCAGGTCATCGGTGACACCGACGACGATGCCGGCGCGGCCGTCTTCGGTGACGCCGACCACCGCAACGATGCCGGAGCCGACGGCCTTCTTGCCGTCATCGGCAAGCCCCTTCAGGTCCTTCGAGGCGATGCCGGCGACGGTCTTGCCGAGATAGCGGACCGAACCGACGTTGCGGATGTCGGCGACGGCGCCGTTCGCCGCCGCGCCGCCGCCCATCGCCAGCTTCCGCCGGGCCTCGGCGAGATCGCGCTCGAGCTTGCGCCGCTCCTCGACGAGGAGGGCGACGCGCTCGGCGGCTTCCTCCGGCCGCGATTTCAACGCCGCCGCGACCGCCTTCAGCCGGTTCTCCTGCTCGACCAGGTAGTTCCGCGCCGCTTCGCCGGTCAGTGCCTCGATGCGGCGTACGCCGGCGGCGACGCCGGACTCGCCGACCAGCCGGATCAGGCCGACCTCGCCGGTGCGGCCGACATGGGTGCCACCGCACAGTTCGACGGAATAGCGGCGGCCGGGAAGGCCGTCGGGGACCATGCCCATCGAGACGACACGGACCTCGTCGCCGTATTTCTCGCCGAAAAGCGCCATCGCGCCCGACTTCATCGCTTCCTCACGATCCATCAGGCGCGTCTCGACCGGCGCGTCCTGGAGGACGACGGCATTGGCCAGCGCCTCGACGCTCAGCATCTCCGCATCGTCCATTGGCTTCGGATGCGAGAAATCGAAACGGAGCCGCTCGGGCGCAACCAGCGATCCCTTCTGGGCGACGTGATGGCCAAGCACGGAGCGGAGCGCGGCGTGGAGGAGATGGGTGGCGGAGTGGTTGCCGCGGATCATGCGGCGGCGGGCGCGGTCGACGCTGAGGCGGACCGCATCGCCGACCGCAACCTTGCCGCCTTCGACCTTGCCGTAGTGGGCAAAGAGCCCGTCGGCGCGCTTCTGGACATCGGAAACAAGGACCCGCCCGCCCGCGGCGTTCTCGATGGTGCCGGTGTCCGCGACCTGGCCGCCGGACTCGGCGTAGAACGGCGTCTGGTTGAGGACGACGGCGATCTCGTCGCCGGGCGCCGCGTCCCTGACGCCCTCGCCGCTCCGGACGAGCGCGACGATCTCGCCCTCGGCGCTCTCGGTCTCGTAGCCGAGGAACTCGGTAGCGCCCAGCGACTCGCGGAGCTTGAACCAGACCGCCTCGGTCTGCGCCTCGCCGGAGCCGGCCCAGCTCGCGCGCGCCTCTTCCTTCTGGCGCTCCATCGCCTTCGCGAAACCGGCAGTGTCGACGCCGATGTTGCGGGCCTTCAGCGCGTCCTGGGTGAGGTCGAGCGGGAAACCGTAGGTGTCGTAAAGGCGGAATGCGACGTCGCCGGCGAGCGTCGCGCCGCTGCCGAGATTGCGCGTCTGCTCGTCGAGCAGCGCAAGACCGCGATCGAGCGTGCGCCGGAAGCGGGTTTCCTCCAGGCGGAGCGTCTCGACGATCAGCGATTCGGCGCGAATAAGCTCGGGATAGGCGCGGCCCATCTCGGCCACGAGCGTCGGCACGAGACGGTACATGACCGGCTCGTTCGCGCCGAGGAGATGAGCGTGACGCATCGCGCGCCGCATGATTCGGCGCAGCACATAGCCGCGGCCTTCGTTCGAGGGCAGCACGCCATCGGCGATGAGGAAGCTCGACGCGCGCAGATGATCGGCGATGACGCGGTGGCTGGCGCGGTGATCGTCTTCGGCGGGAACGCCGATAACCTCGACCGAGGCGGCGATCAGCGTGCGGAAAAGGTCGATGTCGTAGTTGCTATAGACACCCTGCAGGATTGCGGCGATCCGCTCGAGCCCCATGCCGGTGTCGATCGACGGACGCGGCAGGTCGACCCGGTCGCCGGGCCCCCGCTGCTCGAACTGCATGAAGACGAGGTTCCAGAATTCGAGGAACCGGTCGCCGTCCTCGTCCGGGCTGCCGGGCGGGCCGCCCTGCAATTTCTCGCCCTGGTCGATGAAGATTTCCGAGCACGGACCGCACGGGCCGGTATCGCCCATCTGCCAGAAATTGGCGCTGGTGCCGATGCGGATGATCTTGTCGTCGGAAAAGCCGGCGATCTTCTTCCAGAGCGCATGCGCCTGATCGTCGTCGGCGTAGATCGTGACCAGCAGGCGGTCCTTCTTCAGCCCGAACTCGCGGGTGATCAGGTTCCAGGCGAGCTCGATCGCGCGCTCCTTGAAATAGTCGCCGAAGGAGAAGTTGCCGAGCATCTCGAAGAAGGTGTGATGGCGCGCGGTATAGCCGACATTGTCGAGGTCATTGTGCTTGCCGCCGGCCCGCACGCTCTTCTGCGAAGACGTCGCGCGCGGGAAAGGCGGCGTGGCACGGCCGGTGAAGTAGTCCTTGAACGGGACCATGCCGGCATTGGTGAAAAGCAGCGTCGGGTCGTTCCGCGGCACAAGCGGGCCGGAGGCAACCGGCGTATGGCCGTTCTTCTCGAAATAGGAGAGGAAGTGGGAACGGATTTCGTTGACGGAACTCATGAATCCCTGCGGGGCCCGAAGAAGCTGACGCGGCGACTGCGCGTCGGGGTTTTAGCGCCCGCCGACGCCGAAAGTCCAGAAATGCCGGGGAGTTGCCGGGGACGGCCGCTCACGCGGCCGGTGCATCCTGGTTGGCGACCGCCTCGAAGCGCTTCTCCCAGCGCCGGTAGCTGCCGGCGGCACCGAGGACGAAGGGCGAGAGCGCGATCATCCAGGTGAGGATGGCGTTGTAGAGGTTCGCGGGGAAGCGCATCGGGCGCACGATATCGACGAAGAGGACGACCCGGTGCTTGTCGGTGTCGTTCCAGGCCTCGTGCTCGAAGCAGTCGTCGAAGATCATGATCTTCCCCTCCTGCCAGTGCCGGATCTCGCGGCCGACGCGAATGCCGCACTTGTCGGCGGGTTCGGGGATGAGCAGCCCAAGATGGAGACGGAGCACGCCCTTGTACGGACCGCGATGCGGCGGGAGATGCTTGCCCGGGGCAAGAATCGAGAACATCGCGGTCTTCATGCCGGGCATGCGCTTGAGGAGTTTCGCGGTTTCCGGGCAGCGCCGGCAATTGCCCTTCATGCGGAAGCCGAAAGCGAAGAAGAAATACGATTTCCAGCCGTCGTCGCGGGTGAGGTGGAGATGGTCCTTGGAAATGTCCTGGATGTTGGGAAGGTCGCTGGCGCGCTTCATCACCTGGTCGAGTTCGGCGCGGACCTTGCCCCAGTCCGCCTCGATCGAGGGAACCCAGGGGAACTCCGCAACGTCAAAGAATTCGTGATCGCCGACCTTCGACTTGCGGCCGAAATAGCTGTCGAGGCTCCAGATGAAACGGCGGCCGAGCTTATAGAACCTGTCGCTCAGCCAGCTGCGCTCGGCCATGCTCATGCGGTGTGCGGTCTCCCCCATGGAAGTCGCGCCACTCTGTCGGCTCGGCTACCACAAGGCAAGACCGGCGGCGCTCAGGTCAGGCTCACTCTGCCCTCGCCATCGAGCCGCCAGAACGGATTCCAGGCGACCTCCCAGATATGGCCGTCAGGGTCGGCGAAATAGCCCGAGTAGCCTCCCCAGAACACGTCGCGTGCTTCCTTCAGGATGCGCGCCCCTGCCCGCAGAGCTTCGGCAAGAACCGCGTCGACCTCGGTCTTCGAGCGGACGTTCTGGGCGAGTGCGATCCCGGAGAAACCCGGCGCAGTGTCGGCCACACCCGCGTCCTCGGCCAGCGCGTCACGCCGCCAGAGGGCGAGGATCGATCCGCCGGTCTGGAAGAAGACCACATCCGGATTGTCATTGCCGCGCCGCCAGCCCAGCGCCTCATAGAAGCGCCGGGACCGGTCGAGATCGGTCACGCCGAGCGTGACCAGACTGACACGCTGTTCCATCAGGCGGTTCCCGCCCGCCCCTTAAGCGTCGCCGTCGCCGGCGTCGCTGTCGTCGTCCGGCCCGCCCTTCTCGAGGAATTTCTCGGCGATCATGCCGGCGTTCTCGCGGATCGCCTTCTCGACCGCATTGGCTATGGCCGGATTGTCACGCAGGAAGAGTTTGGCGTTCTCCCGGCCCTGACCGAGCCGCTGGCTGTCGAAGGAGAACCAGGCGCCCGATTTCTCGACGATGCCGGCCTTGACGCCGAGGTCGACGAGTTCGCCGGTCTTGGAGATGCCCTCGCCGTACATGATGTCGAATTCGACGGTCTTGAACGGGGGGGCCAGCTTGTTCTTGACCACCTTGACGCGGGTCTGGTTGCCGACGACCTCCTCGCGCTCCTTGATCGCGCCGATGCGTCGGATATCGAGGCGAACCGAGGCGTAGAACTTCAAGGCATTGCCGCCGGTGGTCGTCTCCGGGCTGCCGAACATCACGCCGATCTTCATCCGGATCTGGTTGATGAAGATGACCATGGTGTTCGACTTGGAGATCGACGCGGTGAGCTTGCGGAGCGCCTGGCTCATCAGGCGGGCCTGAAGACCGGGCAGCTGGTCGCCCATCTCGCCTTCGATTTCCGCGCGCGGCGTGAGCGCGGCGACCGAGTCGATGACAAGCACGTCGATGGCGCCCGAGCGGACCAGCGTGTCGGCGATTTCCAGCGCCTGCTCGCCGGTGTCGGGCTGGGAGATGAGCAGGTCGTCGAGCTTCACGCCGAGCTTGCGGGCATAGCCGGCGTCGAGCGCATGCTCGGCGTCGATGAAGCCGCAGATGCCGCCGGAACGCTGCGATTCGGCGATGGCGTGCAGGGCGAGCGTGGTCTTGCCCGACGATTCCGGGCCGTAAATCTCGATGATGCGGCCGCGCGGCAGGCCGCCGATGCCGAGCGCGATGTCAAGACCGAGGGAGCCGGTCGGGACCACCGAGACCTCGGCGACGCGCTCGTTGACGCCGAGGCGCATGACCGTGCCCTTGCCGAAGGCGCGCTCGATCTGACTGAGCGCCGCATCGAGCGCCTTCGACTTGTCCACTGAATGCCCCTCGATGACCCTGAGATTGGCTACGGCCGACATGATTCCGCGCTCCTTATTTCATAGGCGATGGTGAGGCACAAACCGCCCCGTCTGGAAGATAGCGTACTCGTTTTGTTCTCATGGTTCAAGCGGAGATATTCCCGGCGGTCCGGCCTACAGATCGAAGCGTTCGTGGAGCTGCGGCATATACACGTCCGGGCCGCCAATCTGGGCGGCGAGGACGCGCATCGCCGGTTCTTCGCCGTGGACCAGGAAGGTGCGCCTGGCCGCGCTCGCCCGCTGCCAGCGGAGCAGCTCCGACTGGTCGGCGTGAGCGGAGAACCCGTTGATCGTATAGACCTTGGCCCTGACCGGGATTTCCTCGCCGAAGATGCGGACCACGGGGGCGCGGTCGACGATCTGGCGGGCAAGGGTTCCGACCGCGGCGAAGCCGACGATGATCACGCCCGTTGAGGGCCGCCCGATATTGTGCCGGAGATGGTGGACGACGCGCCCGCCGGTCGCCATCCCCGACCCGGCGATGATCACCGCGCCGCCGTGGATGACGTTCAGCTTCATCGAATCGGCGGTTTCCCGGACGAGGCGCAGCCCCGGCAGCGCGAGCGGATCGTCGCCCTTTTCGAGCATGGCGATCGTTTCCGGTTCGAGGCTTTCCGGGTGCCGCCTGAAGAGTTCGGTGGCGGAGACCGCCATGGGCGAATCGAGAAATACAGGGATCGAGGGCGCCAGCCGGTTCAGGGCGATCCCGGCATGGATGTAAAAGAGCAGCTCCTGCGCGCGCTCGATCGCAAAGGCCGGAATGACGACATTGCCGCCTCGGGCGAAGGTCTCGTTGATCGCGGAATAGAACTCCTCGATCGAACTGCCGACGGGCTTGTGCAGGCGGTCGCCGTAGGTCGATTCGAGAACGACCACGTCCGATGGCGGCGGCATTGCGGGGTCGCGGAGGAGCGGGCGGCCGATGTTGCCGACGTCGCCGGACATGGTGAGGCGCACGGTGCGCCCGTTCTCGGTCAGGCGAAGGACGATGCTCGCCGAGCCGAGGATGTGGCCGGCGTCGATGTAGGTCGCGACGATGCCGGGCGCGACTTCCAGTTCTCGGCCGTACTCCGTGGTCCGGCCGAAGAAATCGAGACAGTGCATGGCATCGAGCATCGAATAGAGCGGCTCGGCCGGCGGCAGCCCGCGCCGCTCGTTGCGGCGGGTCCGCCGGGCGTTGTCTTCGCTCTCCAGGCGCGCCGCGTCGAGAAGGACGATGCGGGTCAGCTCGCGCGTCGCCGCCGTCGCAATGATCTCGCCGTGGAATCCGCGCTTGACCAGGAGCGGCAGGCGTCCGCAGTGGTCGAGATGGGCGTGGGTGAGCAGGACCACGTCGATCGC
Organism: Bauldia sp.; assembly: GCA_035651055.1. Lineage (GTDB taxonomy): Bacteria > Pseudomonadota > Alphaproteobacteria > Rhizobiales > Kaistiaceae > JAFKKF01. Next base: position 37,646 of record DASRGK010000068.1, read on the forward strand.
GGCGGCGTCGAAGCCGAACGGCGCGGCATTCATCTCGTCGAGATCGCGGCTGCCCTGAAAGAGCCCGCAATCGACGAGGATTCGCTTCCCGGCGCACTCGATGAGGTGGCATGAGCCGGTAACGACGCGGTCGGCGCCGTGGAAGGATATCTGCACCTGAAGCTCCGGCGAGGAGTAAGCTTGAGTCGGAACCGGCCGACCATCCAGGCGGACATTAAGGGCGGTCACCGAGGTTGCAAGCCGCGACTGGCCCATGAATGATCGGCCAGCCCAGATCCGGAAGAGATGAACACGCGCTTCGGCCCCTTCCAGGCGATAACGGTTTTCGGCGCGGCGACGGTCGACCGCCTGGCGGCGACCTTCGCGCCGCCGGTCCTCGCCGCCTCCAATCCGGGAAGCTCGAAGACGCTCGTCGGCGGCGTCGGCCTCAATGTCGCCACCGCCCTCAGCCGCCTCGGCCAGCAGGTCCGGTTCGTCGGACGAATCGGCGCCGACCCGGATGGCGAGGCGATCATCGCTACGGCGCGCGCCGCCGGCCTCGACACGGAGTCGATCGCGGTCTCGCCCCACGCCAAGACGGCCACCTACCATGCTGCGTTCGACGATACGGGCGGACTGATCCTCGGCGTCGCCGACATGGCGATCAACGACGAACTGACGCCGGCGGCCGTGGCTGCGGCGGTCAATCAAACGCCGCGAAGCGGCTTCTGGGTCGTCGACGCAAACCTCCCAGCCGACACCCTCGACTTCCTCGTCGGCGAGGCGGAGGCGGCTCGGATCCCCATCGCCGCGCTCGGCGTCTCGCCGGCCAAGGCAGTCCGCCTCGTACCCCTCCTCGACCGGTTGAGCCTCCTATTCGTCAACCGGCGCGAAGCGGGCGCGCTTCTCGATATTGCCGTCGACGATCGCCGCCCGCCGGCGAGCGAACTCGCCCGCGGCATGGCGCGGCGGCGGACACGGAATTTCGTCCTGTCGGACGGCGCCGGTCCGCTCACGGTCTTCGCCGGGGAGGAGATGCGGTCCTTCGCCGCGCTGAAAGCCAAGGTGCGGAGGGTCAATGGCGGCGGCGATGCGCTGGCGGCAGGAACGATCCACGGACTGGCGCGCGGGGAGAGTCTGTTCGAGGCGGCGCTTTCCGGACTAGCGGCGGCGGCGATTGCGGTTGAGAACGACAGGACGATCCTGGCCGACCTTGCGCCGGATGCGCTGAGGGCGCGGCTGGCGAGGGCTGGAGCCGCCACATGATGCCGGCCCTTGCGGTTTCCGCCGAGGTTTCAAGCGCCCTGGCGGCGGGGAAGCCGGTGGTCGCGCTGGAAACCACGATCGTCAGTCACGGCATGCCGTGGCCGGAGAATCTCGAGACGGCGCTGTCAGTCGAAGACGTCGTCCGCGATGCCGGCGCGATTCCGGCAGCGATCGCCGTGCTTGACGGCAAACTCCGGGTTGGCGTTTCGCGAGCCGAGCTGGAACGCCTCGCCAAGGCGAAAGACGTGCTGAAACTGTCCCGTGCAGACCTTGCTTTCGGCCTGGTTTCCGGCCGTCCGGGGGCGACGACGGTGGCGGCGACAATGATCGTCGCCCGGCTGGCCCGCATCGGCGTTTTCGCCACCGGAGGCATCGGCGGCGTTCACCGCGGGGCCGCGACAAGCTTCGACATCTCGGCCGACCTTCAGGAACTGGCCCGGACAGATGTCATTGTCGTCGCCGCCGGCGCGAAGGCCCTCCTCGACCTGCCGAAGACGCTCGAGGTGCTCGAGACGCTGGGCGTCCCGGTCGTCTGTTACCGGAGCGACGTGTTCCCTGCATTCTGGTCGCGCGACAGCGGCCTCCCCGCCCCGATCCGCATGGACGATCCGGCGGCGATCGCCGCGTTCGCGGGCGCCCGGCGCGGACTGGCGCTGGGCGGCGGGCTGCTCGTCGCCAATCCCGTTCCGGTCGACGCAGAAATCCCCGCCGCCGATATGCAGGCAGCGATCGAGGCGGCAAACGATGAGGCCGCGGCGCAGCGCATCAGCGGAAAAGCGGTGACCCCCTTCCTCCTCGACCGGATTTTGAAACTTACCGGCGGACGCAGCCTCGCCACTAACGTCGCTCTCGTCCGCAACAATGCCAGGCTCGCCGCCGAGATCGCCGTCGCGGCCGCCGCAGGGGCCGGGAAAAGCTGACGCGCCGCACTTCTGTTTCGATCCCGCGACGCCATATCGGGAACATCGTCCTTGACAGGTTGCGGGACGAGTAGAATGAATGTTCCGACGACCCCAAAAATGAGCTTGGATATTCCGCCAAGCCGACCGGGAGGAGGAAGCCGGGTGGAGTCCTCGGGGACGCCTCTACGCGAGCCGCCGCTGCTGCAAGCGCGAGGCATCAGCAAGTACTTCGGCGCGATCACCGCCCTCAACGGCGTCGACTTCTATCTCGCGCGCGGCGAGGTGCTCGGTGTCGTCGGCGACAACGGCGCCGGCAAATCGACGCTGATGAAGATCCTGTCCGGCCTGTTCATGCCAAGCGGCGGCGAGATCATCTTCGAGGGCCGGCCGGTGCGCTTCCAGAGTCCGCGCGACGCCCGCGCCGTCGGCATCGAGATGGTCTATCAGGACCTCGCGCTCGCCGGGAACATGCCGATCTTCGAAAACATCTATCTCGGCCGCGAGCCGGGCCGGAAGATCGGCGGCATCACCATCGTCGACCGGGCGCTGGCGCGCCGGATGGCAAGCGAGCACCTCGACCGGCTGAAGATCCATGTGAAATCGGTCGACCAGAACGTCGAGGAACTGTCCGGAGGACAGCGGCAGGCGGTCGCGATCGCGCGCGCCACCGCCTTCGATGCACGCGTCATCATCATGGACGAGCCGACGGCGGCTCTGGCGGTGAAGGAGGTCGGGAAGGTGCTCGACCTGATCAGGAGCCTCAAGGATCACGGCGTCAGCGTCATCCTCATCAGCCATCGCATGGACGACGTCTTCTACGTCTGCGACCGCGTCATGGCGCTCTTCCACGGCCGCAACTTCGCCGAAGCGCCGCTCAAGGGCACCAGCCGCAACGAAGTCATCGGCTGGATCATGGGAACGAAGAACCACACGGAAACGCTCGCCCATGACCGAGTCCAGTAGCGAAGCGATCTCCCGTCGGTTCGAGGTCGGGCGCGTCGTCGAGCGCTACGGCATCATCGGCGTCGTCATCATCATGGCCCTGCTGCTCTATGCATTGCAGCCCGAATATTTCTTCAGCATCCAGAACGTCACCAACATCCTTCGCCAGATCGCGCTGAACGCACTTCTGGCGATCGGCATGTTCCTCGTCATCCTCACCGCCGGCATCGACCTTTCCGTCGGCTCGGTGCTGGCGCTCGCGATGATGTCGCTGACAATGGCGAATGCCGACGGCGTCGCCTGGCCGATCGTCGTCCTCATCGGGCCGCTTGTCGGCATCGCCTGCGGGGCGGTGAACGGCCTCGGCCTCACCCTCCTCCGCCTGCCCCACCCGTTCATCATGACGCTCGGCACGCTCAACGTGGCGCGCGGTCTCACCAACCTCATTTCGGGCGGGCGGCCGATCTCCGGGCTCTATCGGGAAGTGCGCTATCTCGGCGCCGGGCAGATTCCGGTGCCGGGCCTCGGCGAGTTCGGCGCAATCCCGGTGAGCGCGGTCGTCATCCTCCTCGCCTATGTCGGCATCGCCTACTTCCTCAACCGGACCTCGATCGGCCGTCACATTTTTGCGATCGGCGGCAACCCGCAGGCGGCGCGGGTGAGCGGCATCAACGTCGATCGGATGCTTGTGCTCGTCTACACGCTCTGCGGCTTCTTCGCGGGACTGGCTGCGCTGCTCCTCGCCGGACGAACCGACTCGGGCTTCCCCAATGCCGGGATCGGCGCCGAACTGGACGCGATCGCGGCCGTGATCATCGGCGGGGCGAGCTTCTTCGGCGGGCGCGGCACCGTGCTCGGCGTATTCGCCGGCGTGCTCATCATGGGACTCCTGCGCAACGGCCTCAACCTCATGGACGTCAGCGTCTTCTGGCAGCAGCTACTCATCGGACTGATCATCATCCTGGCCGTCTATATCGACGTGCTGCGGCGGCGGGCGGCGGTCCGAACCTGACACCGGCACGGCACTCAATCTCCGGTGCCGCGCCGTTCGGTTGACGGAGAGAAGGAGAAAACAGGGAGGACTTACATGAAGAAAGTGATTGCGCTCACCACTGCGATGCTGATGGGCAGCGTCTTTGCCGCCAACGCGACGACGGTCGTGGTCGCCATGAAGGGCCCGGGCTCGGGCAACCCGTTCTGGGCCGCCGTCCAGGCTGGCGCCGAAGCCAAGGGCAAGGAACTGGGCGTCAACGTGGTGGTTGTCGCTCCGCCGGAGGAAAGCGACATCCAGGGCCAGATCAACCTGGTCGAGGACCAGCTGGCGAAGAAGATCGATGCACTCGCCATCGCGCCGACCGACCCGAACGCGCTGAAGCCGGTCGTCGACGAGGCGATCAAGCAGGGCGTCGGCGTCGTCTTCATCGATACCAAGGGCATCAACGAAGGCGTGACCTTCATCGGCACGAACAACGAGGTCGGCGCCAAGCTCGGTGCGGACTACATCTGCAAGAACGTGCCGAAGGGCAGCGAGGTCGCCATCCTCCAGGGCATCATCACGCAGTCGACCGGCAAGGCGCGGGCCGACGGCGCGCACAACGAACTGACCGCTTGCGGGATGAACGTCGTCGCCGAACAGCCGGCCGACTGGGATACGGGGAAGGCGCAGTCCGCGACCGAGAACATCCTCACCGGCCATCCGAAGCTCGCCGCGATCTTCGCCTCCAACGACAACATGGCGCTCGGCGCCGTGCAGGCAGTGAAGGCGGCGAACATGGCGGGCAAGGTCACCATCGTCGGCTTCGACGCCAACCCGAACGCCGCCGCGGCGGTGCTCGCCGGCGACATGGCGGCGACCGTCGCGCAGGCGCCGAAGAACATCGGCGCCTTCGGCGTCGAGAATGCTCTCAAGGTGAAGAAGGGCGAGAAGATCGATCCGGTGATCGACACCGGCACGGTGCTGGTCACCAAGGAGAACGCCAAGGACTACAAGTAGGCGAGCGTCTTCGACGGAAATTGCAGCCGGGGCCGCAATGCGGCCCCGGTTTTTCGTCGGCTGCCTTCAGTTCTTCCGGGGCCGCTCGACGGGCACGATCGTGAAGCTTTTCGGCTTGCCGAGGCGGAGGACTTCCACTTTCACCTCGCGCCCGATGCGCTCCGCGGCGAGGAGACGGATGAAATCGTCGACGCCGGTGACCGGTTTCCCGTCGAGCGCGACGACAATATCGCCACGAAGCAGACCCGCCTGCGAGGCCGGTCCGTCCACCTCGACAGAGCGGAGCATGGCGCCGGTGGCGTTGCCGATGCCCGCGGCAAGCGCGTGGCGCCGGGGCACCGGCACCGTTTCCGCGCTGACGCCGACAAAGGCGCGGCGGACGCGGCCATGGCGGACCAGTTCGCCAAGCACGAACCTGGCGGTGTTGGAGGCGACCGCGAAGCAGATGCCCTGGGCGTCCCGGATGATGGCGGTGTTGACGCCGATCACCTCGCCGCGCGAGGAGACGAGCGGCCCGCCGGAATTGCCGGGATTGAGGGCAGCGTCGGTCTGGATGACGTCCTCGATCATTCGCCCGGTGCTGGCGCGGATCGAACGGCCGAGCGCCGAGATGACGCCGGCGGTGACGGTCGACTCGAAACCGAGCGGATTGCCGATCGCAACCACCAGTTGCCCGCGCACCAGCGCCTTCGAATCGCCGAGCGCCGCCAGCGGCAGGTCGCGGGCGGCGTTGGCGCGGATCAGCGCGAGGTCGGTGTCGGGATCCTCGCCGATGAGCTGGGCGCTGGTCGTCCGGCCTTCCGAGTCGGCAAGCCGGATTTCGGCGAAGCCGTTGACGACGTGGCTGTTGGTGAGAATCAGGCCGTCCGGCGAGATGATGAAGCCCGAGCCGACCCCGCCGCGGCGGCCGCCCTTCTGCCGACTGTCGACCCGCACCACGGCCGGACCGACCTCGGCCGCGACCCGGGCGACCGCGCTCGAATAGGCGTCGAGCAACGCGCCCTCATCGACGGCCGCGTGGGGCGGGCTACCCGCAGGCGCCCCGTTGTCGTCGAGCACGAACTGAAAAGACTCGTCCAACATTCCCTGCCCTCGCATCCGAAGACCGGAAATGTGGGGTGGCGATCGGCACGACGGAAGGGGCCGCGTTTCTACAGGCGATAGAAGCGGCTGGCGGTCTCGCGATAGAGCTTGCGCAGGTTGCCCGGGCTCTCGCCGCTGGTGATGCGGTCGAGCGTGGCCACCCAGTCCGGATAGCGGATGGCGAGTTCGGCGACCGACCAGTCGCTGCCGAAGGCGCAGCGGTCGTAACCGAAGCACTCGATCGCATGGGCAACGTAGGGCGCGATCTGATCGTAGGTCCAGGCCTTGTGGTCCGCCTCCGTGGCGACGCCGGAGACCTTGCAGACGACATTGGGGAGCTTTGCCAGTTCGCGCATCTGCCGCCACCACGGTTCGCGGATGCCGGCCTTAATTCCCGGCTTGCCGATGTGATCCAGGATGAAACTGACCTCCGGACAGCGGCGGACCAGTTCGATCGCGTCGCCTAGCTGCGGATGATAGATGCAGATGTCGAAGCCGAGATTGTATTTCGGCAGAAGCTTCACGGCTTCGACGAAGTCCGGGCGGATGCACCAGCCGGGCTCGTCGACGTGGCCCTGGATAAGGCGCCGGATGGAGCGGACGAGCGGGATCTTCGCGAGGTCGGCGACGAGGCCCTCGACTGCCCTGGCGCCACGCTCGAGCGGAGCCGAGGCGACGATGCCGGAGAGACGCGGATCCGCCTTCGCCTGGGCCGCGACCCAGCGGGCCTCTTCGAGCTGATGGCCGTCGCGAACATCGACCTCGACGAAGACGTATCTGTCGATGGTGACCGGGGCGCTGCGCTCCTTGAAATACGCGGGCAGATGCGGTTTGCCGAGGAGCGGTTCGCCTTTCATCCAGTCATACGGCAGCGCGTTCGGGTCATAGACGTGGACATGGGAATCGATGATCGGAAAATCGGGCACGGCGTCCTCCTCGCTGCCTGTCCTGGGCACACTCTAGCCGCGGCACGCGTGCGCATAAAATGGGCCGGAACGCGCGGTACAATAGCTGGACAAGGCGGAACGGCCATTCTACTGTCCGCGCCGGATGGAAAACGCCATCCCAAGCGCAATAAGAAATCCAATCGGGAACGCTCGGTGGCAGTCCTTTCACTTCGAAAGATCTCGAAGAGCTTTGGCGCGATAAGAGCCCTGACGGACATCGACCTGGAGCTGGAACCTGGCGAGGTTCTAGGGCTCATGGGCGACAACGGGGCGGGCAAGTCGACGATGGTCAAGATCATCGCCGGCAACTTCCCGCCGACCTCCGGGGAGATCGTCCTCCAGGACACGCCGGTCCATTTCCACAAGCCGCTCGACGCGCGGAACAGCGGGATCGAGATCGTCTACCAGGACTTGGCGCTCTGCGACAATCTGACCGCGGCCGCCAACGTGTTCCTCAGCCGTGAAGTGAGCACGCCGCTTGGCTTCAGCTGGCGCGCCAAGGACGGCAGGCGGTTCAGCTTCCCGCCGCTCAAGCTCCTCAATTCGCGGGCCATGAGCGAACGTGCGGGCGAGCTTTTCGGCGAGCTCAAATCGGAAACCCGTCCGCATGACGTGGTGCGCCGCATGTCCGGCGGACAACGCCAGGCCGTCGCCATCGCACGCACCCGCCTGTCGGAAGCCAAGATCGTGCTGATGGACGAACCGACCGCGGCGATTTCGGTTCGCCAGGTGGCTCAGGTGCTGGACCTGATCCGCCGGCTGCGGGACCGGGGCATCGCCATCGTTCTCATCAGCCACCGCATGCCCGACGTGTTCGCGGTCGCCGACCGGGTGGCGGTTCTGCGCCGCGGCCGCAAGGTCGCCGAAAAGCCGATCGCCAAGTCGAGCCCGGAAGAAGTGACTGGCCTGATTACCGGAGCGATCCAGCATGCCTGATCCGGCCATTGAAACGGGCACTCATGAGATCGGCGACGTCCGTATCCAGGACGTCGTCGGGATCAAGGAACTCACCCCCCTCGAGCGGCTGGTCTCGAACCAGTCGTTCTGGGTGACGATCGCGCTCATCATCATTGTCGCGCTGATGAGCTACCTGCAGCCGCAGGCATTTTCGACGACCGAGAACTTCTTCAACATCACGCGCAACTTCGCCTATATCGGCATCATGTCGGTCGGCATGGTCTGCGTGATCATTACCGGCGGCATCGACCTCTCCGTCGGCTCGACCATGGGCCTTGTCGGCGTCATCTGCGGCGTCGTCCTGGAGGGCGGCAACCATTGGGCACTGGCGATCGTCGCCGGCCTCGCCGGCGGTCTTCTTGTCGGGCTGATCAACGGCCTCCTCATCGCCTATGCGGGCCTTTCCGCATTCGTGGTGACGCTCGGCATGCTGTCGTTCGGGCGCTCGGTTGCGATCGTGCTTTCGGGCAACAAGATGCTGTACGAGTTCGGCCCCTACAAAGCCGGCTTCAAGGCGATCGGGGGCGGCGAAATGCTTGGCACCTCGAACATGGTCTGGGCGCTCATCATTCTGGCGGTCGCGATCGGGCTGGTCCTCAAGTACACCACCTGGGGACGGCATCTCTACTCCATCGGCGGGAACGAGCAGGCCGCCCGCCTGACCGGCGTTCCCGTCAATCGCGTCAAGCTGGAAGCCTACATGCTGACCGGGTTCACTGCGGCGGTCGCCGGCATCCTGGTGGTCGGCTGGCAGGGTTCTGCGATCAACGCCCTCGGAACCGGGTACGAATTGAAGGTGATCGCCTCGACGGTGATCGGCGGTGCGAACCTGATGGGCGGCGAAGGCGGCACCTACGGCGCGTTCATCGGATCGGCGCTGCTCGAGGTGATCCGGAACTCGCTGCTCATGCAGGGGATAGATTCGAATTGGCAGGGCGCCTTCGTCGGCGTCTTCATCGTTCTCGCGGTTCTTCTCGAGAAGATCCGCGGGCGGCGGCGCGCATAGCCCGGCCAAGGGGCGATGGCGCGTCATATTGGGAGGAAGAAGAGTATGCTGAAATATCTGACTACGGCCGCGTTCATCGCGGGTTCCATTGCCGTCGGACTCTCCGCGACGACCGCGGCGAGTGCGGCGGACAAGAAGCTCGTCATCGCGGTGGTGCCGAAGAACCTGAACAACCCGTTCTTCGACCAGGCCAAGCTCGGCTGCGAGAAGGCGGTCCAGGAAATCGGGGCCGACAAGGTCGAGTGCTTCTTCACCGGCCCCGGCGAGCACGGCGGCGGTGACGAGGAAGCGCAGATCGTCGCCGACCTGATCGCCAAGGGCGTCGACGGCATTGGCGTGTCGCCGTCCAACGCCGCCGCGATGGCGAGCGTTCTTCCGGCGGCGAAGGAAAAGGGCATCCCGGTCCTGACCTGGGACTCCGACCTTCTGCCGGAGAACAAGGACCTGCGTCTCGCCTACATCGGCACGCACAACTATGAGATCGGCGTGAACATCGCGAAGCTCGTCCAGAAGATCAAGCCGAAGGGCGGCAAGATCTGCATCCAGTCGGGTGGCGCGGCTGCGGCCAACCACAACGAGCGCATGCAGGGCATTCGCGACACGCTCGGCGGCATGACCGGGACGACTTCGCCCGGCACGCGCCTGACCGGCCAGAACGGGTGGACGGAAGTTGACGGCTGCCCGCTCTACACCAACGACGACTTCCCGCTCTCGGTCCAGCAGATGGAAGACATCCTCGGCAAGTACCCGGATCTGGATGCCTTCACTCCGACCGGCGGCTTCCCGCAGTTCGTTCCGGACGCCTATCGCGCAGTCGCCAGCAAGTACAAGGACAAGATCGCCTCCGGCGCTCTCGCTCTCGTCGTCGCCGACACGCTGCCCGTCCAGATCCAGCTGATGAAGGAAGGTCTCTCGGCCGGCCAGGTTGGCCAGCGGCCGTTCGAGATGGGCAACAAGGTCATTCATGCCATCTATGACATGAAGGTGAATGGCAAGCCGGCCCCGGCGGATCCGACCTACACCGGCCTCGACGTCTGCACGCCCGAGACCGCGGATACGTGCGTCGGCAAGTAACGGTTCGCCGTTGCTAAGCTAGAAGATCGACGGGCGGGGACTTCGGTCTCCGCCCGTTTTGCATCGGCGGAACGGTTCGTTCGCTCCGCCGGGGAACGTCCGTTCCGCTGTGCCACGAACTGGAGGCCGGCATGTCGGCGCCGCAGCCGCCGCGCAGTTTCGAGGGCCTGAAGGATCTGCTGCTCGCGCGGCGGGATGAGCTGCCGCGGCGGCTGGTTCAGGTCGCCGCGTTCGCGCTCGAGAATCCCGACGAGATCGCCTTCGGGACGGTCGCCAGCGTGGCCAGCCAGGCGAAGGTCCAGCCATCGACGCTCATCCGTTTCGCCCAGACCATCGGCTACGCCGGCTTCACCGACCTGCAGGACGTGTTTCGTGCGCAGCTCAAGTCGCGCTGGCCCGATTATCGCGAGCGCATCGCCCGGTTGGGCGACCGAAAGGTCAAGGGCAAGACGCCGGCCGGCGATCTGCTCGAAGGGTTCACCGAGAGTGCTCTCGCCTCGATCGAGCGGGTCCGGTCGAGCGTGTCCGACGAGGAGCTCGACCGAGCGGCCGCAATCCTGGCCGCGGCAGACACGATCCTGCTTCTCGGACTTCGCCGCGCGTTTCCGGTCTGCGCCTACCTGGCCTATGCGCTCGGCAAGCTCGGGCTCCGCGCCCATCTCGTCGACCAGGTCGGCGCGCTCGCACCGGAGCAGGTCGGCGGCGCCGGCAAGAACGACGCGCTGGTCGCAGTCAGTTTCACCCCCTACTGGCCGATGACGGTCGAACTCACCCGCCAGGCGGCGGAGCGGAAGGTGCCGGTCATCGCGATCACCGACAGTCCCTTCTCGCCCCTGGCGCCGAGCGCCACGGTCCAGCTCGAGATCGTCGAGGCGGACTATTCCGGCTTCCGTTCGCTTTCCGCGACGCTCTGCGTCGCCATGGCGCTGGCGGTCGCGGCCGGAGCAAGGCGTGGCGTTTCGAGCCCGGCCGAATAGCCTAGGCGCCGCCGATCGCCTGCCGGAACTCGGCAAGCAGCCGCTCGTCGCTCCAGTGATTGGCCGCGAGCCAGTCCGGCGCCGTCGCGACCTCCTCGACCGAGGCCGGGACCCAGCCGACGCGGATGACCGTGGCGCGCCGCGGCGGCACGCCGTACATCGCGGCAAGCGCTTCCAGCACCCGCCGCGAGTGACCATAGACGCTGACCGGCAAGCCCTCCCCCGGCCCGGCCCAATCCGACGAGGCGACGATCAGGTGGCCGATCCTGGCCGCCTGGGCGGCCAGGAGAAGCCGCAGCGAATAGCCAATCGCCTGCCAATGGACCGCGTCGGGGGCGTCGATCCCGGATCCCGCAGCAAGGTGGATGAGCGTCGTTGCCCCCGCGAGCGCACCGCGGAGGGGCTCCGCGCCGTAGTCGGCATCGGCAAGGTCGACGACGACGTCGGCGCCGGGCCTCCGGTCGATGCCGATCGCACCGGGAAAGGCGCGCATCAGGCGCGCGCCGATCCTGCCCTGCGATCCGACGACGACGACCTTCACCGCCGGATCAGAATTTCACCGGCTGCCCGGTCCTGTGCGACTCGGTGGAGGCGTCGGCGAGGCGCTGCGCCATCAGGCCGTCCTCGCCGGACGGCGACGGCTTCTTGCCTTTGGTCACCGCGTCGATGAAAGCGGCGAGCTCCATGCGGTAGGCGTCGGCATAGCGCTCAAGGAAGAAGTTCTGCACGGGATCCCGGGTGAAGCCGCCCTTCCCAGCCACTTCGAGCGTGGTCTCGTGGATGTTGCCGGCGCGCAGCATGCCCTCGGAGCCGTGCACCTCGATGCGCTGGTCGTAGCCGTAGGTGGCACGGCGCGAGCAGGAAATCTGGCAGAGCTTCCCGGAGGCGGTCTTCAGCATGACCATGGCCGTATCGACATCGCCGGCGGCGCCGATCGCCTTGTCGACCATGACCGAGCCGACGGCGTGAACCTCGGTCGGCTCTTCGCCGAGAAGGAAGCGGGCCATGTCGAGATCGTGGATCATCATGTCGCGATAAAGACCGCCGGAGCGCTCGATATAGGAGACCGGCGGCGGGCCGGGATCGCGCGAAATGATGGTGACCATCTCGACCTGGCCGACGGCGCCCTTGTCGAGCCGCGCCTTGAGGGCGGCGAAGTTCGGATCGAAGCGGCGGTTGAACCCGATCATCAGCGGGATGCCGGCAGCCTCGACGACCTTCAGGCACGAGACGATGCGCTTGGCGTCGAGGTCGACCGGCTTCTCGCAGAACACCGCCTTCTTCGTGGCCGCGCATTTCTCGATGAGGGTCGCGTGCGTATCGGTCGGCGTGCCGATCAGCACCGCATCGATGTCGCTGGCGGCGATGATCTCGGCGACGGTGCGCACCGAAGCTCCCGTCTGCTCGGCCAGGCTCTTGGCCGCGGCCGGATCGGCGTCGGCGAGCGCGACGAGCTGCGCGCCGGGCGACCGCGCAATATTGCCGCCGTGAATCTTGCCGATGCGCCCGGCCCCAAGCAGTCCGAAGCGGACCATAACGTCCTCCCTCATGGAACGAAAATTCTGAATTGACGCTGGTTTAGAACCTATGTTTCATGGCTTGTAAACAGCGTCGGCGCCGAAGTCCGGCGATCATACCCCGGGAGGAGTGGGAAGCGAATGTCACGGCCGGAAACGGCTCTCGACGTCATTGCCATCGGCCGTTCCTCCGTCGATCTCTACGGCAAGCAGATCGGCTCGCGGCTGGAAGATATTTCCTCCTTCACCAAGGCTGTCGGCGGCTGCCCGACGAACATCGCGATCGGCGCGGCGCGGCTCGGTCTCAAAGCCGGCGTGATCACCGGGGTCGGCGACGAGCCGATGGGCCGCTTCATCCGCGAACAGCTCGAACGCGAGGGGGTGGTCACGCGGGGCGTCAAGACCGACAGGCAGAGGCTGACCGCGCTGGTGCTCCTTTCGGTCGAGAGCGACCACGCCTTTCCGCTCATCTTCTTCCGCGAGAACTGCGCCGACATGGCGCTTTCCGAGGCCGATATCGACGATGGGTTCATCGCCTCGGCGAAGGCGGTGCTGGTCACCGGCACGCACTTCTCCAAGCCGAACACCGACGCGGCGCAGCGCAAGGCAATGCGCCTCGCCAAGGCCAACGGGTCTCGGGTCGTCTTCGATATCGACTATCGCCCGAATCTCTGGGGTCTTGCCGGGCATGGCGCGGGCGAGTCGCGCTACATTCGTTCCGAGCGCGTATCCGAGCACCTGATGACCGTGGTGCCCTCCTGCGACCTGATCGTGGGCACCGAAGAAGAGGTCCTGATCGCCGGCGGGGGGGACGACATTCTGGCCGCGCTCCGCCGCATCCGGGCGGCGTCCCCGGCGACAATCGTGCTGAAGCGCGGGCCAATGGGCTGCGTCGTCTTCGAGGGCGCAATCCCCGATACGATCGAGGGCGGCGTCATCGGCAAGGGCTTCCCGGTCGAAGTGTTCAACGTTCTGGGCGCCGGCGATGCCTTCATGGCGGGGTTCCTGCGCGGCTGGCTGCGCGGGGAACCGGTCGCAACCGCCGCGACATGGGCGAATGCCTGCGGCGCTTTCGCCGTCTCCCGGCTCCTCTGTTCGCCGGAATATCCGACCTTCGAGGAGCTGTCGCATTTCCTAGCCCATGGCAGCAGCGAGCGCGCGCTGCGCAAGGACGAAGCCCTCAATCACATCCACTGGGCGAAGACGCGGCGGGCTCAGCCGGCATCGCTCATGGCGCTTGCCATCGATCACCGCTCGCAGCTCGAGGTGATCGCGGACCGGGCCGGCGTCCCGCGGTCACGGATCAACGGCTTCAAGACGCTGGCCGTCGCTGCCGCGGCGGAGGTCGCCGGTGGACGGCCAGGCTACGGCGTGCTGCTCGACGAAACGTATGGCCGGGAGGCTCTCTTCGCCGCGGCGCGGCAACCGTTCTGGATCGGGCGGCCGGTGGAGCTGCCGGGGTCGCGTCCGGTCCGGTTCGAATTCGGCAACGACATCGGTGACCGCCTGGCGGAATGGCCGGTGACGCACACGGTGAAATGCCTAGCCTTCATCCATCCCGACGACGACCGCGCGCTGATGGAGGATCAGATCGCGACGCTGAGGACCGTCTATGACGCGGCGCGGAAGAACAATCTCGAACTGCTCATCGAGATAATTTCGAGCCGGCACGGCGTTGTCGGCGACACGACTACCGCGGGCGTGCTCCATGCGATCTACGCCGCCGGGATCAGGCCGGACTGGTGGAAACTCGAGCCGCAGCCCTCGGCGGCTGCGTGGCGGAACGTCGAGGCCGCGATCGTCGACAACGACCGCTGGTGCCGCGGCGTCGTGCTCCTCGGCCTCGAAGCGCCGGAGGAAGAGCTGGAGGCGGCATTCGCTGCCGCGGCGGCTGCGCCGATCGTCAAGGGCTTCGCCGTCGGCCGGACGATCTTCAACGATGCCGCCGAAAAATGGCTCGCCGGTGCCATCGACGACCGCGCGGCCATCGCCGATATGGCGTCGCGGTTCGGCCGCCTCACACGCGCCTGGGAGCGTGCGGGCGGCGCCCGAGCGGCGTAGGATTGCTCCGCCCCTTCACCAGCGCAGCGCCAGAGCCATGACCCGTCTCCACATTCGCCCTCACCCGCCCGACCGGGGCCATCGCGTCGTCAGCGTCACGCCGGCCAGCGCGGGCTGGGAATATGTCGGCTTCGACCTCTACAGGATCGCGCCGGGAGAGACGGCGGCGGCCGAGACCGGCGAGCGCGAGCATTGCCTTGTTTTCATCGGCGGCAAGGGCGCGGTTGAGGCTGGAGGCGAGCGATTCGGCGAAGTCGGAGGTCGCCCTGATCCGTTTGCCGGCAAGGCGGACGCAGTTTATGTCCCGGCCGGCGTATCCTGGAAGCTACGGGCGACGACGCCGGTCGAACTGGCGGTCTGCTCGTCGCCCGGAAAGCCCGGCAGCCGCCCTCCCCGGCGCATCGGACCCGACAGTCATGCGGTGATGACCCGCGGTAAGGGCAACAACGTCCGCTACGTCACGGACATCATCAACGAATCCGACCCGGCGGACAGCTTGCTGGTCGTCGAAGTCATCACGCCGGCCGGCAACGCTTCCAGCTATCCGCCGCACAAGCACGACCGGGACGCGTTTCCCGAGGAGACGCGCCTGGAGGAGGTTTACTACCACCGGCTCAACCCGAGGCAGGGCTTCGGCTTCCAGCGGATCTACACGGACGACCGGTCGCTCGACGTGTCGATGACCATCGAGGATGGCGACGTGACGCTGGTGCCGCGCGGTTATCACCCCTGCGCGGCGCTGCACGGGTACGACCTCTACTATCTCAACGTCATGGCGGGGCCGCGGCGCCAATGGCGCTTCTTCAACGATCCCGCCCACGAATGGATGCTGAAGGCCTGACGCGCCAACCATGCCGGTCCAAAGCGCCGGGTTGCTCCTTTACCGTCTGACGCCCGGCGGGCCCGAGGTTTTCCTGGTCCACCCCGGAGGGCCGTTCTGGGCCAAGAAGGACGCCGGCGCCTGGTCGATCCCCAAAGGCGTCTGCGGACCCGGTGAGGATCCGCTGGCGGCGGCCAGGCGCGAATTCAGGGAAGAAACCGGGGTCGCGCCGCCGGAAGGGCCGTTCCTTCCCTTGGGGAGCTTTCGGCAGCCGGGCGGCAAGGTGGTCACCGCCTTTGCGGCACAAGGCGACCTCGATCCGACCAAGCTGACCAGCAACATGTTCGATCTGGAATGGCCGCCGAAGTCCGGACGAATCGCGCGCTTCCCCGAGGTCGACCGGGGCGCATGGTTCGGCCTGAAGGAGGCCGAAATCCGCCTTCTCAAGGGCCAGACGCCGATCCTCGCCGCACTCAGATCGGCGGCTTTTTCACGAATTGGTTAAGAAAGCGTCAGCTTTTCTGCCGCATCGCAGCAGAAACGCGCAGTTTTTATTGCTCTGCACAAAGCGGGCGGCAGATATGCATGATTGGCGCTCCAAATGACTGAGCTATGCACTTACCTTTCGCGTCGGCAATGGTCGTTCCCCATAGCCACGAGATTGCAGAAAGGCTGCCACCATGAACAACGCACTTGTCCGCACCTACAAGAACTGGCGGAAGTACCGCGACACCTACAACGAGCTGATGCGGCTGACGACCCGCGAGCTCGAGGATCTCGGGATCAATCGCGCCGACATCCCCGCCATCGCGCGCCAGCACGCTCGCGCGTAGCACGCATTCGCCTGGGGCTCCCTCCTCCCGAGCCCCGACGATAAGGGCGCCGGTTTCCACTCCTCCCGGAAACCGGCACCCGCCCATAGGAAACGCCCGCCATCCTCCTCCCCTGGCGGGCGTTTTCTTTTGAGGAACGGCCTGACAGGCCAAGGCCGTTCGGCTAATCCTCCGGCCATGAAACCCGTCCATGTCATCGGCGGCGGCCTTGCCGGCTGCGAGGCGGCCTGGCAGCTCGCCAGCCGGGGCATTCCCGTGGTCCTCCACGAGATGCGTCCGGCGCGCTCGACCGAGGCGCACAAGACCGACCGGCTGGCGGAACTCGTCTGCTCCAACTCATTCCGCTCGGACGACCGCGAACTCAACGCCGTCGGGCTCCTGCACGAGGAACTGCGGCGTTCGGGCTCGCTGATCATGCGGTCCGCCGATGCGCATCAGGTGCCGGCCGGCGGGGCGCTGGCGGTCGACCGCGATGGATTCGCCGATGCGGTCACGGCGGCGATTGCCGGGCATCCGCTGATCATCCTTGACCGGAGCGAGGTCGCAGGCCTGCCGCCAAGTGACTGGGACAGCGTCATAATCGCGACCGGACCGCTCACCTCGGCGCCGCTTGCCGCGGCGATTCGCGAACTCACCGACGAGGACGCCCTCGCCTTCTTCGATGCGATCGCGCCGATCGTGCATTTCGAGACGATCGACATGGACATCGCCTGGTTCCAGTCGCGCTATGACAAGGCAGGACCGGGCGGCACGGGCGCCGATTACATCAACTGCCCGATGAACCAGGACGAGTACGAAGCCTTTGTAAATGCTCTCCTTTCCGGCGAGCAGCACAAGGCGCATGACTGGGAGAAGGTGCCCTATTTCGACGGCTGCCTGCCGATCGAGGTGATGGCCGAGCGCGGGCGGGAGACGCTTCGTTTCGGACCGATGAAGCCGGTGGGGCTCACCAACCCGCTCCGGCCGGACGAAAAACCCTATGCGGTAGTGCAGCTTAGACAGGACAATGCGCTCGGCACGCTGTTCAACATGGTCGGCTTCCAGACGAAGCTCCGCTATGCCATCCAGGCTGACATTTTCCGAATGATTCCAGGGCTGAAGAACGCCCAGTTCGCGCGGCTGGGCGGGCTGCACCGGAACACGTTCCTCAATTCTCCGAAGCTCCTCGACCGGACGCTCCGGCTCAAAGCCTTGCCGCGCCTCAGGTTTGCCGGACAGATCACCGGCTGCGAGGGGTACGTGGAATCGGCGGCGATCGGGCTGCTGGCCGGCCGGTTTGCCGCTGAGGAACGGCTGAATCAAGCCATTTCGCCGCCGCCGGCAACCACCGCGCTCGGCGCGATTCTCGGCCACATCACCGGCGGCCATATCGCCGACGAATCCGCGCCCAACCGCTCGTTTCAGCCGATGAACGTCAATTTCGGCCTGTTTCCGCCGATGGAGCCGGTCGAGCGGAAAACCGGCGGGAGGAAAATGTCTTCCCTCGAGCGGGGACAAGCGAAGAAACGCGCCATCACGGCAAGAGCTCTGGAATCGCTCGACGGATGGCTCGGGATCAAGGCGGAATTGGCTGCGGAATAACCGGACAGGGTCAGATCGGAGACGCCGATCCGGACGCTCGCCAGAGCCGCCACTGGCGACGCCATTGGGGGATATCCGGCCCGGCGGGCCGGGGATCGAAGCCGGCTTTGTCCACGCGCGCGAGATAGGGCTCGACCAGCACCAACGGCAGGTAGGACGGGCGGACCACGGAGTCGCTTGAGGCGAGAAGCGCGCGCGCCGCATCGAGGTGCCGGCGCGCGTTGCGGACGAGATCGGCGACGACGGCCTTGAGCTGCGGCGAGGCCGCGCCCGGAACCACGGTCGCCACGTCGAGGCCGTGATGCCCGGCAAGATCGGCGGGAAGGAAGCTCCGGTTCCCGACCGGATCGCGCGCGAGACTGCGAAGGATCGCGGCCGTGGCGAGGGCGACGCCGGCATGGCCGGAGAGTTCCGCGGTGCCGGGATTGCGGCCACCGGCAAGGATGATCGCACCGAGCTGGAAGAGCGCCGAAGCGGTGTCGCCGGCGTAGCCCTCGAGATCGTTCAGGCTCGGCATCGGGTCGTCATAGAGGTCGAAGACGCGCGCTTGTAGAAGCCGCTCGAAAGCATCGAACGGCAGATGAAGGGTGGCGATGGTTTCGGCGAGCGCGACGGCGACCGGATGGCCGCGTCCGCCGTCGGGCAGCGCCTCCCGCCACCAGGCCAGCCGGATCTCGCCGAGCCGCGGGTCGCTGACGCGGTCGCGCACGGCCGCGACCTCGGCGTTGAAGGCGTGAAGGGCGAAGAGATGCTTGCGCGTTGCCTCCGGCGCGAAGAGGTCCGCGAGGTAGCGGTCGCGGTCGAGATCGCGCAGGACATTGGCGCATTCGGCAAAGACGTCCATCGGCGGAGATATGGCCCGCGCCGATGGGGCAGTCCACCGGGATCGGGACGGAGGCGCATGCCCACCACTTCCCGCGGGAACCACGGACCGTCATCCCCGCAAAAGCGGGGATCCAGTATCCGCGAGATTGGTTGATGTGTCGCGCCCAGCGGTTTGATCCGTTCTGCACCGACCGCGGATACAGGGTCCCCTTCCCTCGCCCCTCCGGGGCTCGCCGGGGATGACGGGTAGTGCGAGTTGCGTCAGGTCACCGCGATGAGCGCGGCGGCGACGGCGCGTTCCTCGGCCAGGAGCACGTTGAAGGTGCGGACGGCCGCGCCGGTCGACATCGGCTCGGCGACGATCCCGGACGCGCGGAAGCTCTCCCGCAGCGCCTTCGGCAAGGGGACGAGCGAGATGCCGGTGCCGACCAGAAGCACGTCGATGGCCTCGGCCTCGGCGAAGACCGCGGCCAGGCCGGCCTCGTCGAGCGCCGGCTCCTTCCAGCCGTGAATGCCGCTCGGCAGGCACAGCAGCGAGCCGCGATGGGACATGCCGGCGAAGCGGAAGCCGCCGTTGCCGTAGGCGTCGATCGGGGCGCGTCCGGGGTAATGCGCGTCCCGGACGGTGATCGGCATCAGGCCTTGGCGGCGCCGGCGTCCGCGTCTTCGGCGGCCGGCGCGACGGTCTTCGGCCGGATGTTGAAGTAGATGAGGATCGGGCCGCCGATGAAGATCGACGAGGCGGTGGCGACGAAGATGCCCCAGAGCATCGCGGCGGTGAACGAGCGGATGACCGGGCCGCCGAAGACGAACAGCGCGCCGAGCGCAAGGAGCAGCGTCAGCGAGGTCATGATGGTGCGCGCCAGCGTCTGGTTGGTGGCGAGGTCGATGACGTCGCGGATCGGCATCTGCTTGTACTTCCGCAATATCTCGCGGATGCGGTCGAAGATGACGACGGTGTCGTTCAGCGAATAGCCGATGATCGTCAGGATGGCGGCGATCGAGGACAGGTCGAAATCGATCTGCGTGAGGGCGAAGAAGCCAACCGTCAGGATGGCGTCATGGACGAGCGTCGCCACGGCGGCGACACCGAACTGCCATTCGAAGCGGAACCAGATGTAGAGCATGATCCCGATGATGGTGACGAGCACGGCCAGCGTGCCGGTCTGCGCCAGTTCGCCGGAGACGCGCGGGCCGACCACCTCGACGCGGTCGAATTCGTAATCGGTGGTGCCGAGCGCCGCCTTCACCTTCTCGACGACCGCCTGCTGGGCCGCCTCGCCGCCTTCCTGCGCCGCGACGCGGATGAGCACGCTCTTCGCGTCGCCGATCGTCTGGATCTGGACCTCGCCGAGGCCGAGCGAATTGGTCTTCGCGCGGAGGCCGGCGACGTCGGCATCCTGGCCGTTGGTGGTGCGCACCTCGATGACGGTGCCGCCCTTGAAGTCGATGCCGGCATTGACGCCGACCGTGAAGAAGAGCGCGAACGAGACGACGATGAGGACGAGCGAAATCGGCGTCCTGATCCGCGCCCAGTCCATGAACGGGAGATTGGTGTCGTCGGGGATGAGGCGGATGGGGCGCCAGCGCATGGTGCGAGCCTAAAGCGGGATGACTTTGGGACGCGCGACGCGCACCCAGATCGAAACGATGAACCGCGTCACCAGGTAGGCGGTGAACAGCGTGGCGATGATGCCGATGGCGAGCGTCACGGCGAAGCCGCGGATCGGACCCGAGCCCAGCCAGAACAGCGCGATCGCCGCGATGAGCGCGGTCAGGTGCGAGTCGATGATGGTGGCGAAGGCGCGGCGGAAGCCGATATCGAGCGCCGAGATGGCGGTGCGCCCGGCGCGCTGCTCCTCGCGCATTCGTTCGTAGATGAGCACGTTGGCGTCGACCGCCATGCCCATGGTCAGGATGATGCCGGCAATGCCTGGGAGCGTCAGCGTCGCCCCGAGCGCGGTCAGGATGCCGAGCATCAGGAAATTGTTGCCGACCAGCGCGATATCCGCGAAGAGGCCGAGCAGGCCGTAGCAGACGACCATGAAGACCACGATCGCGACGGTGGCGACGACGGTGGCGATGATGCCGGCGCGGATCGAGTCGCGGCCGAGGCTCGGGCCGATCGTGCGCTCCTCGACGATGGTCAGCTTTGCCGGCAGCGAACCGGCGCGGAGCAGAATCGCGAGGTCGTTGGCGGTCTCGACGGTGAAGGAGCCGCTGATCTGGCCGGAGCCGCCGAGGATCGGCTCGCGGATGGTCGGGGCCGAGATCACCACATTGTCGAGGACGATGGCGAAGGGCCGGCCCACATTCTTGGCG